>NZ_JBANRO010000002.1:0-383067 GCF_037154115.1 Alteraurantiacibacter palmitatis | reverse complement strand
CTTCCTGCTCCTTCAAAACAGCGATGATCTGCTCCTCGCTGAACCTGCTCCGCTTCATTCGTCCGTCTCCTTCTCAGGGCCGGACTCTACTTATCACTGGAAGAAATCTAGGGGCTCAGACCACGTCCGTAGTCCTATACGACGGACCAGCGGATCGTGAACAAGGTTTCACTCGCTTGCGCACGCTGCATGCGTTTCTGCAGCCCAGCGATCAGCTCATCACGTTTGTCGGCGATTTCATCCTCTTGGGCGAAAATGTCCTGACGCTGCTTGCGCTGGCGGCGCTCCAACTCCTGGATCCGTGACTGGAAGCCGTGCTCCTCCTCGAGGGTGGTTGCCTGACGGGCCTCTCGACGGAGCATTTTGATCTGCTCCTTGGTGTCCTTCAACGCCTTTTCTGCGGCGAAGATCTTGTCCTCCGCCCATTGCTCCAGTCGTTCGCGGGCCACTGCGAAATGCTTGTTGTTGGCCTCCAACGAGCGATTGAGCGTGGCCCGAACGTGCTGATCGGCTTCGGCATCCAGCCGGGCGGACAGGTCTTGCGGCAGGATGGCGCATTCATCAACCGTCGCGGCGATTCCAAATAGCTTTGTGCAGGCCTCCTGGTCGATGGATCGTCCTGCATCATCGATAGCGGAGAACAGCAGATACTCTTCGGTTTCGAACGCGGACACGGTCAGGCGCCGCAGGGTGAGCCAGCCACTCCGTCCCTTCAGTGCTTCGACTACCGCGACCCGCCCCGGATGCGAGGAGATGTCGAAGCGCAACTCGGCGATTGGCGTTTCGGCTGCTTTGGCCTGCTCGATCACGCATTCGCCGAGCGGGTGCGATAGACGGTAGAGGAAGTAGCCATGCTCGGCCAAGGGGCGCTGACCGGCAGCATTCCGGGAAATTAGATGGTACCGGCCCTTGGGAATGTCCGCGGCGGGAGGTGACGTCAGCTCGAACGTCAGCGCATCTTCATCAAAGCTGGCGCGGTCCTGCAGCACAAATTCGGTTAGGTTCCAGAAGGCGCGGCCTACCCGATCAAGCTGCTGGCGCGCATTTTCCAACCGAAGTCGCAGCCTTGCGTGAACGTCCTCGTCGAAGTGCTCCAGCAGGGCCTTGCGGGTATCTTCCATGCGGGCGCTGATCTGTTCGTCGAGCTCGGCCTGCAGGGCATCGAACGCCGCAACGATCTCGTCTGGTGTACGACAGTCCTGGTAAATCGCGAGGATCCGCTTCTCGAAATCAACGCCAGATTCGATCGAGCCAAGCACGTCGTCGGATGCACCGAAGACACCGTCGAACAGGTTGAACTTCTCGGTCAGCAGGGCGTGGACCCGCTGATCGGCATCGTTGCGTTCGTTCAGGAAATTGATGACGATGACATCGTGGGTCTGTCCGTAGCGGTGGCAGCGGCCGATGCGCTGCTCGATCCGTTGCGGGTTCCAGGGCAAATCGTAATTGATGACCTGGGAGCAGAACTGCAGGTTGACACCTTCGGCCGCAGCCTCGGTGGCGATCATGATCGAGGCATGATCTCGGAATTCGTCGATCAGGGCGCTGCGAAGGTCGATTGCGCGAGATCCCGTGACCCGGCCACTGTTGGCATTGGCTTTGACCCACTGGTCATAAATTTCGGCTGTGCGCGGACCGTTGTTGGTGCCGCTGAAGGTGACGACCTGCCCGGCATATCCATGGGATTCGAGGAAAGCGTAGAGGTAATCCTGGGTGCGGCGGGATTCCGTGAAGATCAGAGCTTTACGGGCGGCTCCCATCCGGCTCTGTTCGGCAAAACCGATGTCGAGTGCGGTGAGCAGGGCCTTGGACTTTGTGTCGGTGCCGATCGAGCGTGCCATTGCTGCCAGCGCGGCAATCTCGTCAATTTCGGAACGGAGCCGAGCTGGCTCGATGACGGTGGGTGACTGGTCGGCTTCATCTTCATCGGCAAGCCATTCGTCGAGCAATTCCTCCTCGATCTCCTCGGCTGTGATGATGTCGTCGGTCCAGTTGTCATCTGGCTCGGCACCGTCGCGAAGATCGACCAGCCGCTGTTGCAACGTGGCCAACGTGCCCGCGATAGCGTGTGAAGATGATGCGAGTAACTTGCGCAGGATCAGGACAGTCAGATGCCGCTGCCGCGTCGGGATCGCGTAGCTGTCCTCACGCTGCAGAAATCTGGAAATGGCGTCGTAAAGCGCCTGCTCGGCGTCCGTCGGGCAGAACGGCTGCGTGACGGCCCGGCGCTGGGTGTAGCGGACGTATTCCAAAACCTGCTTGCGCAGGGTGCGCTTGCAGAATGTCGCCAGCCGTTGGCGCAGGCCAGGGATGTCGCCGCCAGCGTTTACGTATTTGGCGCGGAAGGCATTCGGGTCACCGAAAATGTTCTCGTCAATGAACGATGTCAGCCCGTAGAGTTCCATGAGGCTGTTTTGAAGCGGCGTGGCCGTGAGTAGGAGCTTTTTGCGGCCTTCAGTCCCCCAGCGCAGAGCCTGGCCAATACGATTGCTCGGGCGGTAGGCGTTGCGGAGCTTGTGGGCCTCGTCGATAACAACGAGGTCCCAGGCGATATGACGAAGCTCGTCCTGCAGCTTGGCCGCGTAATGGTACGACAGGATGACCACGGCCTTTTGCTCCAGCGGCGAGGCGTGGCCTTCGCGTCGAAGTGATCGGTGCGTTTTGGCATCAATGACGACTGCCGGAAGGTTGAATTTCTCCGTCAGCTCGTTGGCCCATTGCTGCCGGATTGATGCTGGGCAAATGATTAGAAGTCGTCTTTTGCGCTCTGCCCATTTTTGGCAAAGTACGATCCCCGCTTCAATGGTCTTTCCTAGCCCGACCTCATCAGCGAGTATGGCCCCTTCTGAGATTGGTGATTGTAAAGCAAACATCGCTGCTTCGATCTGATGGGGATTAAGATCGACCGATGCATCGAATAGCGACATCGAGAGTTGGTCGGCATCGCCCGGGGGCGCCTGCTTTGTCAGATCGTAGGCTATGTATTTGCTGTGGTATGCAGTTGGCATGTGATGTGTGTAGGCAATTGACCGTCCGCCTGTCGAGCGCCTACGCAGGTTTCCGCTCCAGCATCACCTATCTTCGCGCAGCTTTGACGAGAGAGTTCGTCCGCAGGCTCTCTCCCACCGCCACCCAGTTAATCAAGAGCCTTTTCCTCTTGCCGCGCCAAGGCGCCGGCTGCGAGCACGAGGGCACCGATGGGGCCGGCATTTTCACCCAGCGTGGCCGGGCGCACCAGATCCTCCATCTTCGCGGCATCCAGCGCGCCAAGGTAATCCGCCAGCAAAGCCGGAACCTGCAGCCGCGCGCTGTCAATCAGGTGCGGTTGCCCAAGGGCAACTCCACCGCCGATGACGATGCGATGCGGCGAAAATGTGAGCATGAGGCACGCGATCAGCTGTGCCAGATCATGCGCAACAAACCGCCATGCCGGATCCGACGGGGCAAGCTCTGCCGCCCTGCCGCCAAGCCGCTCCGCCAGCGCCGGGCCGGCGATCAGCCCCTCCACGCAATCACCGTGGAAGGGACAGATACCGGCAAAACTATCTCCGGAAGCGCGGCGCAAACGAATATGTCCGATCTCCGGATGAAGCGCGCCGTGCACGGGCCGGCCCTCGGTCAGAACGCCGCCGCCAAGCCCTGTGCCGATGGTAAGGTAAACCACGTTGGAACAGCCCCGCGCCGCGCCGTGCGCGTGCTCTGCCAGGGCAGCGGCATTGACATCGGTATCGAGCCCGATCGGTCCGGCAATAGCGCTCTGAAGTCTTGCCAACACCTGTGCCCCTGCCCAGCCGGGCTTGGGCGTGGTAAGAATGCTCCCGAAATCCGTGGCGGCTGGATCAATCCGGACAGGCCCGAAACTGGCAATGCCCAAGGCCGCCAGCGGCTCTGCCATATCCCACTGGCGCAGGATTTGCGCCGCCCGGCTCAGCGTCTCATCCGGCGTCGTCGTGGGGAATTGCTCGCGCGCGACAATGGCATGACCTGCTCCCAACACCACCACGCACTTGGTGCCGCCCAGTTCGACGCCGGCCAGGCGCGGTTGCTGCGTCGTGCTCTCAACCATTGGCAAAGGCGCGGCGCAGCGCATTCAGCTTCGACCGCGTGAAGGCCTGTGCGGCCGCCGTTTCTGCGGCTATCCGGTCGAAGCCGTGGAACCCGCCGGGCACAACCAGCAATTCGGTCGGGACATCGGCCTCCACCAGTTTGCGGGCATAATCGATATCCTCGCTGGCAAACAGATCGACGCTGCCTACCCCGATCCAGGCCGGGGGCAAGCCGCGAAAGTCCGTCAGGCGGGCCGGCGCCGCTTCGGCAGGAATATGGGCTGATCCCGGCTCCATCCCCAGAAAGCTGCGCCAGCCGAGGCGATTTTCCGGCGGGCTCCAGCCAACTGTGGCAATATGCGCAGGCACCGCGCGCGTGCTTCCCGTCCGGTCATCCAGCATGGGATAGACGAGAGACTGAAAAAGCAACGGAACCTCACCCCGATCACGCGCCTTGATCGCCAGAATTGCGGCATGGCCGCCGCCGGCGCTTTCGCCCATCACAGCTATGCGCTCCGCATCCACACCCAGCGCCGCCGCGTTGCGATGAAGCCAAAGCAGCGCCGCGTAATTTTCTTCGGTGGACGTGGTGTAACGCACAAGCGGCGACAAGTGGTATTCCACCGAAACAAGGGTGCAATCCAGATCCCGCGCCGTTTCCTGCAGCAGCGGGATCTCCCCCCGTGCGCTGCCCACGACATGCCCGCCGCCGTGAATGTGCAGAATGGCAGGACGGGCGAGCGTCGGTTCGGAATTGATCACGAAGACCAGCGCTTCGGGCAAGGAACCGGCTGCGGGAACGCGGTGTTCGTAAACCGGTATATCGGCGGCAATGTCTGGCATGGGCTGCACTTGCATCGGGGTTTGCGCGATGGCCTGCAGCACTTCCTCAGTGATCGGCGGAAAGCCGTTCTCGATCATGCGGCGCGCAGCCGGGCGCAATTCGGGCGCGATCGAACGCAACCGTTCCGCCACCGACAGGCTGTGCGCGTTCCATTCGCCTTGGGAGGCCGCGGCAAAAGCCAAGCCCGGCTTCGCCAGCATCGCGGCGGCCAGTGACATCAAGCCCAGACCGCCAAAATCGCGCCGCGACAGTGTCATGCCTTCGATTCTCATGCACGCTCCCGAATTGCCTGCGCCGCGTTTAGCATGGAGCAACACAGCCAATCTGCCAATCACGGATGCCGGCAGCCTCACGCGGGAGAGATGGAGGCTGCCGGCCCGCGGTCAGAACGATGTCGTACGAAGGCGCAAACCGATCGTCCGCGGCGTCGGGCCCGAACCCGAAAGTGGCCCTGCGGTGCCGACAAAGGTCGGACCGCGTTCGTCAAACAGATTGTTCCCGATAAGCGCCAGTTCCCAGCTGCCCCGACGCACCCCCGCCGTAAGCGAGACCAGATTGTATGAACGCGCCGTAATGCCATTCGCTTGCAGACGGTTGCCACTGTGGCTGAGCGCTACGTTGGAGAAGAAATCCAGATCGCGGGATATCTGGGCGTTGTAATTGGCATCGACGCGGAAGTTGTTCGCCAAGGTATTGAGCAGCCGCGAACCGGGCTGAAGCAGGGGCTGGTTACCGCCGATTACAGCATTGACCGTGTCGTATTCGCTGTCGTTGATATTGCCGACAAAGCCCAGATTGAGCCCATCGAGCGGGGTGTTCCAGCGCAGTTCCAGATCGATACCCTGCGTTGTGGCATCACCGAAATTGGCAAACCCGTTCACACCCTCGATACCGCCCGTGACCGAGGTCTGGAGATTCGTATATTTGAGGCGATAGAGATTGAGCCCTGCCACCAAGGCATCGTCAAGCGAACGCCATTTGAGACCGAATTCGTAGTTGCGAGAGCTTTCGGGCTGAAGGGCAACGGCCGCGGGGACACCTGCGAGTTCAAGCGACTGCACCTGAACGCGTGACTGCACAATACCGGGCCGGAAACCTGTGGCGGCGGAGATGAACATGGTGAGATTATCTGTCGGCAGATAGGTCAGGCTGGCGCGCCAGGTTTCCTTGTTCGCCTTGGTCGGCACCACACCACCGGCGTCGCTGAACGAGCGGTTGTCATGATAGGTGCGGATGCCCAGCAAGGGGATCAGCTTGCCGTCGAGCAACTCGTAACTCACCTCGCCGAAGATTGCCCAGTTTTCGGTAAGTGTATCGTTGTCTGCATTGATATCGACGCCGAACGGCGGAATTTTCAGGGCGTTAACCTGCGGGCCGCTGCCATCCTGATAGGCCGCGCCAACCACCCAGTTGAACGGACCATTGCCGTTAGAATTCACCCGGAATTCCTGCGCGAACATCTTGGGGAAGAACTGGCTGGAGAAGAAGCCAGCAGGGGAAATGGGAATGTTGATGCCGAAGGCACCTTCCAGATTGCTCGTCGCACTGGTTACGGTGAAGCCGTCAAAATCCAACGTGGCCGTGAGGCTCATCAATTCAAAATCGCCGTTGGAGAAGCCCTGCTGGCCGGCGGTGTTCTGGAAATACACCGGGTCAACCGAGGCGGTGAAACCGGTGAAATCCTGCCGCGGGCGGAAGTTCCAGTACTGTGCGCGGATCTGCACATTGTCCGCCGGTTGCAACAAGGCAACCACGCGGATGTCGCTGTTGCGCGCTTCGTTCACATTGGTCTGATCGGGCGTCCCGTCGAAGGGGCCGAAATAGACATCGGCATAGCCGGCATCGCGCGACACGCCGCCGCTGACACGCACGGCCAGCACATCTTCCACAATGGGAACCGAAACGGCTCCTGCCCCGCCCCAGTTCAGCCCCCCGGCTGTGCGGGTGTAGGAGCTTTCCCCCTCGAAAGCGTATTCAAGGCTGTTGAGATCAGGATCGCGGGTGTGAAAGATGAATACCCCGCCCGAAGAACCCTGGCCATACAGCGTGCCATGCGGGCCGCGCAGGACTTCGACCCGCTCAATGTCGATGAAGCGAACCGGCGGTGCGATGCCGAAATTGGTCACGATGAACGGCGTATCGTCGAGATAATAGCCGATCGGGGAATCGCCGTTTTGCGTCACATTGCCGCGCAAATTGTAGAACCGTGAGGCATTGGACTGGCGGAATCCTTCCTGCGCGCCGGGCACGCTGGACACCAGATCGCCGATCGTGGTGATATTGCGTTCGCGCAGGCTGTCGCCGTCGAACACCTGAATGGCCAAGGGGACTTCCTGCAGGTCCTGGGCGCCGGTCTTGGATGCAGTGACGAGGATCTGGTCGCTGCGGGCGCTGTTGCCTTGAACGCTGTCGCTCTCTTCCTCGCTGACGCTATTCTGCTGCGCGTAGGCCGCGACCGAACTCAGCGCTGCTGCCATTGCGGCACTTGCGGCCAATTGCCGATAAAGTTTCATGCACCCCTCCTCACAGTGATCGATTGCTCGTTGAAGGCAATCGTTTGCACCGTTAGATCATCTAAACTGGTATCGCTGTCAATCGGTTTTCGCCAATCGATTGCATAGGGTCAGGCAATGCGCCGCACCGCAAGGCGCTGCTAGACGAGTGAAACCCGGTTGCCCGTGATGTGAAGTTGCAGGAATGGCGCAAAACTTGCACCAAAATGCCGGGTTTTCCCTGGCGAATCCTCGCCCCAGTCGTCGACAAAGCTGGTCACGGACAGATCGGGCATGACCAGCCAACTGTAGGCCTGTGCCGGCGCGGTGGGCGGGTTGGCGAACACCAGGCCGGTGTCGTTGAGCGGTTTCCATTCACCGGCGATGGACTCGCTCACCATCCCATAAAGCCCCGTCGGTCCGATTGGCCCTGCCGGATTGAATACATGGCGCTGGGTCGACCAGAACAGGTAATATCGCCCGCCATGATGCACGACGTGCGGCCGTTCCAGTTCGTTGTTCAATCCTTCGGCATTAACGATAGGTGGCAGCAGGTTCCAACGGGACAGCGCGGCGTCCTGTGCAACTGCAAGACCGATCACGCCGTTGTAATCCGATACCGCATGGGCGGCAGAGCCGGCAAAAAAGAGATAGCTGGCACCGTCGCTGGGGTCACGGAAATAGGCGGGGTCGCGGAATGCCTTGATAGTGCCCAGCGCCCCCTGCCCTGCATCGCTGGCCATGTAATGCGCCGGATCGCGCACGAAAGCTTCGGCAAGGTCCCGCCACGCGGTCAAGGTATAGGGCGCGTTTGCGGACAAGGTGGCGCGGGCGCTGAAGATGCGCTGTTCGAATGACGCCTTGCGCTCGCCCCGACGCCCCGTGGCGGTGAAGAACAGCAGCACCTCCCGAATGTCCGGCAACAGAATGGCAGACCCGGACCACTCCCTGCTGCCGGGGGAAAATTCGTCGGGCATGGCTGGGCCAAGATGTCGCCAATGCACACCGGACTGTTGCAACAGATGGATGCGCGCATGGCTGTGGCGTTGATCCGGGTCTGCAAAATGCGGTGCACCCAGCGCCATCCACAACACGTCACCACCGTCCATCCGGGCCGGCGTCCCATCAGGCAATTGAATGGGCCACGCGTCCCAAATATCGAGATCGGGCGCAATTCGGGCAAAACAGGCCTGCGTGATGACCGGCGCAAAATTGCTGTTGGGATTCAGAAAATCGCCGCTTTGCGGGGCCTGCCAGTATTCCGGCTGGTGGCTTTGCGAAGCAGGGATGGCGGACGGGCAGTTGCTGTTCACAGCCCCGCCCTGCCGGTAATGCAAATGTCCATCACGCGCGCCGCGCACTTACATCCATTATCCGCTGAAGCCCTCATCATTGCCTAGCCTGTTGCCGCCACATTGTTCGAGTAAGCACATTCGCCATCAAACGCAATCGATTGCGGGCAATCCCCGCGGCAAGGCTCCCGTCGAATTGTGCTGGATCGTTCATTGCAGCCGCCACGCCTTAACTGGCAACCGGGGCGTAATCGGCCAGGTTGCGCTCTGCCAGGCGTGCGGCGAATGGCTGGCGCACGGCGTTCCAGCAGCAAAGACCCACAAGCAAGGTGGCAAATACCGCGCCCAGCACGATCGTGAATCGGCTATCGCCAAGGAGATCGCCCGCTGCCCCCATCGCCAAGGGGGCCAGCACCGCGCTGACGCAGGTGAAGAACAGCAGCAAGCCCGCAATCGAACCATGCCGCCGCTTGTCGAAACAACTGATTCCAGTGGAATTTATCGTCGGATACAGGACCGACATGAACAGACCCGTCATCGGCAGCGCAAAAATCGCCACCTCGCGCCCGCCGATTACGGCCACCCAGAACAGCAGCGCCATGGCCGCACTGCATATGGTGATGACGAAAGACCAGCTGTATCGGCCCAGCAGCCACACCCCCAGAAAACGGCCTGCCGCACGCAACACGAAGAATATGGAAACGGCAAATCCGGCCAGCACGATCCACGGCCCTTCATACGCGGCAAGATATGTCGGCGCCCAGACATAGATTGCCGCCTCCGCGGCGACATAGAGCATCAGCGCAAGGCTGAAAAACCGCGCCGCCGGATCAGTCGTCAACCGGATCGCATCGCTGGCGCGTGTCGGTCTTTCCAGCGATTGAACAGGCGCGGGGAAGCGGGCGAGCGTGGTGCCAATAATCAGCAAGCCGCACATCACCGCCGCCAGCAGATAGACCCAGATCCAGCTCGCCCCCACTTGCAGCAGATAGGCGACAAGCGCGGGGCCAATGATTGCGCCCACTCCAAAGAAGCCCTCGATCAGGTTCATGGTGCGCACGTGCTGCGTGGTGGAACTGGAAAGGTCGCCGATCAGGGCAAGCGCGCCTGATTTGAATATCCCGATCCCCAGCCCCGATACGAAAAGCAGCGTGGTGAAGAACAGGAAATCATTGCCGGCCGCAAACAAGGCCGACCCCAGCGCGAACAGCGACAGTCCGATCAATATGGTGGCCTTGCGACCAAGCCGATCGGCCAGAAAGCCCAGTCCGATGGCGGAAATGGCGATGCCGGACATCGTGGCATACTGGAACGACCCGCCCGCCGTCAGCCCCAGGTCGAACTCGCGGATCACTTCCGGGATCACCACGCCGACCGAATCCGTCGTCATCGCGAACATGGCAAACATGGCGAAGACGAGGACTTTCAGCAGAACGGAACTGCCCTTGCCTTGCATCGGTGTGCTGGGTTGCATGGATCAGTCCGCCAGATGGGTTTGAAAAAAGTCGGCCATGATTGCGTAGGCCTCGCGTGCTTCGGGCAGGTCGGAATTGTAGATGAAGCCATGGAACATCCCGTCCCACCCGTGAAACCGGGATTCGACGCCCGCGCGGGCCAGCGCGTTATGCGAGTTGAGCGCGGCGGAAAACTCGAACGAGCGGGTGCCGCTGATGAAAAGCGTGGGCGGGAATTGCGCGATCACCTCGGCCGATGCCAGCGGATAGGCCAGCGGATCATCCCTTTGCGCGCTGCTCATGTAATTCGGGCCTGCGGCGGGAGGCGGGGCTGTTCGGGGTGCAGAGGGCGTTGGTGGGAGAAAACCCAGCAAGGGGCCGGCAAGCACGGTCGCATCGCCGCCGCTGTAGCCATCGAGCGCGGCGCAGAATACGCCCGCGGCCGCCGGATTGGGCAGCCCTTGCGCTTGAAATCGGGCGAGCGCCTGCGCCGTGAGAAAGCCGCCGGCTGAGCAGCCGTAGATTGCGATCTTGCCCGGTTCATAGTGCTCCAGCAGCGCGCGGTACACGCTTTCCACATCTTCACTTGCCGCAGGAAAGCCATGTTCTGGCGCCATGCGGTAATCGACCGAAACGACCTTGATCTGCATCAGCGCGGCCAGTGGCACCGCTTCCACCAGTGATGCCGAGCGCGCGCCTGTAACAAATCCGCCGCCATGCAGATTGATGAGCACCCGGTCAGAGTGATTCGCCGGCACCCCGCCAGCCGGGGTGACGATATCGACCACGACGCCGCCGATGGTGTCCTGCGCGATATCCACGGCATAACGCCGACGCATCGGATCAAGGAAACCTTGCATAATGGCGTCCTGCCGGGCGCGCTCCTCGGCAATATCCGGCACAGCCGTTCCGAATGGCTTGTCGAGGATGAGATGGCGCAGATATTCGCGCGCTTCCTCGCTCATCAGGTTGGACAGCGGGACAGAGACGCCATCCATGCGAACGGTGCCGTCCTCGCCCAGCCGTTCGTCCCCCTGGGCTGCAAGGGGCGCGGCAGACAGCAGCGCCAAGCTCGCCAGAAGAGCGAAGGTCAGCGCGAACCGGAGGCGAAGGTTCACTTCTCCACCTCCCCGATCAGATCAAGCAGGCCATTCACGATCGCGCTTTCGGCGCATCCGGGCTGGAGGCGGGAGGAGACCACTTCGAAGGTATATTGGGCATAGGCGGCATCGTGCGGAATGTAGCCGGTGCCGGCGGTCCCGTTGGTCAGCGTCACCATAACCGCGTTCTGCCGGGGCGATTCGGCCTTGAACCGCGTGGCAATGGGATTGAACACCTCCGCATCGACCCCGCCCAGATAGACATCCCCGATCCGCAGCATGGCAAGGCCGATGGGCAAGGGATCGGCATCCTCATATTGGCCGGGATATCCTGCGCGGCCGCTGTCCAGCCGCCGCCGTCCGGGGCAGAATACCGACCGCTGTGTGCCGGCAATCTCCACGCTGCGCTGCGGCCGCTGCAAGCCTTCGCGCATGATATGCAGCACCTCCTCCGCCAGCATCAGCCCCAGAGCGGAATTGACCTGCTTCTGCTGTTCCAGCAGAAGTTGCACGCGCGGATTGCCGCGGTCGAGCCCCTGTCCTCCCGGAGGCATGGCATTGGAAATATCCTCGCCACGGCGCGCATAATCCGCAATGCGGATCGCGCGCAGCTCATAGGTCTGGTTGAAGAAGATCGGGTTCTGGTCACCCGATGCACCGGTCGACCACACGGCCACCGCATCACCCCCCAGCGACGCTTCGAGATAGGCCGAGGCTGCGCCGGGAATGTCGCCGCTGATCATGTCGAGATTGCCCGTGATCACCGGATGGACGGCGTAGTTGTAATACACCGCAATCGGCGCACCCTCCAGCGTCTCGAACCGCATGACGGCTACGGTCTTGTCCGAAGGCCCATCGTAGTTTGGCCCTTCCCACCAGCGGCGCGTTTGCGGGTCGATCCTGTTGCGGTTGACATTGATCCAGGATTGCCCGGTGCCAAAGGCCATGCGCGCAGGCTGCATTTGGCGGGCAGCTTCGCGCACGGCGGCAAACAGCTGCTCCTCAAACCCCTCGGCGCGGCGGAAGGGGGCACTGTGCGTATGCGTGGCGGTAAGCAGGAAGTTGGCGCGCGGAATGCCGAGTTCACTTTCCGCCCGGACGCGAAGCGCCTCCCACAGGGCCGTCGGCAGCCCGCCCGCATCGACTGTCAGCAGAGCGGCCCGGCTGTTTCCGTTGTCGATGACGATGGCGCGGGCATAAAGCGGGTCGAGCACACCCTGCGATGTCGGTGGCAGCTCTGAAGTCGCAGGGGTTATGTCCACACGCGCCGCGCCTGCCCGCAATTCGCCAGCGGGCACTTGTGCGCGGGCAGGTGCAATTGCCGCAAGAAGGCAAAGGGAAAGCAGGCTGAAACAGGCCGCAACAACGACCGACCGGAACGGCCGAAAATACCAGCGCAGTGCCGCACGCATCGGAAACCCTCCCATATATTCGATTCTGCAATCGATTACGCAAACTGTTAGTAGGCATTGCGCTTGGCCGCAACCGCGTTATGAAAATGATGACGTTGCAGGCACAAGGGGATGGGCATCTCTGGCCGCGGCGAAGGATTGCACAGGAAAGGCATGGGGATGAAGGGCAACCAACCGCCGAAATCGCGCGGCATATCCCGCAAGCCCCAGAACATTCAGGATCTGGCCGAAATCGCCGGGGTCTCCACGGCCACGGTATCACGCGCGCTGGCCGGGACGGGCAATATTTCCGCCGCCACCCGCGAACGCATCCGCGCATTGGCCGAGCAGTTCGATTTCCGCCCCAGCAGCATGGCGCGCAATCTGCGTATCGGGCGCACCGGCACGGTGGGCGTGATCGTTCCGCTGGGGCATGAGAAAAGCCAGCATATCTCAGACCCTTTCTTCATGACGCTGCTTGGCTACATCGCCGATCGCGTGGCCGACCGGGGTTATGATCTGCTGCTGAGCAAGATTGTGCCGCACGACCCCGAATGGCTCTCGCGCCAGATCGACAGTGGCCGGGTGGATGGCATGATCATCATTGGCCAGTCCAATCAGTCCGACGTGATCAACGCCGTGGCGCGCTATTACGCACCGCTTGTCGTCTGGGGTGCGGCCCAGACCGACCAGAGTTATTGTTCGGTCGGCAGCGACAACCGGCGCGGCGGCCTGATCGCCACCCAGCACCTGCTTTCGCTCGGATGCCGCCGGCTGGCCTTCTTTGGCGACCCTTCTGTTCCTGAGGTTGAGGAGCGGCTCAACGGTTTCCGCGATGCGCTGCGCCAGTCGGGAGAAAACGCGGTGGGCACCACGCTGCCTGTGCATTTCGTCCCCGAACAGGCGCTGGAGGATATCTCCGGCTTCCTCGATCTTGCCGACCGGCTGGACGGCATTTTCGCCACCTCCGACACGATCGCGATGACTGCCCTGCAAGCCTTGCAGGACCGCCGCCGTTCGGTGCCGCAGGATGTCAAGGTTATCGGCTTTGACGATCTTGATCTCGCCCGGCGCACCGTGCCTGCGCTAAGCTCGGTGCGGCAGGATCTGGAAGCGGGGGCCGATGCGCTGGTTGATCTGCTGTTTCGCAAGATTGCCGGGGAAAGCGTGGAATCGGTCACGCTGCAACCTCAGCTTATCGTGCGCGCAAGCACGGTGGCCGAATAGGCGGCCTCAATCCTCCAATACCTCGCGCGCGGCGGCTTCGGCCAGATTGCGCATTAGGGCATAGCCGGCCCGCGTGGGATGCACACCATCATTGGCAAAAGCGGGGTCAAATGCGCCATCCGGTGTTTTCAACGGCGTGAAATAATCGACAAAGGTCACGCCCTTGGCCCGTGCCAGCTCACCCAGTCGGGCGTTAAGGTGTGCGACCACAGGCCGCGTGTCGAAATCGGGTCGGGGGAGGAGCCGCGACATGGGCGGCAATGCGCCAAGGATCACCGCGATACCGTTGGCGCGGGCAAGATCAATCATTGCGCCGATGGTGCCAAGATACTCGTCCTCGGTGATCGGGCCGGTCGCGCCGCCTATGTCATTGGTGCCCGCGATGATGTGCACCGCCTGCGGATGCAGGGCGATAACATCCTGATGGAAGCGGGCCAGCATCTGCGGACTGCTCTGGCCGCTGATGCCCCGCCCCACAAACCCGTTATCGGCAAAGAAGGCCGGGTCCGCCTCCACCCAGCCTTCAGTGATCGAATCGCCCATGAACACGATCCGCGGCCGCGTCCCGCTGGCGATCAGATCGGCATTGGCATCGCGATAGCGGCAGCGCAGCGGCCAGTCGCTGGCAAATTGCGCCGCCTGACGTTCCCGAAACGCCGCGCCCATCGGGCTGTCGGCGGAAAAGAAATGCGCCGCCATGGCCGACATTTCGTCCAGATCGCGGGGCGCTGTGTCGAACTGCGCGGCAAGCGTTGCCGCATCGCGCGGGACTGGCAGAGGACAGCGGATTGTCGTGCCATTCACCGCGGCAAATTCGCGCCCAAGCATGACGGACGAACCCATATCCTGCGCCTGTGCCGCCGCACTTGCGCTGCAAAGCGTGGCGCTTGCCGCCAGAATCAGCGAAATCCTCGCCACGGCATTTTCCTCTCATTTTCCCTTTGCCATCGGAACATAGCGTGCGCGGCGGGGTAAGCAATCGTTTGCAGTGTGAAATTGCGGCGGCTATCCTTGCGTAAAGGGAGAGGCGGTCGATGCGATGCTATCTGAATCTTGTGGCGGTACTTGCCCTATTCATGGCCCCGCCCCCAGCTTTTGCCGCAAGCGATGGTGGCGCCTCCCCATGGGTTGAAAGCTGGGGAACAGCCCTGCCGCTGCAACCTGATCCGCCCTCGCCCTTTGCCGGTCGGCAGCCACCTCCGTCGCCGCCAATGCCGCCCTCCGATCAACCTCCCCCTCCCAACCCGCGCGTCCCCTACCCTGCCGTTCTGGCTGACCAGACCGTGCGCATGATCGCGCGTGTCAGTACTGGAGGTGACCAGATCCGCCTCGAATTTGCCAATCGCAATGGCGCGCAGCCTGTCTTGCTGGGCAAGGTCCACTCGGCGCTGGCCAATGCGGATGGCAGTCTGGTGGCTGGCAGTGGCCGGGAAGTGCACTTTTCAGGCAGCCAGCAGGTGACCGTGTTGCCCGGCGCGCGAGTCGTCAGTGACCCGGTAGACCTTTCCGTGCCGCCGCTCTCCCATGTCGCGGTGTCGATTCATCTGCCGGAAGAGACACTCACGCAGACTGTCGATGCCATCGGCCTGATGCCGACCTTTGTGGCGGCAGGCGACCAGGTGGGCAATCCGGTGCTGTCTGATGCGGCGGTTCTTGCCTCCTATTTCTGGTTGCGCGGGATCAGCGTCCCGCGTTCCAGCCCGGCGCAGGGCGCAATCATTGCCTTCGGGGATTCGATCACAGAAGGCTATGCAACACCCATCGGTGCCAATCAGAGCTGGCCGGATATCCTTGCGGAACGGTTACAGGCCGATCCGGCAACCGCGAAATGGAGCGTGATCAACACCGGCATATCCGGCAACCGCCTACTGCGCGCAGGCGCTGGCGATGCGGGGCTGGCGCGCTTTACCGATGATGTGCTTTCCCGGCCGGGCGCGGAATGGGCCATCGTGCTGCTTTCCATCAACGACATCAATATGTCGATCATGCCCGGTATGCCGCCTGAACAGGCCGCCACGGCCGAGGAAATCATTGCCGGGCTCGACCAGTTGGTCACACGGGCGCATTTCCATGGCCTGCGGATCGCCGGTGCGACGGTGCTGCCCACCAAGGGCCTGTTCTTCTACAGCGCAGAAGGTGAAGCCATGCGCCAGCAGGTGAACGAATGGATCAGGGCGAGCGGGCGGTTCGACGCCGTGATCGATTTCGATGCCGCGACACGCGACCCGGTTGATCCGCTGCGCCTTAACCCCGTTTTCAATCCGGGCGATCACGTCCACCCAAATAACGAGGGAAATCGCGCCATGGCCGAGGCAATCGACCTTGGCATATTTGGTCGCGCCCGCCCTTGATACGATGGCACCTGATCAGATGTGCAAGGCGCGGCCATAGGCCGCCAGCACGCTTTCGTGCATCGATTCGCTGATGGTGGGGTGCGGGTAGACGGTCTGCATCAGTTCCGCCTCAGTCGTCTCCAGCGTCATCGCGGTGGCATAACCCTGGATCATCTCGGTGACTTCCGCTCCCACCATGTGCGCGCCGAGCAATTCGCCCGTGGCCGCATCGAACACGGTCTTCACAAAGCCTTCCGCCTCGCCCAGCGCAATCGCCTTGCCATTGCCGATGAAGGGGAAGGTGCCGACCTTGACTGCGCGGCCCGCTTCCTTTGCCTTCGCCTCGGTCAGGCCAACGCTGGCGATCTGCGGGTGGCAATAGGTGCACCCCGGAATGGCATTGCGGTTGAGCGGGTGCGGGTGCAGGCCCTTCACGCCCAGTTCCTGTGCAATTGCCTCGGCGCAGGTCACGCCTTCGTGGCTGGCCTTGTGCGCCAGCCACGGCCCCGGCGTGCAATCGCCGATGGCCCACAGCCCCTTTGCCTTGGTGCGGCCATAGGGATCGATCTGGATGAAGCCGCGGTCCATCTCCACCAGCTTTTCGAGGCCGATATTCTCGGTATTGGGCACGATGCCGATGGCGACGATGACATGGCTGTATTCGCCCGCTTCGACCTTGCCGTCCTTCAGCTTGATCTTGGCCGATACGCCCTTGTCGGAAACCTTCAGCTCCTCCACGCCCGCGCCGGTGCGGATGGCGATGCCCTGCTTGGTCAGGCTCTTTTCAAGGAAGGCGGAGATATCCGCATCCTCCACCGGAACGATCCGGTCGAGCATTTCGACCACGGTCACATCCGCGCCCATATCGTTGTAGAAGCTGGCGAACTCGATGCCGATCGCGCCGCTGCCAATCACCAGCAGCTTGGTGGGCATTTCGGGCGGCACCATGGCGTGGCGGTACGTCCACACGCGCTTGCCGTCGGCCTTGGCAAAGGGCAGATCGCGCGCCCGCGCGCCCGTGGCGACGATGATGTGCTTGGCGGCAAGCTGCTCCTCCCCCTTCTCGCCTTTAACAGTCAGGCTGGTCGGGCCGGTCAAGGTGCCGGTGCCCATATGCACGGTGATCTTGTTCTTCTTCATCAGGTGCGCAATGCCCTGATTGAGCTGCTTGGCCACGCCCCGGCTGCGCTTCACCACAGCTTCCAGATCCGCCTCGATCGTGCCGGCCAGTTTCAAGCCGTAATCCTGTGCGTGCTGGGCAAAGTGCAGGATTTCCGCCGAACGAAGCAGCGCCTTGGTGGGAATACACCCCCAGTTGAGGCAGATGCCGCCCAGCAGTTCCCGCTCCACAATCGCGGTTTTCAGCCCCAGCTGCGCGCAGCGGATCGCGGCGACATAGCCGCCGGGGCCGGAACCAAGAACGATAACGTCATACTGGGTGGTCATGTGCTGCTCCGTTTACCCCTCGACCGGCCGGGGTTTGCCGTTGTCGTCAATCGCCACGAAGGTGAACTTGGCCTGCGTCACCTTGGCAGCATCTTCGGAATGCCGCTCGCGCCGCCAGGCTTCCACCGCGATCACCATGGAGGTGCGGCCGACCTTCTCGATTGTCGTATAGACCGAGACTTCGCAGCCGACCTTGACCGGCTGGAGGAACTGCATCCCGTCCATGGCCACGGTAACCGCGCGGCCCTTGGAATGGCGCGCGGCGGTGAGACCGGCGGCGTTGTCCATGATGGAAACCAGCCAGCCGCCAAAGATGTCGCCATAGGCGTTGGTGTCGCGCGGCATACAGGTGACGCGGATGGCGGGTTCGCGCGCGGGAGGGTTTTCCGGGCTGCTCATACGGGAAGGCCGGCCAGATAAACCGCCATCAGGCCAGCAGCCCCAGCGGCGCCTCGATCAGTTCCTTGAACACCTTCATCAATTGCGCGCCGTCCGCCCCGTCAATCGCGCGGTGGTCGAAACTGCCCGTGGCGCTCATCACCGTGGCGATCTGCAGTGCGTCATCGACCACATAGGGCCGCTTCTCGCCCGCGCCGATGGCCATGATCATGGCTTGCGGCGGGTTGATGACCGCTTCGAACTGCTTGATGCCGAACATACCCATATTGCTGAGCGACGCGGTGCCGCCCTGATACTCCTCGGGCGCCAGCTTGCCGTCACGCGCGCGGGCGGCCAGATCCTTCATCTCGTTGGAGATAACCGACACGGTCTTGTTGCCCGCGTCCTTGATGATCGGGGTGATAAGCCCGCCGGGGATCGACACCGCCACCGAGATATCGGCGCGGTTGAACTTGAGCAGCGTATCGCCTGCGAACTGCACATTGCACACCGGCACCGCGAGCAGCGACTTGGCCAGCGCCTTGATCAGCAGATCATTCACCGACAGCTTCACGCCCTGAGATGCGAGGCTGTCGTTCAGCTCGGCACGCAGCTTGAGCAGCTTGTCGAGGCGGATATCGACCGTGAGGTAGATGTGCGGCACCTGCTGCTTGCTTTCGGTCAGGCGGCGGGCAATGGTCTTGCGCATCCCCGAAAGCTTTTCGACCTCGTGCGGGATGCCGAAATCCTGTGCGGCGGTGGACGCGGCAACGGGTGCGGGAGCCGAAGCTGCAGGAGCAGCTGCCGCGGCCGCCGCGCCCGGCTTGGCGCCGTCCACATCGGCCTTCACGATGCGGCCATTGGGGCCGCTGCCCTTCACACCGGCAAGATCGACGCCTTTTTGCGCCGCAATCCGCTTGGCGAGCGGCGATGCGACGAGGCGGTCGCCGCGGGCAGCCTTTGCCATTGCCGGCGCTTGTGTTGGGGCCGGTGCCGGTTCAGCGGCCGCAGCAGATGCAGCAGATGCAGCAGATGCAGCTTTTGCAGCCGGAGCAGGCGCAGCAGCCCCGCCAGCACCCGCTGCCGCTTCCAGATCCTCGCCATCTTCGGCCAGCATGGCGATGACGGTGCCGACCTTCACCCCTTCGGTGCCTTCTTCCACGGCAATGGAAGCAATCACGCCTTCGTCCACCGCTTCGAATTCCATCGTCGCCTTGTCGGTCTCGATCTCGGCCATGATGTCGCCGGCGGAAACCTTGTCACCCACTTTGACGAGCCATTTGCTCAGTGTGCCTTCCTCCATGGTGGGCGAAAGGGCGGGCATCTTGATGGCGATGGACATGGTGCGGCCTTGTTCCCTCAAAATTGTCGCGCAATGCCGGGATGACGCCGGCAAAACGGCCAGAAGCTGTGACAGTTTCTCTGGCCAATTTGGCGCGCGGTAGCAAGAACCTTGCGCGATGCAAGCAATGCGCGGATATTCCCCCGGCACAGGGGAGATTTTGGATGCGCGTCTATCTGGTCATCATTGACGAGACCGAGGAGGCCCATGTTGCCTTGCGTTTTGCCGCGCGGCGTGCGGCCAAAACGGGCGGGACGGTGCATCTGCTGGCTCTGGTTCCCAAGCAGCAGTTCAGCGCATTCGGCGCGATACAGGAAACGATCGAGCAGGAAGCGCGTGACCGGGCCGAAGTGCTGGCGAATGGCGCGGCGGGAGAGCTGCTCCACGAAAGCGGCAAGATGCCGCAGATCGCGGTGCGCGTGGGCGAGAGCAAGGCGGTGGTGACCGAATATCTGCGCGAACATCCCGAAGTCGCCGCTCTGGTGCTGGGCGCTGCTGCCGAGGGCCCTTCTGGCCCGCTGGTCACGCACTTCACTGCCAGTGCGGGCTCCATGCCCTGCCCCGTGTTCATCGTTCCCGGCGGTTTGAGCGACGCGGAAATCGATCGGCTCAGCTGACGCCTATTTGCGCTTCCCCCGCCCTTGATGGCGGATATTTGCGGGGCGGCCACGCTGACCCAGAATATGCTTTCCTGCCCTGCCCTTTTGCGGCCCCTTGCGCGGCCCGCCACGGGGCTTGCGTTCCGGCCTCGCGCCGCGCGGCTCGATAGGCTGACCATCGGCATCCACCGGCTCGAACTTCAGCGCGCCCGTCAGCGGATTGGCTTCGGCCAGCTTCAACTCCACCAGATCGCCCACGGTGTAGCGCTGGCCCGTATCCTCGCCCACCAAAGCCTGCGCGCCTTCGTCATGGCGGAAATATTCGCGGCCCAGCGCCGATACCGGCACAAGGCCATCCCCGCCCAATCCGACTATGGTGGCGAAAAAGCCGAACTTCTGCACGCCGGTGATGCGCGTGGTGAACACCTCGCCCACACGGCCCGAAAGCCAGGCCGCGACATAGCGGTCGATCGTGTCGCGCTCGGCCTCCATTGCGCGGCGTTCGGTCAGACTGATCGCATCGGTGATGCGCGTCAGATCCTCGCGGTCGTGATCGGAAAGCCCGGTGCCCGCCGGCACATCCAGATCCTTCGCGCGCGGCTGTTCGAGGTGGTAGGCATCTACCAGAGCCCTGTGCACCAACAGGTCGGAATAGCGGCGGATGGGCGAGGTGAAATGGGCATAGGACCCCAGCGCCAGCCCGAAATGCCCCGCATTGCGCGGCCCGTAATAGGCCTGCGTCTGGCTGCGCAGCACCGCTTCCATAACCAGGGCCTTTTCGGCCGGGTCGGCAATGTCCTTTATCATGCGGTTGAACAGGCCCGGCGTGATGACCTGCCCCAGCGCCAGCTTCTTGCCGATGGAATCGAAGTAATCGCGCAGCGCCACCAGCTTCTCGCGCGTGGGCGGTTCATGGATGCGGTAAACGACCGGCATGACCTTCGCCTCAAGCGCACGGGCAGCGGCGACATTGGCTGCGATCATGAAATCCTCCACCACGCGGTGCGCGTCGAGCCGTTCGCGGATGGCGATGCCGGTGACGCGGCCCTGTTCATCCAGCGTGACGCGGCGTTCGGGGATTTCCAGTTCCAGCGGATCGCGCGCGGCACGGGCGGCGGCGAGCAGTTTCCATGCGGCGAACAGATGGGCCAGCGGCTCGCTCGCCGTGCCGTCATCAATCCGCGCCTGCGCGTCTTCATACGCCACATTTTCAGCAATGCGCACCAGCGCGCGGGTAAAGCGCCAGTCGCTGATCTGCCCGGTGTCGGAAATGTGGAAGTGGCACACCATCGCGGCGCGCGGCTGATCCTGTTTGAGCGAACAGGCATCGGCCGAAAGCACTTCGGGCAGCATCGGCACCACCCGGTCAGGGAAATAAACCGAATTGCCGCGCTTTCGCGCCTCGCGGTCCAGCGCGCCGCCGGGGCGGACATAATAGGACACATCAGCGATGGCCACGATGGCGCGGAAGCCGCCTTCGCCGTCAGGCTCGGCCCAGATGGCGTCGTCATGGTCGCGCGCATCGGCAGGGTCGATGGCGAGGATGGGCACCTGCGTCAGATCTTCGCGCTTTTCGGTGCCGATGGGCAGGCGTGAAGCCTCCTTGGCCTCGTTCAGCACCTTTTCGGAGAAATGGAAGGGGATGCCGTATTTGTGGATCGCGATCAGGCTGTAACTGCGCGGGGCGAGCGGATCGCCCAGCACTTCGATCACCTTGACCCCGGCGCGCGGGCCGCGCCCTGCAGGTTCGGCCAGCACCAATTGCCCTTCCTCCGCCCCGCCCAGATCGGATACGGGGGAGGAATTGCGGATGCGCTTGTCCACGGGTGCAAGCCACGGTTTGCCCGTGCCGTCCAGTTCGATCACGCCCAGCACCGCGCCTTCTTCCGAAGGCAGCTTTTTCATCGGATGCGCGATAAATCCGCTGCCCGCTTCCTCGGTGCGAGCAAGAATACGGTCGCCCACGCGCAGCGCCGCCTGCTTCTTCTTCTCGATCACTCGAAGGCGGGGCGGCGGGGTGGCATCATCAGGCTGCCAGCTGGCCGGAATGGCCACCGGTTCGCCTTCGTCAATCTCGACAATGCGCAGCACGGTTACCTTGGGCACGCCGCCCATGCGGTGAAAGGCGCTGCGTTTGCCGTCGATCAGGCCTTCCTCGGCCATGTCCTTCAGCAGCGCCTTCAGCCCGATCTTGTCCTGCGCGGACAAGCGGAAATGCTTGGCGATCTCGCGCTTGCCCACCGGGCCATCAGCATCGCGGATGAAGGCGAGGATGTCCTCGCGGCTGGGCAGGCCTGGCGGGTGCTTGCGGGGCTGGGAGCGGTTCATGCCCGCACCCTATCAGTAAGCGCGGGCAAGGAATATCCGTTCGACCGCCGCGTCCCCGGTGAAGATACACGCGCCATCTGCCGGCGCGCCGCCCAGCGGCACGTTGCGGATGGTGAGCTTCAAAGCCTTCAACTGCTCCACCACCTTGTCGAGCGCCGCGCCGGTGGGCTTGCTCCACTGCACTTCCACCCAGCCCGGATATTTGACACCGTCGGCAAAGTGGTCAGCCACCACATCCATGCTGGTGATGCCGCGGGTGATGTTCGCATCGCGCCGTTCGCGCGCTTCGTTGTAGAGCGCTTGCTGCGTGTATTCGAGCATCTGGCCTGCTTGCCCGGCGAAGTCTTCGCGGCCGAGGAACTGGAATGCGGGCTTGCCATTTTCCACATTCCACAAGGAAACGCGCTGCAACACCGCAACCTTGCCATCCGCCATGTCGCGCGGGCCGACTTCGACGATGATGGGCGCGCCCTTGCGCACCCAGTCCCACCGCTTGGCCGCCGCCTTGCCCGGCGTGCTGTCCAGCAGCACGCGCAGCTTCTCGCCCAACGCTGTTTCGCGCAGCAGCATCTGCTTCAATTCATCGCAATAGGCCAGCAGCGCCGCATCCTCGGGCGCCTCGCGCAGCATGGGAATAATCACGATCTGGTGCGGCGCGATTGCCGGCGGCACGCGCAGCCCGTCATCATCGCCATGCACCATGATGATCCCGCCGATCAGCCGGGTCGACACGCCCCAGCTGGTGGTGTGGCAATATTGCTGGCCGCCTTCCTTATCCTGATACTGGATGCCGGCGGCATGGGCGAAATTGGTGCCGAGGTAATGGCTGGTGCCCGCTTGCAGCGCCTTGCCGTCCTGCATCATCGCCTCGATGCTCCAGGTTTCGACCGCGCCGGGGAAACGCTCGTTTTCCGGCTTTTCGCCCGCGATTACCGGCAGCGCCAGATCCTCCTCGGCACAGGCGCGGTACATTTCCAGCGCGCGGTGTGTTTCAGCCAGCGCATCTTCGCGCGTGGCGTGCGCGGTATGCCCTTCCTGCCAGAGGAACTCGCTGGTGCGCAGGAACATCCGCGTGCGCATTTCCCAGCGCACCACATTGGCCCACTGGTTGGTGAGCAGCGGCAGGTCGCGCCAGCTCTGGATCCAGCGCGCCATCGCATCACCGATAATCGTTTCGCTGGTGGGGCGCACAACCAGCGGCTCCTCCAGCCTGGCTTCGGGATCGGGAATCAGCCCGCCTTTGCCATCCGCGATAAGGCGGTGATGCGTGACCACCGCCATTTCCTTGGCAAAGCCTTCGACGTGCTCTGCCTCGCGGGTAAAATTGCCGAGCGGGATGAAGATGGGGAAATAGCAGTTTTGCACGCCTGCTGCCTTGATGCGGTCATCCATCAGGCGCTGGATGCGTTCCCAGATGCCATAGCCCCACGGCTTGATGACCATGCAGCCACGCACGCCCGATTCCTCGGCCAAGTCGGCGGCGGAAATGACCTCCTGATACCAGGCGGCAAAATCGTCTTCGCGCTTGGTGGTCAAAGCGTGGCGGATGGCGGACATGGTTGGGCAAAATCCTGCTGGAATGGCAAAACGGCCCCTCCCTTGGCGGGCAAGCCGCGCCAAGTCGAGAGGCAATTTTCAGCCGAAAGAAGCGGGCCTCAGCGGCGGGTCAGCCGCCGAGCTTGTCCAGCTTGTCCTGCATGGCCTTCATCTGCGCACGCAGTTCAGCCAGCTCATCGGTATCGTTGCTGGCCTGCGGGCCGGTCTTGGGCGGGGCAGGTTTGCCCACGCCGCGGGGCATAAACGCCTCAGCCGCCGCCTGGAACATCGCCATGTTCGTTTCTGCAAGGCGCGCAAAGCCATCGGGCGACAAACTGGATTTGAACGCTTCCTGCAGCCGCGCCTGGTTGGCCTGGAAATTGTCCATCGTGGCTTCGAGGTAATGCGGCATGAGCGACTGCATCGAATTGCCATACATCGCGATCAGATTGCGCAGGAAGCTGACGGGCAGCATCTGCTCTCCATTCGCTTCCTCTTCCATGATGATCTGGGTCAGGATTGCGTGGGTGATATCGCCGCCGGTCTTGGCGTCGAGCACAACGAAATCCACCCCGTCGCGCGTCATGCGGGCAAGGTCATCAAGCGTGATGTAACTGGACGATTGCGTGTTGTAGAGCCGCCTGTTGGCGTACTTCTTGATAATGACGGGATCCGATCCCGCCTTGGTGGTGGAGTTCATTTGCGACGCACTCCCCGAATAGCGACATACCTTGTTAGCACTTGCAACATTGCATTGGCAATGGAGCGTATCAGGAAATGCGGGAAAACCGCCTGCCCAGGCTTGTCAGCAATTCGTATTGCGACAGGCCGCATGACTGCGCCACATTCGGCAAGTCGAACGGAATATCTACAAAGTCTCCGACACTTAATGCGGTATGGGCAGTGCAATCGACCACTACCATATCCATTGATACGCGGCCCCGGACTGGCAGATTGTGCCCACAATGCTGCAATGCAGCCCCCGTACCGCGGCAACGCAGGAACCCGTCGGCATAGCCAATCGACACGGTGGCGGTTTCCATAGCGTCTGCGGCGGTGAAGGTCGCGTTGTAGCCCACGCTTTCACCCGCGCCGATTCGGCGCCGCTGGATGACCATGGCTTGCGGAAAGACGACCTGCCGGATGTGGCCTGCCAGCTCGCCCCGCGCAATGCCGCCATACAGGGCAAGGCCGGGCCGCGTGAGGTCGAACGCATAGTCTGCGCCAAGGGCAATGCCTGCGCTGTTGGCGAGGCTCAGACGCTGATGTGCAACGACAGCCGCCGCCTGTCGCGTCCGCTCCAGTTGCACCGCATTGAGCGCGCTGTCCTCGTCCGCCGATGCGAGGTGCGAGAGTAGGGTGTGCACCGCAAGCTGCATCACCAGAGGATCGCCCAGTTCAGCCAGAGACACGCCCAGCCGGTTGATCCCGGTGTCCACCATCAGGTCGCACAGGCCGCCGCCCGCATCGCGCCAGATCGCCGCCTGTTGCAGCGAATTGATGACGGGCCGCACCCCGGTGGCACGCGCATAGGCCGCTTCCGCCGCATTGGTGACACCGTGCAGCACCGAAATCTGCGCGCCGGGCACGTGGGCAAGCACATCGGCAACTTCGCTCCAATGCGCGACAAAGAAATCCCGCGCCCCTGCATCCAGCAGGGCCGGCAGCGCGTGGATTATGCCGACGCCGTAACAATCGGCCTTCACCGCTGCGCCGGCACGGGCTTGGCCCGACAGCCGGTCAAGCGCGCGCCAGTTCGCGGCGAGCGCCTGCCGGTCAATCCGCAGCCGCAGCGTGGCCGGAGGGGGCGCTGTGTCCACGTCAGGCGATTTCGTCGGCAAAATCGCGCGGTGGCCCGCCGGGCAGACCCCACAGCGCCACCAGCAGCGCCACGATCAGCAGCACGAAAGTATACCAGAGCCCCGCGAAGATATCGCCCGTGCGCGCCACGATATATCCGGCGATCAGCGGCAGGAACCCGCCGAAATAGCCGGTGCCGATATGGTAGGGGATCGACAACGAGGAATAGCGGATGCGCGGCGGGAACATCTCGGAAAGCAGCGCGGCAACTGGCCCGAAGGTCGCGCCTGACAGGGCGCCCAGCCCCACCAGAATGACCATGATGCCCAACAGATTGAGCGGCGCTGGCACCTGCTTTTCCAGGTTGTAGCCGTGCGTTGCCAGCCACGCGGTAATTACCGCGCGCCGTTCCGGCCCGGCTGCGCCCGCTGCGTCCAGGTCGAAGGTCGAGGTGCCCGTCGTCATCCGCAAGGTCGCCCCCGGCTCGACCTGATAGGGGATGCCGATCGCGGTCATATCCGCCAGCAATTGCGCACAGGCCCCCGTCTGGCTGGAGGCAAAGGGATCGTAATCGCAGGCCGGCCCGGTAATCACCACCGGCGCGTTGCGCGCGCTCTCGGCCAATTGCGGATTTGCCAGCGCCGCAAGCCCCCAAAAGGCCGGGAACAACAGCACCAGCGTGACCGCATAGCCCCAGACGATCGGCTTCTTGCGCCCGACCTTGTCCGAAAGGCGGCCGAAATAGATGAAGAACGCGCAGGAAATCAGCGAGCCGAAGCCCACCAGCAGTTCGGCCGTGGTGTCATCCACGCGCATCGGCCCCTTGAGGAAGGAGAGCGCGGAAAACAGCGCGGTGTAAAAGATGATCGTCAGGCCGCAGGCCACGCCGAACATGGCGATGAAGATGCGCCTTTTGTTGCGCGGATAGGTGAAGCTTTCGATGAAGGGGTTCTTCGATGTCTGCCCTTCCGCTTTCATCGCCATGAAAACCGGGCTTTCCGACAGCTTCAGCCGCATCCACAACGATATGCCCAGCAGTGCGATCGACAGCAGGAACGGCACGCGCCAGCCCCATTCGCGGAAAGCGTCTTGAGGGATGATGAAGCGGCAGGCCAGCACCACCAGCAGGCTGAGCACAAAGCCGCCGATCACACTTGCCTGGATGAAGCTGGTGAAAAAGCCGCGTTTTTCGGGCGGGGAATGTTCCGCCACGTAAATGGCGGCCCCACCATATTCGCCGCCCAGGGCAAGGCCCTGCGCGATGCGCAGCAGCAGCACGATGATCGGCGCGGCAAGGCCGATGCTCTCGGCACTGGGAACAAAGCCTACGCCCGCGGTGGCGACGCCCATGAGCGTGACGGTGACAAGGAAGGTATATTTGCGGCCCAGCCGGTCACCCAGATAGCCAAACAGGATCGCCCCCAGCGGACGAAAGCCGAAGCCCACGGCAAAGCCGGCCCAGGTGAGCAGAAGCGACAACGTCTCGTTCCCGGAAGGGAAGAACGCCTGACTGATGAACACCGCCAGCGTGCCGTAAATGAAGAAATCGTACCATTCGAACACGGTGCCGGCAGACGATGCCGCTATCACCAGCCGCACTTCCCTTGCCGAAGGCTCGCGCGCGCCCATTTCCCCGGTATTGGCCATTCCTGAAATCCCCGTTTCCCAAGCGGGAGGGAACTAGCCTGCCGAAAGCCCGCTGGAAAGAGCATCCAGCGCGGCCTTCCACGGCAGCAATATGGCACCGTGCCGCCCCGGAAACTCGCGCGCGGCGGCGATCAGCGCCAGATCGGGCCAGTCGGCAATGGGCGCTTCGCCGTCCAGCCAGCCTTCGATCCGGTCATGCGCACCGGTAATGGCCGGCAGGTCGCAGCCCTTGGCATGGCGTGCAAAGATTGCCGCGCTCGCCTGCCCCACGGCGCAGGCGCGCACGCGCAGGCCCAGGGTTGCGATCCGCCCCGCATCATCCACCGCCAGATCGATATCGAGTGTGCTGCCGCACGTGACCGAGCGTGCATGGCCCCGCAACGGAAGGTTTTCCACCGGGGGACAGCCGGCCAATTCCACCGTCAGCGCCAGCAGTTCGGGCGTGTAGAGACGCGCAACGCTCATGCCGGCCCGCTTTCGCCTTCATCCATCAGAACCGCCCGGCGCTCCGCGATCAGGCGCACCATTTCCTGCGAACTGGCGTTGATGAAGGGATAGGTGCGCGCCACGCTCATCCATTCAGGGCGTCCGGCTTCCCCCCACCTTGTGTCATAGCCCAGCGCCACGATCGAAAAGGCGAAAACGGCAATGATCGTGCCCTTCACCGCGCCGAAGCCGAACCCCAGAACCCGGTCGATCGGCCCCAGCAGCGATTGGCGCGAAGAGGCCCCCGCCCGCGCGGCAATCAGCCGCATCACGGCATAGGGAACCATCAGCAGCAGCACGAACCCAAGCAGCGCGGATGCGACCGGCGCGCCGGTGAGATCAAGGAAAAAGGCCGACAGATCGATATGCAGGAAACGCACGGCGAACACTGCCAGAAGCCAACCGGCGAGCGACAGGATTTCCTGCACGAACCCGCGCATGAAGCCGCCGACAGCAGCCGCGCCAACCACCAGCAGCACGATGATGTCGAATGCGTTCATGGTGCCCTGAAACTAGGCGTTTGCCATCACCTGGTCAACGAGGCCCGGCAGGCCGGCAATTCCCTTGTAGCGCAGCTTGCCCAGCCCCTCGCCTTCCTGCACCGGCCCGCAGGCACGGTCAAAGCCCAGCTTGGCTGCTTCCTTGACCCGCAGACCGGCGTGCGAAACCGGACGAACTTCGCCCGCCAGCGAGACCTCGCCGAACCAGATGCCGCGCATGGGCAACGGCTTGTCCGCCAGCGCGGACACCAGCGCAGCGGCCACCGCCAAATCGGCTGCCGGATCGGACAGGCGGTATCCCCCGGCCACATTCAGATAGACTTCGGCCGAGGAGAAATTGAGGCCGCAGCGCGATTCGAGCACGGCGAGCAGCATGGCAAGACGCCCGCTGTCCCAACCCACCACCGCGCGGCGCGGCGTGGCGCCCGATTGCAGCCGCACGATCAGGGCCTGGATCTCGACCAGAACGGGCCGCGTGCCTTCGAGCGCGGGGAATACCGCGCTGCCCGCCAGCGGCACTTCCCGCCCGGAGAGGAACAGCATCGAAGGGTTGGGCACTTCGGCAAGGCCCGCACCCTCCATCGCGAACACGCCAATTTCATCGACCGCGCCAAACCGGTTCTTCAGTGCGCGCAAAATACGGAATTGGTGGCTGCGCTCACCTTCAAAGCTCATCACCACATCGACCATGTGTTCGAGCACGCGCGGGCCCGCAATGCTGCCATCCTTGGTGACATGGCCCACCAGCACGAGCGCTGTGCCACATTCCTTGGCATAACGGATCAGTTCGAACGCCGAGGCGCGCACCTGGCTGACCGTGCCCGGCGCGCCTTCGATCATGTCGGAATGCATCGTCTGGATCGAATCGATCACCAGCAAAGCGGGTGGCGCGCCATCGCCCAGCGTGGTGAGTATATCGCGAACCGATGAGGCCGAAGCGAGGCGCAAGGGCGCATCGGCCAGCCCCAACCGCCCTGCACGAAGGCGAACTTGCGCGGTCGCTTCCTCTCCGCTGACATAGACGACATCTTGCCCCGATCGGGCAATTGCAGCAGCCGCCTGCAAGAGCAGCGTGGATTTGCCAATCCCCGGTTCACCCCCCATCAGGATGGCGCTGCCCGGCACGATTCCGCCGCCCAGCGCCCGGTCGAATTCGGCAAGGCCGGTTGTCCGGCGAGCCAAGGGCCTGATGGGAGCATCCAGGGCTTCGAACGCAATACGCCGCCCGCCGCTGCCCAGATTATGCCTGGCGGAAAATGCCGTTTCGGGTGCCTCTTCCTCCAGCGTGTTCCATTCCGAACAATCGGGACATTGCCCTTGCCAGCGGAAGGTAATGCCACCGCATTCGGTGCAGACATATCGGCGTTTGGGCTTGGCCATGACTCTGCCTAACCGGAACATAGGTGGAACGCAATTGCCTTTCGCGCGATCTTCGGGGCGATTGCATTCACCCGGCAGAGCGGCCACAACATCGGCCATGCGCCAGAAGGAACTCCGCATCGCGCTCATCTGCTATGGCGGCATCAGCCTGGCGGTTTATATGCATGGCGTCACGAAGGAGATCTGGAAGCTGGCCCGCGCAAGCCGCGATTTTCACGCGGGGACGGCATCTGCGGCGGGATCGGAGAGTGTTTACCGCGCTCTCCTGGAACAACTGGAACAGGCGCATGGCCTGCGCCTGCGCGTATTGCCCGACATCCTGACCGGGGCCAGTGCGGGCGGGATAAATGCGGTATTCCTCGCGCAGGCCGTCCATTCGGGGCAATCGCTCGACCCGCTGACCGATCTGTGGCTGGATACCGCCGATGTGGATCGGTTGCTCGATCCCGAAGCGCAATTGTGGACATGGGTGGCCAAGTTCTGGGCGCCGCCGGTGGTGGAAATGCTGCTGCGCCGCCCCGGCAATGTGGTGGCCGAAAGCGTGGCGCCTGAAATGCGCGCCGAGGTGCGCCGCAAACTGGCCCGCTTCGTGCGCAGCCGCTGGTTTCAGCCGCCCTTCTCCGGAATCGGCTTTTCGGGCCTGCTCGCCGATGCCTTGCAGGCGATGCAGGAGGCGCCAGGCGGCGCGCCCCTGCTGCCTCCCGGCCACCCCATTGACCTGTTCGTGACCGCCACCGATTTTCACGGGCATCTGCAAAGTCTGCGCCTCAACAGCCCGCCAATTGTCGAGGAAAGCGAGCATCGTCTGCCCATCGGCTTTCGCGCGCGTGTTCCGGCAGAGGCGGGGTATCCGCTTGCCAATCTGCTCGAACTGACGCTGGCGGCGCGTTCCACCGCCAGCTTTCCCGGCGCGTTCCCGCCGCTCAGGATCGCTGAGATCGATGCCTTGGCCGCGCGGCGCGGATGGGAATGGCCCGAACGGGCCGCTTTCCTGCAGCGGGTCATGCCGGTGCACGCCCGGAATGGCGATCTGGAAGGCGTGTCGCTGATCGACGGGTCGGTGCTGGTGAACGCGCCTTTCTCCGAAGCCCTGGGCGTGTTGCATGACCGCCCGGCGCAGCGCGAGGTCGACCGGCGCTTTGTCTATATCGACCCCACCCCCGACCGACGAAAGATTGTCGGCCCGTCCGGTCAGGAGGTCGGTTTCTTCCGCGCCATCTTCGGTTCCATCAGCGCCATCCCGCGCGAACAGCCGATCCGGGACAATCTGGAACAGATCGCACTCCTTTCACGAAAGGCGGTTGCTCTGGGCCAGATCGTCGAAACGCTGCGCCCCGATGTCGAACGCGCGGTTGACCAGTTGTTCGGGCGCACCTTTTTCCTTGATAGCCCCACGCCGCGCCGCCTTGCCAATTGGCGGCAAAAGGCACAGCAGACCGCAGCCGAGCAGGCAGGCTTTGCCTTTCATGCCTATGCGCAGGCGAAGTTTGCCGGGATCATCGACAATCTGGCGCAGAAGCTCGCCGCAAGCTCAGATGCGGGCGATCCGGTGGATGTGCAGGAAATTGCCGGCGCGTTGCGCTCTGCCTGCCGGGATGCTGATCTGGGCAATCTGGCTGCCCCGTCGGGCGGCGCCAGCGAAGCCGCGATCACGTTTTTCCGCCATCACGATATCGGTTTCCGTATCCGCCGGCTGCGCCTGCTGGCGCGGCGCCTGTCGCGCGAGTGGGAAAACGATCCCGACACGACCGAAGCGGAGCGGGAGACGGCGCGCGACACGGTCTATCGCGCGCTGGCACCCTATTTCGAATGTGAGACACGGCTGGCAAATGCCGAAGGCGGTGCCGGATGGGCGCGTCTGGCGCTGAAAGAACCCGGCGACGTCCTGGCGCGGATGGCAGCGCGCTGCGACCTGCCGCGCCTCGACGCGCAGGCCGAATTGATCTTGGCCGAAGGGCTGGCCGCCATGCCGCGCAGTCTCAGGCGGCGAATGCTCCTCGCCTATCTCGGCTTTCCCTTTTACGACATTGCCACCCTGCCCCTGCTGCGCAACGAGGGCTTGACCGAATTCGATCCGGTCAAGGTTGACCGGATATCGCCGGACGACGCGCCCTCGATCCGGGCTGGCGGTGCGGCGGCAAGCTTGCGCGGGGTGGAGTTCTACAATTTCGGCGCCTTCTTCAGCCGCGCCTATCGCGAGAACGATTACCTCTGGGGCCGCCTGCACGGGGCCGAGCGGATGATCGACCTTGTGTGCTCTACCTTGCCACCGGGCGCTGCAGCGGGGACGCAGTGCCTTGCGCTGAAACGCGCGGCCTTTCTCGCCATTCTGGACGAGGAGGAGCCGCGCCTGAAAGCCGATGCCGCCCTGATAGCAGGCTTGCGCCGTGAAGTGGAGGCAATGGACGCCGCGACCGGGTGATCAGCCTGAAAAAGCGTCCTTCAGCCGGTCGAAAAAGCCGCGGCTTTCGGGGCATTCCTCGCCCGTTTCCAATTCGCGGAATTCGCACAGCAATTCACGCTGGCGCGCGGTGAGGCGGGTGGGCGTTTCCACCATGACTTCCACCACCAGATCCCCGCGTCCGCGCCCTTGCAGCACGGGCATCCCTGCGCCGCGCTTGCGCAACTGCTTGCCCGACTGGATGCCGGGGGGAATTTCGATCGTATGGGTTTCCCCGTCGATACCGGGTATGTCCACGCTGCCGCCCAATGCAGCGGTGGTGAAGCTGATCGGCATACGGGTGAACAGCGATGTGCCTTCGCGGCTGAACACCGGATGCGCGCGCACATGGATGAAGATGTAGAGATCGCCCGCAGGCGCGCCTCCCGGCCCCGCCTCGCCCCGCCCGGCAAGGCGGATGCGTGTGCCGTTGTCCACCCCCGGCGGAATCTCGACATCGAGGCGCTGCACCTTGTCCACGCGCCCCTCGCCCCGGCAATCGGGGCAGGCTTTCTCCAGGACTTCGCCCCGTCCAAGGCACGCAGGGCACGGCCGTTCGATGACGAACAGGCCCTGTTGCGCGCGCACCTTGCCGTGGCCGTGGCACGTGCCGCAGCGCTGGCGTCCCGTTCCCGGCGCGGCCCCGCTGCCCGCACAGGTGTCGCAATGCGCGGCAACTTCGACCTCGATGGTGGTGGTGCGCCCGGTAAAGGCGTCCTCCAGCCCCACTTCCATGTCGTAACGCAGATCAGCCCCGCGCCGAGGACGCGAGCGCCCCCCGCCGCCGAACGCGCTGCCGAAGATCGTCTCGAAAATATCGCCCAGATCGCCGAAATCGGCATGGGGGCCGCCGCTCCCGCCCCCGCCCCCGCCCATGCCATTGGTGAAGGCATCGTGGCCGTACCGGTCATAAGCCGCGCGCTTTTGCGGGTCTTTCAGGCAGTCATAGGCGACACTGATCGCCTTGAAGCGCGCCTCCGCCTCGGCATCGCCCGGATTCTTGTCCGGGTGCCAGCGCATCGCCAGCTTGCGATAGGCGCGCTTGATCGTGTCCCCGTCGGCATCGCGGGAGACTTCGAGCAATTTGTAGAAATCGATTTCGGTCGCGGACATCAGACCCCCTCAAGACCGTTCCGCCACCGGAACCGGATAAAGGCCGGTGCCGGTGGCGGGCAGGTTTGTCATCAGGCGATCAGGCCTTGTTGTCTTCGTCGACTTCCGAGAATTCGGCATCGACCACGTCGTCATCCGACTTGGCCTCACCGGACGGAGCAGCGCCAGCCTGGGCGGCAGCCTGATCCTTTTCATAGATCTGCTGGCCCATTTTCATCGCCACTTCGGTAAGCGCCTGCGCCTTGGCGGTGATGGCATCGGCATCGTTGCCTTCCAGCGCCGCCTTCACATCGGCAATGGCCGCTTCGACCGACGCCCTGGTCTCGGCGTCCACCTTGTCGCCGTTCTCAGCCAGCTGCTTTTCGGTGGTGTGCACCATCGAATCCGCCTGGTTGCGGGCTTCGGCAGCAGCACGGCGCTTCTTGTCTTCCTCCGCGAACCTTTCCGCGTCCTTGACCATCTGTTCGATATCGGAATCGGACAGGCCGCCCGATGCCTGGATGCGGATCTGCTGTTCCTTGCCGGTGCCCTTGTCCTTGGCAGACACATTGACGATGCCGTTGGCGTCGATGTCGAAGGTAACCTCGATCTGCGGCACGCCGCGCGGCGCGGGAGGGATTCCGACAAGGTCGAACTGGCCGAGCAGCTTGTTGTCCGCCGCCATTTCGCGTTCGCCCTGGAACACGCGGATCGTCACCGCCTGCTGGTTGTCATCCGCCGTCGAATAGACCTGGCTCTTCTTGGTCGGGATCGTGGTGTTGCGATCGATCATGCGGGTGAACACGCCGCCCAGCGTCTCGATCCCCAGCGACAGCGGGGTCACGTCGAGCAGCAGCACATCCTTCACATCGCCCTGCAACACGCCCGCCTGAATGGCCGCGCCCATGGCGACGACTTCATCCGGGTTCACGCCGGTGTGCGGTTCCTTGCCGAAGAATTCCTTCACCGCCTCGCGCACCTTGGGCATACGGGTCATCCCGCCCACCAGCACGACTTCATCGATATCGGCAGCGGTCAGGCCGGCATCGGCCAGCGCCTTCTTCATCGGCTCCTTGGTGCGCTCGATCAGCTTGGCGACCATCTTTTCAAGGTCGGAACGGGTGATCGTTTCGACAAGGTGCAGCGGCGTGGTGCTGCCGCCTTCCATGCGCGCGGTGATGAAGGGCAGGTTGACTTCGGTCGTCTGCGCGCTCGACAGCTCGATCTTGGCCTTTTCCGCGGCTTCCTTCAGCCGCTGAAGAGCCAGTTTGTCGCTGCGCAGATCCATGCCTTCCTTCTTCTTGAAGGCATCGGCGAGGTATTCGACCACGGCCGTGTCAAAGTCTTCACCGCCAAGGAAGGTGTCGCCATTGGTCGACTTCACCTCGAACACGCCGTCACCGATTTCGAGGATCGAGACGTCGAACGTGCCGCCGCCAAGGTCGTAAACGGCGATGGTCTTGCCATCGTCCTTGTCGAGACCATAGGCAAGCGCGGCCGCAGTCGGCTCGTTGATGATGCGCAGCACTTCCAGGCCGGCAATCTGGCCTGCATCCTTGGTGGCCTGACGCTGGGCGTCGTTGAAATAGGCGGGCACGGTAATGACCGCCTGCGTGACCTTCTCGCCCAGATAGCTTTCGGCGGTTTCCTTCATCTTTTGCAGGATGAAGGCGGAAATCTGGCTGGGCGAATACTCTTCACCGCCTGCCTTGACCCATGCATCGCCGTTCTTGCCCTTCACGATGGAATAGGGAACCAGCTCGGTGTCCTTCTTGGTCACCGGGTCATCAAAGCGGCGGCCGATCAGGCGCTTCACCGCAAAGATCGTGTTGTCGCCATTGGTTACGGCCTGCCGCTTTGCCGGCTGGCCGACCAGGCGTTCGCCATCCTTGGTAAAGGCGACGATCGACGGCGTGGTGCGCGCACCTTCGGAATTTTCGATGACCTTCGGCTTGCCGCCATCCATCACGGCCACGCACGAATTGGTGGTGCCAAGGTCGATACCGATAACTTTACTCATGGGTTCCCCACTCTTCCTTCATATCAGACGCTGCACCCTTGGCCCCCCATCCCATGGCAGGGCCGCTTGGCAGCTCACAAAGAACGCATTGTTCGCAGGCGATATAGGAGCGCTTTTGAAGCCGACAAGGGATGCCGGTGAATGCACCCGTCAACGCTTGGCAGCGGGGCAATCAACGCATAGACAGGGCGCTGTAAGCACTGGAATTTTCCACACAGGGAGGAACAGGGGATGAGGAAGGCTTTTATTGCGTCACTTGGCGGCATTGCGCTGGTCATGGGGCTGGCTGCCTGCAGCAGCGAAAGCGAAGCGCCGGTCGAGGCCGCGCCCGAAGCGCCTGAAGGCATCACCGTGACGGATGGCCGGATGAACCTGCCCGCCGCCGCCGGTAATCCATCCGCTGTCTATTTCACCATCACCAACGATTCGGCGGAAGACAAGATGCTGCGCGCGGTCAGCGTGCAGGGTGCCGAAAACGCGATGTTCCACGAAACCAGTGAATGGAGCGGCCAGGTCGATATGCAGGAATTGCTGCAAGTTGCCGTGCCGGCGGGCGAGAGCGTGGTGTTCGAACCGGGCGGCAAGCACGTGATGGTTTTCGGCCTTCCGGAAGGGCTGGAACCGGGCGGCGAGGTCGAGGTGACGCTTTCTTTCGTGCGGGGCGACAAGGTTACCTTCCCTGCCCGCCTGCTGGCACCGGGTGACACGGGGGCAGCAAACTGATCGCATCACAGGAACTCTCCCCTTGCCCCGCAGGGGGAGAGCGCGCCCTCTTGCCAAGCGAGATCGCGCTCGCCCGTTCGGTGTTTGGTGACGCGATCGATTACACACGCGTCACCATACGGCGGCGCAAATGGTTTCCGTTTCAACCGCGCAAGGTGGCAATGGCGCCCCGCGGCCATCTGCATTTCCACCCCGAAGCGAGCGCCTATTGCGATGATTTCGCGCTCGCCTCGCTGGGGCGCAAGGCGCTCTTCATCCACGAAATGGTGCATATCTGGCAGGTGCAGTCGCGTGGGGAATGGTTCCTGCTGCTGAACCGTCACCCGTGGTGCCGCTATGATTACAGCCTGAAGCCCGGCTGGAAGCTGGAGCAATACGGCATCGAACAGCAAGCGATGATCGTGCAGCACGCCTTCATGATTGGACAGGGCGCGGTGATCGCGGGCGCGCCGCCACTGGCGCAATACCTCTCCATCCTTCCGTTCAAACCTGTCGCAACGGCTGGGCAGGCCACCGCCTGATTTGCAGCCGCACGCCTGATGCAAGAAGCTGTTGCAAGAGTGTGCGGAGCAAGGCAGATCGGATGCAGCCGATCGGGGAATGTCGGGGGAAATGATGGACAAGGCGAGATTTCTGTCAGCTTCGGTGACCGCTTGCGCGGCGATGCTGATTGCCGGGACACCGGTAATGGCGCAGGACACCGCCGCCGTGCCGGTCTACCACAAAGTGGAATTGAGCGCTGGCTTCACCCCCGATCCGCAGTTCTTCGGGGTGACATCGGGCGGCAGCATCTCGGCCAACGGGTCTGTTTCGTCCCGTTGCGCCGGATATATCGCCAACGCGCCGGATGTGCGCCTGCATTACACCAGCGGATCGTTCCCGCTCATCATCTCGACCCGGTCGAGCGGCGACACGACGCTGGTCGTCCATGCGCCGGACGGCCGATGGTATTGCGATGATGATGGCGGCGAATCGGGCTTGAACGCGATGGTCCGTTTCAATTCCCCGCAATCGGGCCGCTATGCGATCTGGGTGGGATCGTATCGCAGCGGGGAGAATGTGCAGGCCGATGTCGCCATTTCGGAAGTCTCCAGCCAGTAACACTACGCCGCAATATCGTATCCCCGGCGCAGGACAGGGGTAATTGTCCGCATCATCTGAAAGGCTAAACTTAATGCGTTTCCTGATTGCGGCCGCCCTCGTGCCGGCCCTTGGCGTTTTTGCCGTCCCCACCGCTGCCCAGGATGTTTCGGCCACGCCGAACTTCGGCACGCTCAACCTCTCGGCCGGCTTCACACCCGATCCGCGCACGGTTTCGGTCACTTCGGGCGGATCGCTGTCGGCTTCGGATGTCGGCAGCGGCTGCGCCGGATCGATCAGCAATGCGCCCGATGTGCGGCTGAGCTATTCCGCTGGCAGCCTGCCGCTGATCATCTCGGTCAATTCGAACTCCGACACCACGCTGGTGATCAACGCGCCCGATGGCCGCTGGTATTGCGACGATGACAGCGGTGAAGGCACCAATCCTTCGGTTCGATTCAACAGCCCGCAAAGCGGTCGTTACGAAATCTGGGTTGGCTCCTATGGCGGCGGAAGTGCGCAGGCAATGCTCGCCATTTCGGAAGTCGGCAGCCAATAAGAAAGGTGCAGGCCGCCTGCCGTGATGCGCAGGCGGCCCTTGACCTCATTCCGGCTTCTTTGCCACCGCCACCAAAGCGGGGCGCAGCAGGCGGTCCTTGATCATGTAGCCGCTCTGCATCTCGCTCACCACCGTGCCCGGCTCGGCCTCGGCATGGGGAACTTCGATCATGGCCTGATGCTGGTTGGGATCGAGCGGCAAGCCCATCGCCGCGATCCGGCTGATGCCGTGCTGGCCAAACACCTTGTCCAGTTCGCGCTGGGTCGCCTCGATCCCCGCTATGATCCCCGCCAGCTTTTCATCCCCGCGCAGATCGGCCGGAATGGCATCCAGCGCACGAGCGAGATTGTCCGAAACCGACAGGATATCGCGCGCAAAGCCGGTGGCGGCATAGGCGCGCGCATCGGCAATATCCTTTTCCAGACGGCGGCGCACATTCTGCGTTTCGGCGCGGGCATAGAGAACCTGCTGCTTCAACTCCTCCAGCTCGGCTTCCATCGCAGCGATCCGCGCAGAGGCATCGCCATCCGCACCGTCATCGCCCGAATCGCAAAAGGTTTCGGGCACCCCCTCCAATTCCCGCGCCACTTCCTCGCCGATCTTGTCCTGCCCGTTGTCGATCGTGTTTTCGCTATTGCTCATGTCTCAACCAATTCTCTTGCCCAATGTCCGCTCCAGCGAACGGGCCGTGAAATCCACCATGGGAACGACGCGTGCGTAATTCAGGCGCGTCGGCCCGATCACGCCCAGCACGCCAACCACCCTTCCCTCTCGGTCGCGGTAAGGGGCGGCAATAACCGCCGAACCCGAAAGCGCAAACAACCGGTTTTCCGCGCCGATAAAGATGCGGGTCGATTCCGCCTCGCGCGCGCTGTCCAGCAAATCGGCAATCGTCTGCTTGTTTTCAAGGTCGTCGATCAGGCTGCGCACCCGCTCGATATCGGAAAGCGCGCTTTCGTCCAGCAGATTGGCCTGCCCGCGCACGATCAGCACGCGGCGGCGGGCAGCATCCTCGCTCCATGTCACCAGCCCGCGCTCCACCAGATCGCGGCTGACCTCGTCAAGTGCTGTCGCGCCGGAACGGATTTCGTCCTGCACCGCTGCCACCGCTTCGCGCAAGGTGCGCCCGGCAAGCCGCGCATTCATGTAATTGCTGGCCTGCTGCAGCGCCGCCTGCCCGATGCCGGGCGCGAGATCGAGCAGGCGATTCTCGACATGGCCGTCTTCGCCGACCAGCACGACCAACGCACGGCCTGTATCCAACGGCACGATGTTGATCTGCGCCACGCGCAATTCGCGCCGTGGCACCATCACCATGCCGGCGGCACCCGAAAGATCGGATAGGATCGCGCTGGTCATTTCCAGAGCCTGTTCGATGGGGCCCAGATGGGCATTGGGGGATGCCAGCTGCGCCTCGATCAGGCTGCGTTCCTGCGCGGTCGGCTGGGCCACCTGCATCACGCCATCGACAAACAGCCTGAGGCCGCTTTCCGTAGGCACACGGCCGGCGCTGGTATGCGGCGCGGCCAGCAGGCCCAGTTGCTCCAGATCGTTGAGCACCGACCGGATCGAGGCGGGAGACAAGCCGATGGCGCCGCGCTGCGCGAGTGCTTTTGATCCGACAGGATGCCCGCTCGCCAGATAATCTTCCACCACAAGGCGGAAAATCTCGCGGGCACGCGCGGTCAGTTCGGTGATCGGCGGAGAAACCATGACAGAGCCATATCTAGTCGCTAGGGCGTCTCACGCAATATCGCGTTTCCCAGGAGAACACTTGATGCGCCCTTCCGGCCGCGCCGCAGACGAAATGCGCGCCATCACCATCGAAACCGGCTTCACCAAGCACGCCGAAGGCAGTTGCCTCATCAGCTTTGGCGAAACCCGCGTGCTGTGCACTGCCAGCGTGGAGGAAAAGGTGCCGCCCTTCCTGCGCGGCAAGGGTTCGGGCTGGGTGACGGGCGAATATTCCATGCTGCCCCGCGCCACCCACACCCGTGGCAGCCGTGAGGCGGCAAAGGGCAAGCAGAGCGGACGCACGCAGGAAATCCAGCGCCTTATCGGCCGTTCCTTGCGCGCGGTAACCGATCTGGAAAAGCTGGGCGAGCGGCAGATCACGCTCGATTGCGATGTGCTGCAGGCCGATGGCGGCACGCGCACGGCCAGCATTTCGGGCGCATGGGTGGCGCTGCGCCTGGCGGTGAACAAGCTGATGGAAGCAGGCGCCATCAAGGACGATCCGCTGACCGCCAAGATCGCCGCAATCTCTTGCGGCATCTATCAGGGCACGCCGGTTCTGGATCTGGATTACATCGAAGATTCGAACGCGGATGCTGATGCCAATTTCGTGCTGATCGAAGGCGGCCAGATTGCTGAAGTGCAAGCCACTGCCGAAGGCGCAACCTATGACGAGGAAGGCCTGCTGCGCCTGCTGCGTCTGGCCCGGATAGGAGCCGACCGCATCTTTGCCGCACAGGACAAGGCGACGAAGTGATGCGCAAACTGGGCGGCGGCAGGTTGGTCATCGCCACGCATAATGCGGGCAAGCTGAAGGAAATCGGCGCTCTGCTGGCGCCCTATGGCCTTGAATGCCTGTCGGCCGGGTCGCTCGGCCTGCCCGAACCTGCGGAAACGGGAACGACCTTTGTCGAAAATGCGCTGATCAAGGCGCGCGCGGCGGCGGAGGCATCGGGCCTCCCGGCGCTGGCGGATGACAGCGGCTTGTCGGTGGCGGCGCTGGGCGGGCGGCCCGGCGTCTACACCGCCGACTGGGCCGAGCGGCAATGGTTCGAAGGGGAAGCGGGCCGCGACTGGTACATGGCAATGGGCAAGGTCGAAGGGATGCTGCAAGCGCGGGGGGCCGATACTCCGCGCGACGCATGGTTTTCCTGCGTGCTCGCCATCGCCTGGCCCGAGGGTGAGAGCGTGGTCTATGAAGGGCGGGTGGATGGCACGCTGACCTGGCCCCCGCGCGGGACGCTTGGCTTTGGCTATGATCCGGTTTTCGTGCTGAACGGCGACACGCGCACCTTTGCCGAGATGAACCCGGAGGAGAAACACGCGATCAGCCACCGCGCCGATGCCTTTGCCAAGCTGGTGAAAGACCAGTTCGGCGCGTAAGGTCGCCCCTATGGCCCGCGCGCTTTACATCCATTGGCCCTTCTGCCTGCAAAAATGCCCCTATTGCGACTTCAACAGCCATGTCCGCGATCAGGTGGACGTGGCGCGCTGGCAGGCCGCGCTGATCGCGGATATGCGGGCAGAAGCGGAAGTTGCGGCGCACAGCCCGTTGGAATCCATATTCTTTGGCGGCGGCACGCCTTCGCTGATGCCCCCTCAGCTTGTCGAGGCGCTGCTGGCGGAGGCAGAGCGCCTGTGGGGCTTTGCCGATGGAATCGAGATCACGCTGGAAGGCAATCCATCCTCCGTCGAAGCCGCCAATTATGCCGCGTTGGCAAGTGCCGGGGTCAACCGCGCTTCGCTTGGCCTGCAATCGCTGCATGACGAAGCGCTGCATTTTCTGGGCCGCCTGCACGATGCCCAGGAGGGGCTAAACGCGCTTGAAGTGGCTCAAAAGCATTTTGCGCGGGCGTCCTTCGACCTGATCTATGCCCTGCCGGGGCAAACGCCCGCGCAGTGGCAGGCAGACCTGTCGCGCGCGCTGGCGATGGGCACCACGCACCTCTCGCTTTACCAATTGACGATCGAACCCGGCACGCGGTTTGAAACCATGGTGCGGCGCGGCGATTTCATGCCGCTGGATGATGAGGCGGCGGCCGACTTGTTTGCGCTGACGCAGGATGTGACCGCATCCGCTGGCCTTCCCGCATACGAAGTGAGCAATCACGCAAGGCCGGGTGAGGAAAGCCGGCACAATCTGACCTATTGGCGCTATCAGGATTATCTCGGCATCGGCCCCGGCGCGCATGGGCGGCGCGGCGGTTTGGCAACGCAGCGGCACAAAAAGCCCGAGAACTGGCTGGCGGCGGTGGAGGAGCGCGGTTCGGGTTGTCAGATCGAACACGCCATCCCCTTGCCCGAACAGGCCGCCGAAGCGCTGTTGATGGGGCTGCGGCTGGCCGAGGGGATTGACCTTGCCGCGCTGTCCGCCCGTTTTGCCCTGTCGCCCGATCGCCTCGTCAACCGGGCCGCGCTGACGGAACTGGTGGAATTGGGCCTTGCCTGGGCTGCGCCGCCCCGTCTTGGCGTCACGACTGCTGGGATGCCGGTGCTCGACGCGATCCTGCCGCGTCTGGTGGCCGATGGGCTGGTGGCGGCATGAGCGCAGCGGATGTGCTGGAGACCTGGCAGGCCGAATTGACGCAGGGCCGCCGCCGATCGCCGCATACGGTGCGCGCCTATCTTGCTGCCGCTTCCCGCCTGCTCGCCAGCCAGAATGCGGCCGATTGGGCCCGTCTTGCCCGGATCGACGCGCCTGCTTTGCGTCTGCATATGGCGCGGCGCCGCGCCGAGGGGATCGGCAATGTCTCCGCTGCGCGCGAATTGTCGGCGCTGAAAGCCTTCCTGGCCTTTGCGCGCAGCAAGGCGGGAATCGCCGATGCCGCCCCGCCGCGCCTGCGCGGGCCGCGCGTGAAGAAAGGCCTGCCCCGCCCCGTCACTCCGGACGATGCGGTGAACGTGGCCGATCTGGTGCAGGCGAACGCGGCCGAAGACTGGATCGGCGCGCGCGACCGGGCGGTGCTGCTGCTGATGTATGGCGCCGGTATGCGCATTGCCGAGGCGCTGTCGCTCACTGCGGCCGATCTGCCGCTGGGCGAGCGCATCACCATCACCGGCAAGGGCGGGAAGCAGCGCGTCGTGCCGCTGATCCCCGTGGTGCGTGCCGCGGTGGAGGATTACACCCGGCAATGCCCCTGGCCGCTTGCCGGACAAACGCCGCTGTTTCGCGGTGCGAAGGGCGGGCAATTGTCACCCGGCATGGTGCAGAAGGCGATGGCGCAGGCGCGCGCCGTGCTGGGCCTTCCGGCCAGCGCCACGCCGCACGCGCTGCGCCATTCCTTTGCCACGCATCTGCTGGGTGCGGGGGCGGATTTGCGTTCCCTTCAGGAATTGCTGGGCCATGCCAGCCTGGGTTCAACGCAGATCTACACCAAGGTCGATGCGGCGACGCTGCTCGACACCTACCGCAACGCGCACCCGCGCGAACAGGATTAAGCGCTATTCGTCCCGCTTCCTGTCGGGATCGCGGCCGTGCCAGGTCAGCACCCGCCAGACATACCCGATCACCGCCAGCCCCACGAGGCCGATGATGATCCAGGCGAGCATATCCTGCGATTCCTGCAGGTAACGCCCCAACCACTCCCCGCCCTTGATCAGCAGCGCGTTCCAGATCAGCGACCCGGCAAAGGTAAAGGCAAGAAACTTGCCCTTCGGCATATGCGACAGGCCGGCCGGCAGTGAGATGATCGTGCGCAGAAAGGGCGAGAAGCGCAGGAAAAACACCACCCAGTGCCCGTGCTTCACGAAGAACAGCTGCGCCGCGACGATGTGTTTCCAGTCCACCGTCAGCCAGCGGCCCCAGCGATCCACGAAAGGTTCGAGCCGGGCAAAGCCCCATTTGTCACCCAGCCAATACCAGAAGTAATTGCCCGCCGTGGTGCCCAATGTCCCGATCAGCAGCAGCGGCCAGAAATCCATGCTGCCGCGCGAAACCAGCACCCCGCCCACGCCCATGATGACTTCGGACGGCACGGGCGGCACGACATTTTCCAGCATCATCAGCAGGAAGATGCCGAGATAGCCCCCCTTGTCGATGGCATCGATGATGAATTGATCCATGCGAAAGTCACACCGGTTTGGGACAGGCTCAATGGGTCACATGGCGGCGTGGCGGCGTTCCAATGCATCCCATATGCGGGCGGGCGTGTCGGTGCCGTTGAACTGGTCTATTGCGACGATACCTGTCGGGCTGGTTACATTTATTTCGGTGAGCCACTTGCCGCCGATCACGTCTATGCCGACAAAAACGAGGCCGCGTCGTTTCAGTTCCGGGCCCATTGCCGCGCAGATTTCCTCCTCGGTCTCGGTCAGCGTGCTGGCTTCGGCATAGCCGCCCTGCGCCAGATTGCTGCGGAACTCCCCCTCGCCCGGTCGACGGTTGATGGCGCCCGCAAACTCCCCGTCCACCAGCACGATCCTTTTGTCGCCCAGCGCCACTTCGGGGATGAAGGGCTGCACCATGTGGGGTTCGGGCCAGGTCTGGTTGAACACCTCGAACAGGGCGGACAGATTGGTGCCATCGGCATCGACCTTGAAGATCGCCTTGCCGCCATTGCCGTGCAGCGGCTTCACCACCACCGCCCCGTGGCGGGCGTGGAAATCGCGCACATCATCCAGATTGCGCGCGACCAGCGTGGGCGGCATGAAGCGCGCGTAATCGAGCACGAACATCTTTTCCGGCGCGTTGATCACCTCGCGCGGGTCGTTCGACACCAGCGTGGTGCCTTTCAGCCGGTCGAGCAGCAGCGCCGCGCTGATATAGCCGAGGTGAAACGGCGGATCCTGCCGCATCAGGATGATGTCGATATCTGTCGCAAGGTCGATCCGGCGCCGTTCGCCGGCGTTGAAATGATCGCCCGCCACGCGCTGCACCGTCACCGGTGCGGCCCATGCGGTCAGCCGTCCGCTGTCATAGGTGATGCTGGCAACATCGTAATGCCACACCTCATGCCCGCGCGCCTGCGCACCCAGCATCAGCGCAAAGCTGGAATCACCTGCGATATTGATGCTTTCCAGCGGGTCCATCTGAACGGCGATGCGTAAACTCATGGGGCTTCCTATGGCTGCCAGGCATTGGTGATGTGGCGAGGGTTGATGCCGGGCGCAAGCAGGATCACGTCAATGCGGATATCTTCGCCTTGCGCGGCGTATTCATGCGCCACTGCTTCGGCCGCGGCGGCGACGCGGCGCAGGCGGTGGTCATCTATGGCAAGGTCGAGGTCGGCGGGCTTGCTGCGCCATTTGACTTCGACAAACGCCACCACACCGGCGCGGCGGGCAACAAGGTCGATCTCACCCAGCCTGGTCTTGACCCGGCTGGCAAGGATTTCCCATCCCTGCAACCTCAGCCATTCTGCGGCCTGTTGCTCCCCCTGCCGACCGCGCGCTTCGGCCTTCTGGCGCTTCATTTGCGCTGCAATTCCAACGCGCGGGCATAGAGTGTGCGGCGATCCAGCCCGGTCGCCCTGGCCACCTGCCCCGCCGCGTGGCTGGGCTTGGCATCGGCCAGCGCCGCGAGGAGGAGGCTATCGGCGTCAAACTGATCTGCTGGCTGATCCACCGGAGGGCCGATCATCAGCACAATTTCGCCGCGCGGCGGGCATTGTGTGTAATGCGCCAGCAATTGTTCCGCCGAACCGGTGCGGCATTCCTCGTGCAGCTTGGTGAGTTCGCGCGCGACGGCCACTTCGCGACCCGGCATCGTCTCCGCAATGGCGCTGAGCGATCTGGCAAGGCGCGGCGCGGTTTCGAAGAAGATCAGCGTGGCGCGCAGCGGGGCCAGTTCGGCCAGCACCGCCGCGCGCGCGTTTTCCTTTGGTGGCAGGAAACCGGCGAACAGGAACCGGTCGCTCGGCAAACCTGATAGGGCCAGCGCGGTCAGCGGGGCGTTCGCGCCGGGTATAACCGTCACCGCCACGCCCGCATCCCGCGCGGCGCGGACAAGGCGGTATCCCGGATCGGAAATCAGCGGCATCCCGGCATCGCTGACCAAAGCCACTGGCGCGGCCAGCGCCGCCTCGACGATTCGCGCGCGGTCGGCATCCGAAGCGTGATCGTCATGCCGCACCATTCGGCCCGACAGGCCCAGCAGTTTCAGCAGCTTTCCGGTGACGCGCGTATCCTCGCAGGCAATCAGGCTTGCGGCAGACAGAACATCCTTTGCCCGCAAGGTGATGTCGCCAAGATTGCCAATCGGGGTGGCCACGATATAGAGGCCGGGAGGCAGGGATGCGGAAGTGGTCGGGATGGTCACCGGCGCTTCATGAACCAATTCAAGCGGAGGCAGCAAGCATGATCGGCAATTTGCGGCGCGGGTTGGCCCTCGCCCTTCTGACAATTGTGCTGGCAGGGTGCCGGGTGATTCCCGACGATGGCGGCGTGCGTCCCGGCACGACCGCCCCGGTGGAACAGCCCACCGATCTGCCCGATGCAGGCGTCCTTCCCCAGGATCAGGGGCGTCACCGGGTGGCCTTGCTGGTGCCGCTTTCGGGAGAGAATGGCGCGGTGGGCCAGTCAATCGCCAATGCGACCACGATGGCGCTGCTCGATACCAATGCCGAAAACCTGCGCATAACCACTTACGATACCGCCGCCGGGGCTGCTCTGGCGGCAAGCCGCGCGGTGTCCGATGGCAACCGCCTGATTCTTGGCCCGCTGGTGCGTGATGATGTGTCGGCCGTGCTGGCCCAGGCGCGGCCTGCCGGTGTTCCGCTGATCACCTTTTCCAACGATGCCGGAATTGCCGGGGCGGATGTGTTCGTGATGGGGCTGGTGCCCGAACAATCGGTTGAGCGCACCGTGCGCTTTGCCATCGATCAGGGCGCGCGCCGCTTTGCTGCATTGGTGCCGCAGGGCGAGTTCGGCCAGCGCATGGCCGCCGCCCTTCGCCGCACGGCGGAACGCGGCGGGGCCAATCTGGTGGCGGTCGAGACCTATGGCAGCGGGGCCAATGCGGTCACTGCTGCGGCCGCGCGGCTCAACCGGCAGGGCGGATTTGACACCGTGCTGATCGGGGATGGCCCGCGCATGGCGGTAATCGCGGCCAATGAGCTGAAGCAGGCGGGTGCGGATCTGCCTTCGCTGATCGGGCCGGAACTGTGGAGCGGTGATACCACCCTGCCCCGCACCGCCTCGTTGCGCGGCGCATGGTTCTCCTCGGTTTCCGATGCCCGTTACCGCCAGTTTGCGACATCGTATGAAACGCGGTTCGGCAATCAGCCCTATCGGGTGGCAACGCTGGGCTATGACGCGGTTCTGCTGACCTTGCGCGTGGCACGCGAATGGACGCCAGGCCGCCCCTTCCCCGTGCAACAGATGCTCGATCCCGACGGCTTTCTGGGGCTGGACGGCGCGTTTCGGTTCCGTGCCGATGGCGTGGGCGAGCGCGTTTTCGAAGTGCGCGAAATCGGCAACGGCGCCGTCAGCGTGGTCGATCCGGCACCACGGCAGTTCTAGGGCAGGTCAAAGCGCCTGCAAACTGGCGATAAATGCCGCAAGCGGCTTGAAGCAGAGGAATCCGCGCGCCTATAGCACCAGCTATGAGCCAGGACCTGTTCGACGCCTTGCCCGCCGGCGGCGGTGATTACGATTCGTCTGCTATCGAAGTATTGGAAGGGCTGGAGCCGGTTCGCCGCCGTCCCGGTATGTATATCGGCGGCACGGACGAACGCGCCTATCATCACCTCGCCGCCGAAGTGCTCGACAACGCGATGGACGAGGCGGTGGCCGGCCATGCCACCCGCATCGAAATGGTGCTGGAGGAGGTGGACGGGCAGCCCCGCCGCCTGACCATCACCGATAACGGGCGCGGGATGCCCGTGGACGAACACCCCAAATTCCCCGGCAAATCCACTCTGGAAGTGATCCTTTCCACACTCCATTCGGGCGGCAAGTTTTCCGGCAAGGCCTATGCCACCAGCGGCGGCCTGCATGGCGTGGGCGTATCGGTGGTGAACGCGCTGTCGGTGGAAACGCGGGTGGAGGTCGCGCGCGGCAAGGAATTGTACGCACAATGCTTCTCGCGCGGGGTGCCGCAGGGGCCGCTCCAACGCCTTGGTGCAGCGCCCAACCGGCGCGGCACCAGCGTATCCTTCATCCCCGATACCGAGATTTTCGGTGACCGTTCCTTTAACCCCAAACGCCTGTTCAAGCTGGCGCGCTCCAAGGCCTATCTGTTTGCCGGCGTCGAAATCCGCTGGCGTTGCTCCCCCTCCCTCGCCAGCGCAGAAGTGCCGGCAGAGGCCGTGTTCCAGTTTCCCGGCGGGCTTTCCGATCATTTGCGCGAACAGGTGGGCACGCGCGAATGCGTGACGGCCGATTTCTTCACCGGCAGCCAGGATTTCCCGCTCAACGAGGCGGGCCAGACGCAGGGCCGCGTCGAATGGGCGGTGGCCTGGCCGCTGTGGTCGGATGGATCGACCAGCTGGTATTGCAACACCGTGCCCACGCCCGATGGCGGCACGCACGAACAGGGCCTGCGCTCCGCGCTCACCCGCTCGCTTCGCGCCTTTGGCGAACTGGTGGGGCAGAAAAAGGCCAAGGACATCACCGCCGACGATGTGATGACCGGCGCGGAAATCATGCTGAGCGTGTTCATCCGCGATCCGCAATTCCAGAGCCAGACGAAAGACCGCCTGACCTCGCCCGAAGCGGCGCGACTGGTCGAAAACGCGGTGCGCGACCATTTCGATCACTTTCTGGCCGACAATATGGAACGCGGCCGTGCGCTGCTGGGCAGCGTGATGGAGCGGATGGATGAGCGCCTGAGACGCAAGGCCGAACGGGAAATCAAGCGCAAGACCGCCACCAGCGCCAAGAAGCTGCGCCTGCCCGGAAAGCTCACCGATTGCAGCGGCGAAGGCGAGGCGGAGACCGAGCTGTTCATCGTCGAAGGCGACAGCGCGGGCGGCAGCGCCAAACAGGCGCGCGACCGTAAATCGCAGGCCATCCTGCCCATTCGCGGCAAGATCCTGAACGTGGCCAGCGCCAGCGCCGACAAGATCCGCGCCAACAGCGAAATTGCCGATCTGGCACTCGCGCTGGGCTGCGGGATGCGCAAGGATTGCGACCCGGCGCAGCTACGCTATGACCGCGTCATCATCATGACCGATGCCGATGTGGACGGCGCCCATATCGCCACGCTGCTGATGACGTTCTTCTTTCAGGAAATGCCCGAACTGGTGCGGCAGGGGCACCTCTATCTGGCGCAGCCGCCGCTTTACCGCCTGACCGCAGGCAAGGAGAGCGCCTATGCCCGCGACGACGCGCACCGGGCGGAGCTGGAGGCGGGGCGGTTCAAGGGCAAGAAGGTCGAGGTCAGCCGGTTCAAGGGGCTGGGCGAGATGAACCCCAACCAGCTACGCGAAACCACGATGAACCCGGCCACGCGCAGCCTGATCCGCATCACCCTGCCCGCCGAGCACGAACAGCGTTACGCGGTGAAGGAACTGGTCGATCAGTTGATGGGGAAGAACCCCGAACACCGGTTCAACTTCATTCAGAACCGCGCGGGCGAGGTGGACCGCGACCTGATCGACGCCTGATTTCGGGCCGGCTCAGACCTGATAGGAAATCTCGTAATCGCCCCAGCGGCGGCCGTTGATGATGATCGGCACATTGACCTGTCGCACCACGATATAGCCATTGCCGTTCCCTTCGTGGCGATAGACGGCCATCGTGTAATCGGCATTGCTCTGCTTGATGCGCTTGTCCATCTCGCTGATGATCAGGCGGCCGTTGCGGCAGAAGGCGGTATCGTGCGCCAGATCGCCGGTGGGCGTGCGGCTGCGCTCGCTCAGATGCGTCGGCAGATATCCGTTGCGGTCATCGCATACCGTGGTCAGGATCGCGGGGTCGGCCGCCTTGACCTTGTCGAGAACCGGGCGCCAGTGCTGGTGCGCCCAGTCGCAGAAGCGGTTGCGGTAGCGCGGCGGATTGCTGCCCGGAATTTCGATGTAGTTTTCGTCATACAGTGCATCAATTGTGATCTCGCCCCGTGCCAGCGCGGCAGAGGCAAGCTCGGCCACTTCCTTTGCGGCATTCTTGGCGGCTTCCACCATGTCCAGATCGCGCGGGCAGAGCCCGGCATGGACAATGCGGTCGAACATGAGGTTCGACATTTCTTCAAGGTCCACGATGCGCGTGCGCGCCTGCGCCAGTCGCGCTTCGTTATCCAGCGCGGCCTTGTTGAACCCTTCGATCGTGTCCTGCACGGTCAGCACATGGTGCGTCATCGTGCTGGAAGCGCGGGCAATCTGGTCGTTCTGGTCGTCGACTTCCTCGACCAGACGGACCACATCGCTGATCGTTTCCTCGATCCGGCTGACCGAATTGCGCGCGGTTTGGCTGGCCTGCGTGCCGTTTTCGATCTGACCGATCACCTGGCTCGCTTCGATGCCCAGCGCATCGACCGTGCGGGTGATTTCGTCGGTCGCCTTGTGCGTCTTGAAGGCCAGTTCCTTGACCTCGGCCGCCACAACGGCAAAGCCGCGTCCGGCATCGCCTGCGCGTGCCGCCTCGATCGTGGCGTTGAGCGCGAGGATGTTGGTGGTTTCGGCAAGGTCAGCAATATCGCGCGAACAGCGCTGCACCTGCTGCATGGCGGCGGCAAAGCCGGTGACATGGAGGGACAATGTCTCCACCAGTTCCACCAGCGAGGTGATCTGCCCCAGCGACGACTGGATCAGGCTGGCCCCTTCGCCAAGACTGGCGAGCGCGCGCTGTGAAAGCAGGCGCGATTCATCGCAAGCCTGCGCCACCTGCCGCTGATCGGCCTCCAGCGTGGCAATCGTGCCTTGCAGCGCCTCGTGCTCGTCACGCAGACGGCTGGATGCCTCCATCACCGATTGCACGATCCCGGCCAGATCGGCACATCCCACGATGACTTCGCCGCAACTATCGGGAATAAGGTCGATAGCTTCGTGGCCCGATAGTTCGATCTTGCCCAGTTCCATGTCCCGTTCCCCCGGAATTAGGTTATTCTCTCGCGCCAAGGGGACTAAACAAGTCTGGTTACTTTTATGATAACGCTGATGGCATCCCGATCGTCCCGCCTGTGCGCCAGAGCCTTGGCATTGCTGGCGATTTCGCTGGCGCTGGTCGCTTCCCCGGCCCGCGCGCAAAGCGAAAGCGAGCTGCGCCAGCGTGCCGCTGATGTGGTCGCCGTGATCGCTGGCGAGAAACCCTATGCCGAGGTGTTTGCCGACAGTTTCGTGATGGCCGTGCCCGAAGCGCAATTTGCCATGATTGGCCGGCAATTGACCGCGCAGGTTGGCGCGCTGGTGGGTCTTGATGCGGTCGAACCGGGCGCGCAGCGCGGCGCGGCCACCGTCTCCATCCGCTTTGAACGCGCCATCGTGCGCGGGCCGATGCAGCTGGAAGGCAGCGCACCTTATCGCGTCGCCGGGCTGCTGCTGAATGATCTGGCACCGGTGAATGAACGCGGCCTTTCGGTGGTGGAACAAGTGCAGGACTTACCGGGCGAAACCGCGCTGCTTTTTGCCCGTCTGGACGGGAGTGAGGTGATAGCCGCGCATAATGCAGATCGGCAATTCGCCATCGGCTCGACCTTCAAGCTTTACGTTCTCTCCGCGCTTTCCCGTTCGATTGCGCGGGGCGAGCGCCGGTGGGAGGATGTGGTGAACCTGACCGAGCGCAGCTTTCCCAGCGGGCAGATGCAGGACTGGCCCCGCGGCAGCCCGGTGACGCTGCACACGCTCGCCACGCTGATGATCTCGATCAGCGACAACACCGCCACCGATCAGCTGATGGCGGTGCTGGGGCGCGAAGCGGTGGAGGCGGAACTGGTGGCATCGGGCCATTCCGCGCCTGCGGCCACGCTGCCCTATCTCACAACGCGCGAGCTGTTCCTGCTCAAGCTGGGCGATGACTCCACGCTCGCACAGTATGAGGCAGGGAACGAAGCGCAGCGCCGCGCAATTCTGGCAGGCTTGCAGGACCGGCAGCTCGACATGGCCGATATCCAGCGCGTCTTTGGCCCCGGCCCGCGCTTCATCGGGGTGGAATGGTTTGCCAGTGCAGAAGATATCGCGCGGATTTACGCCCGCCTTGCCCAAGACCCGGTGGCGCTGGAGATTCTGGGCGTCAACCTTGGCATGGATCGCCAGCGCTTTTCGGGCTGGGCCTATGCCGGATACAAAGGCGGTTCGGAACCGGGCGTGCTCAATTTTAGCTGGCTGCTGCGCGATGCGGCAGGGCAATGGTGGGTGCTGGCGATGAGCTGGAACAACCCGGCAGCACCCGTTTCGGAAATGGAGTTCCTCGCACTGGCGCAAGCCGCCCTGGCGCAGCGGGAGCGCCGCTAGAACTCGGCCTAAAATTCCCTGGGCACATTCGCGAACAGGCGCTGCACCTGCGGGCGCGCGTTGATCTGTTCGATCCAGCGGACAAGATGCGGCGTATCTTCGGCGTTCACCAAATCCGCAAAGCCCTTTTCCATGCCGTTGGCGATTGCGAAATTGCAGATGTCGGCCAGCGAATAGACGCCGCCCGCCAGCCATTCATTATCCGCCAGATGATCGTCCAACTTGCGCACGCTGAACGCGATCTTGCGCATTTCCTCGTCAAGCAAGTCCTGCGGAAAGCCTTCGCGCGCGCGGCGCCATTTCACCTGCTGTTCGGGAATCGGCACGCGCGCCACCATCTCCTCGAACTCGGCATCGGAGAGATTTTCGACCATTTTGGATACGTGGCGGTGCCAGCCAATCGTGGACACGCACCAGCAGAAATATTCGTCCACCCACTTGGTCCAGATGCGCATCTGCGCGACGTCATAGGGATCGGCGGGGCGCAGTTTCAGCGCCGTGGGGTGGGCGTCCTCCAGATATTCGCAGATCACCGTGCTTTCGGTGATTATCCGCCCGTTATCCTCCAGCGCGGGAACCTGTCCGCGCGGATTGATTGCCTTGTACCAGTCGGAATGATGCTCGAACTTGCGCGGGTTGAGCAGCTTGTGTTCGAACTCCAGCTCCTTTTCGTAAAGGGCCAGCATGGGTTTCAAGGAATTTGCACCGGGGCCGAAGCTGTAGAATCTGAGCATATGTGTTCTCTCCCACGCATGGGATAGCCCGGCATTGCGCCAGAGCAAGAACCTTAATCGCCCCCCTTGCGTGCGGCCAGATACAGCCAGTCGCCCTGCCCCAGCCACTTGCCCAGCGCGGCCACCGGTGCAAAGGCCAGCGCATAGGGCACCAGCTTGGGGCTGACTTTCCAGCTGTCAAGCGTGCCGAACGTATAATCGAGGCCGATCATCGTGCGATCCGCGCGGGCCACGGCGTAACCCGCCTTCTGCGTCATCGCGGACAATGTGCGCGTGGAGAACTGAAACAGATGCCAGGGCGGTTCGGGATGCGGCCAGTAATCGATCGCCTTTGCCACCTTGTAGGACAGGCGCGGGAACAGGCCGTCAATATCGGGCGTGGATTGCAGCAGCAGCCCGCCGGGTTTGAGCAGGCGGCGCACCTCGCGCAGCTCTGTCATGGGATCGGTGAGATGTTCGATCACGTCGAACAGCGTCACCACATCGAAGCTGCCATCGGCATATCCGGCATCGCGCCAGTCCCCGCTATGCACCGGCAGGCCGAAATGCGTGCGGGCGAAGGCGGATGTTTCGGGCGAAAGCTCCGCCCCGTGGGCATCGTATCCCGCTTTGCGCGCTTCATCGAGGAACAGCCCGTTGGAACAGCCAATATCAAGAAGGCGCAGCCCCTTTGCCGCGCCCGTGCTGCGGGCCAGCATGGCGATATGCTGAAGGGCAATCGCGCGCATCCGGGCAAAGGAGGCAGATGCGGGGTCGAGCAGGTCGTCGTGATAGGACGCCTTGGCGGTATAAAGTGCGGTTATGGCCTCGGCATCGGGCGGGTTGGCAATGAAGGCAAGATCGCAGGATTGGCACTTTACAAGCCGGTATCCGGCCTTGGTAAAGAGGTGCCGCGCATCGCGCGCGCCGCACAGATTGCACGGGACATCGGAAGGGGGCGCAATGGACGCAGTCAGTGCGGCGGGCTGATCCATGCTGGACACGCTAACACCGCCATCGGGACAAAAGGTTAACCTGCCCTTCGCACGCGCCGGCCTAGGCCGGATGGCCTAGGCATCAATACAGCAGCAAATCCGCCACTTGCGCCCGCCACGCCTGTTCGTCGCGCGCAGCCAGATCTTCCAGATCATGGGGGGTGGCCGCAAAATCATCCACCCATTCACGCAAGGACGGGCCGCCGTTGATGACATCAATCGCCAGGCGATCGAATTCGTATTCATAGGGAAAGTCGCGCCAGATCGGATAATCCGGGTAAAGGCGACGGATCGCCTTGAATGCCAGCGCCTGCAAGCGCCAGGGACGGAACGCGGCGTGATCGTAAAAGCGTCCTTCGGCATGGATCATCAGTGCGCTGCACAATTCGCCCGAATGTTTGTGAAAGGTCGGCGTGAACCAGCATTCGCGCAATGCACACCCCGCAAGCCATCCGGGCGCAAACCGATGCATCTCCGCCAGAACGGCGCGTGCGGCGACATCCGGGGCACCAAACAGCACTTCCAGCGGGCGCGTGGTGCCGCGCCCTTCGGACAAGGTCGTGCCTTCCAGCATCACCGTTCCGGCATAGGCGCGCGCCATGTTGAGGCTGGCCGCATTGGGACTGGGGTTGATCCAGATGCGGCTTTCCGGCCACCCGAAACCGGGCGCTGCATCAGGGTGCCAGCCCTGCATGGGAACCACGCGATAGGCCACATCCAGCCCGAAATGGCGGATGAACCAGTGCCCCATTTCCCCCATTGTCAGGCCGTGGCGCATCGGCATGGGGCCTGCGCCGACAAAGCTTTCCTGCCCCGGCAACAGCGTGGTGCCTTCCACGGGCCGGCCGGCGGGATTGGGCCGGTCAAGCACCCAAACTTCCTTGCCCGCCTTTGCCGCCTCTTCCAGCAGGTAAAGCAGCGTGGTGACGAAGGTGTAGATGCGGCAGCCCAGATCCTGCAGATCGAACAGGAACACATCCGCGCTGTCCATCATGGCAGGAGTGGGCCGGCGGACTTCGCCATAGAGGCTGAAGACGGGGATGTTGTGGAGCGGATCCAGCTCGTCCGCCGTTTCCACCATATTGTCCTGCTTGTCGCCCTTCAGCCCGTGCTGCGGGCCAAAGGCAGAGGTGACATTGACCCCGGCCGCGATCAGCGCGTCGAGCGAATGGGTGAGGTCTGCCGTGACCGAGGCCGGATGCGCCACCAGCGCCACGCGCCGCCCTGCCAGTGCGGCCTGCCATTCCTGTTCCGCCAGCAGGCGATCAATCCCGAATTTCATGGGGTTTCGGTTGCCGCAAGTGAGGCGGCGAAGCAAGCGGCCTGGTGGAAATCAGGCTGCGGGCTGCGGCCGTGATCCATCGCCCAATAGGACTTTGCGCCGCCCTCCTCCTCGATCACGCAGGTGAGCGAAAGTGCCGCCGGAAGCGCGGGCAAATCAGCTAGCGGTATCGCGACATCAAACAGGAACAGACCGATGCCCTTTCGCGGGCTGATGACGGGCGCATGGCTGAGCGGGCGCTCCGCCATTCCCTCGCGCCAGGTCGCAAAATCATAGGCGGCATAGGCCTCGGACGGGCTGAAATTATATTCGGCATAGGCGGTGCCGCCTGCTGGCTGCACGAACATTTCAAAGCAGGTGGCCTGCCACAATCCGTCCTGCCGTTCGCGCCCGGCAAAAGGCGGCAGGATCACGCGGGCGGCCCCTTCCACACGCCACCGCAATTGCAGCCATGGCCCGACAATGCCCCAGCGCGCCTCCACACCGGACACGGCAAGCGGCGCGCAGGCGGGATGGCAGACAAGGGCACAGGTTTGCATAAGCCGCGGCCCCTTGCTAACCGGCGCGGCTACGAAAAGAGAGAACCATGAGCCAATTCCAGTCCGACCTCCTCAACCTGCTGGATCAGCGGGGCTACATCCACCAGGTGACCGATGCGGGCGCATTGGATGCCTTGGCCGCGCGCCAGGTGGTGCCGGGCTATATCGGCTTCGATGCCACCGCGCCATCCCTTCATGTCGGCAGCCTGGTGCAGATCATGATGCTGCGCCGCCTGCAACAGGCCGGGCACAAGCCGGTGGTGCTGATGGGCGGCGGCACCACGCGCATCGGCGATCCCACGGGGCGCGACGAAAGCCGCAAGATGCTGAGCGACGAGGCCATCGAGGCGAATATCGCGGGCATCCGCAAGGTGTTTGAAAAGCTGCTGGTGTTTGGCGATGGCCCGACAGATGCCATCATGGTCAACAACCACGATTGGCTGGGCAAGCTTGGCTATATCGAACTGCTGCAAAAGGTTGGCACGCATTTCACCGTCAACCGGATGCTCACTTTCGATTCAGTCAAGCTGCGGCTGGACCGCGAACAGCCGATGACCTTCCTCGAATTCAATTACATGATCCTGCAAGGGTACGATTTCCGCCATCTGGCGCACGAAATGGGCGTGCGGCTGCAAATGGGTGGGTCCGACCAGTGGGGCAATATCATCAACGGCGTCGAACTCACCCGCCGCATGGACGGGGTGGAGGTGTTCGGCCTTACCACCCCGCTGCTGACCACGGCGGATGGCGCAAAGATGGGCAAGACCGCCGCCGGGGCCGTGTGGCTGAACGAGGAACAGCTGCCCGCTTACGACTTCTGGCAATATTGGCGCAATGTGGACGACCGCGATGTGGGCCGTTTCCTGAAACTGTTCACCGATCTGCCGCTGGACGAGATTGCCCGCCTCGAAGCCCTCCACGGCAGCGAGATCAACGCCGCCAAGGTGGTGCTTGCCAATGAAGTCACCCGGCTGGTTCGCGGCCGGGAAGCCGCAGCGAAGGCCGAAGCCACCGCCGCGCAGACCTTTGGCGAAGGCGGCCTGGGCGGCGAGCTGCCGGTGCTGGAGGTTTCTGGCGAAGGCGTGCGCATCGGTAACGCGCTCACCGCGCTGGGGTTCACCGCGTCCAATGGCGAGGCCAAGCGCAAGATTGCCGAAGGCGCGGTCAAGCTGGATGACGAGCCGGTGCACGATCCTGCGCAACTGGTGGAACTGGCCCCCGGTGCAGAACGCAAACTCAGCCTGGGGCGCAAGAAGCACGCGGTGCTGCGCGGGGCCTGATCCGCACACCAAGCCAAGAGCGATAACGCGCCTTTACCCTTTATCCAGTTTTTTGCGGCAATGCGTTTTGCGGGTCGGCACGAAACGCAAGGGAGCGCAAAACTATGGGATACGGAGCACAGCTTTCCGTCACCGATTTGCGGCGTTCATCGCGGCATCCGGTGGATTATCCGGTGATCGCCGAACACCGCGTGGCCGGCGACATGAAGCTGCACGTCTGCAACATCTCCGCGCACGGCTTCATGGTAGACAACGCGCCCGAACTGGCGCGCGGCGACCGCCTGATCGTGCGCCTGCCCGTGGTCGGCCGGATCGAGGCCTATTGCATCTGGACGACCGACGACCGCGCGGGTTTTCAGTTCGAACGCATCATTCGCGTGGACGTGTTCATGGCAATGATCCGCGAATTGCAGCCCAACCCCAAGCTGCGCAGGCGCGGCTGAACTTTCCACCACCCAACGCCTAACGTCTTGGCAAAGGCCGGGCGCGCTGCCATGGCGCGGGCGTGACTGACACGCCCGCCCCATCCGCACCTGCGCCTGCCTCCCCCTTTCGCAACCCCAATTTCCGGGCGTTCTGGGTCGCGCGGCTGACGATGACGCTGGCGCAATATGCCATGCTGCTCATCATCGGCTGGCAGACCTATAATCTGGCGCGCGACGGAGGCATGAGCGTGGGCGGCGCGGCGGGCCAGCTGGCGCTGATCGGCCTTTTGCAATTCGCGCCGCTGTTCGTGCTGACGCCTTTTTCCGGCTTGGCCGCTGACCGGTTCGACCGGCGCAATCTGGCGCGGCTGACAATCCTGTTGCAACTCGCCTGTGCGGCCGTGCTCGCCTGGTTGACGTGGAGCGCGGCGGTCTCGATTCCGGCGCTGTTCGGCGTAGCGGTGGCGCTGGGCGTCGCGCGTGCCTTCACCGGCGCATCGCTGGGCGCGCTTGCCCCCAATCTGGTGCCGCCCGCGCAATTGCCACAGGCGATCGCGCTGTCCTCCATCGCCTGGCAGGCGGGCATGATCGTGGGGCCTGCGCTGGGAGGCTATTTCTACGAATTGGCGCCGCATTTGCCCTATACCGTGGCCGCCGTGCTGTTTGCGCTGTCGTTTTCCGCGCTGGGCCTGATCGGGCCGATCCCACGCCGTGCGCTGACCGGCAGCCAGAACCCCATCGCGCAGATTCGGGAGGGGCTGGCCTATGTGATCCACAACAAGATGGTGCTTGGCTCGATCTCGCTCGATCTGTTTGCCGTTTTTCTGGCGGGATCGACCGCACTTTTCCCGGTCTATGCCCGCGATATCCTGCAAGTTGGCGCATCGGGCCTGTCGCAACTGGCGATGGCCCCTGCGGTTGGGGCGGCGCTGACGGCGATCCTTTTCTCCTTCCGCCCGCTCAAGCACAATGTCGGCCCGCGTATGCTCTATGCCGTGGGCGTGTTCGGCCTTGCAACGATCGCCTTCGGCCTTTCGACCTCGATGCCGTTCAGCCTTGCCATGTTGTTCATCATCGGCTGCGCGGATATGTTCTCGGTCTATATCCGCCAGTCTCTGATCCAGCTGCATACGCCCGATGACAAGCGCGGGCGCGTATCGGCCGTGTCGCAGATGACGATTTCGGCCTCGAACGAGTTTGGCGATTTCTTCTCCGGCACGCTCGCCTGGCTGCTCGGCCCGGTAGCCGCGGTGGTGCTGGGCGGAGCAGGCGCGGTGATTACCGTTGCCGCATGGGCCAGGCTGTTTCCGGTGCTGCGCCATACGAAGACCTTCGATCCGCCCGATCATCTGCTAGACAGGGGTGAGGAAGACGATTCCAAGGGAGCCTGAGAGATGAAGTTTGCATCCGTCCTCGATACGATCGGCCACACCCCGCACATCCGGCTGTCCCGCCTGTTCCCCGATCACGACGTATGGGTGAAGAGCGAGCGGACCAATCCCGGCGGATCGATCAAGGATCGCATCGCGCTGGCGATGGTCGAGGATGCCGAGGCCAGCGGCGCGCTGAAGCCAGGCGGCACGATTGTCGAGCCGACCAGCGGCAATACCGGCATCGGCCTGGCCATGGTGGCAGCGGTCAAGGGCTACAAGCTCGTCCTCGTCATGCCCGAAAGCATGAGTGTGGAGCGCCGCCGCCTGATGCTGGCCTATGGCGCCAGCTTCGACCTTACCCCGCGTGAAAAGGGCATGAAGGGCGCTTTGGAACGCGCCGCGGAACTGGTGGCGCAGACGCCCGGCGCGTGGATGCCGCAGCAGTTTGAAAACCCGGCCAATGTCGCGGTGCACGCGCGCACCACGGCGCAGGAAATTCTGGCGGACTTTGCCGATGCGCCGCCCGCGCTGCTGATCACAGGGGTCGGCACGGGAGGGCACCTGACCGCCTGCGCCGAAGTGCTGAAAGAACATTGGCCCGACATGAAGGCCTATGCCGTGGAACCGGAGCTTTCGCCGGTGATTTCCGGCGGTCAGCCCGGCCCGCATCCCATTCAGGGAATCGGCGCAGGCTTCATCCCCGGCAATCTGCACACCCGCGCAATTGACGGCGCGATTCAGGTGAACGCCGAAGCGGCCAAGGAGATGGCCCGCCGCTGCGCGCGCGAAGAAGGACTGCTGGTGGGCATTTCCAGCGGGGCGACGCTGGCCGCGATTGCCAAGAAGCTGGAAGCCGCGCCCGACGGAACGCGCGTGCTCGGCTTCAATTACGACACGGGCGAGCGGTATCTCTCGGTGCCCGATTTCCTGCCGACCGAATAAGTATGGAACAGATTGCCTATGCGGATGGCGCCACGGCGCTGACCGGGCGGCTGTTTCGCCCGCAGGGGAAGCCGCGCGCAGCGGTGGTCGTGTTTCCCACCATCATGAACGCTACGCCTTCCGTGCTGGACAAGGCGGCGGATCTGGGGGCGCATGGCTATCTGGCGCTGGTGGCCGATTTCTACGGCGAGGCGCCCGCCAGTTTCGACGATGCGCGCGTCAATGCGGCTGTTATCCGCAGCAAGCCGCAGGTCTACCGCCAGCGCCTGCGCGCCAGTGTGAAGGCGCTCGCAAACCTGCCCGAAGCGGCGGGGCTCCCCATCGGTGCCATCGGCTTCTGCATGGGCGGGCAGGCCGCGCTCGAACTGGCCCGCGAAGGTGCGCCACTCTTCGCCGCAGTCAGCTTCCACGGCCTGCTCGGCACCGATATGCCGGCAGAGCCGGGCGCGGTGCGTGCGCGCATCCTTGTCTGCCACGGCGATGCCGACCCGATGGTGCCGCGCAGCCAGGTGCTCGATTTCTGGGAGGAAATGGACGAAGCGGGGGCCAACTGGCACTTCCACTCCTATGCCGGGGTAAAGCACGGCTTCACCAATCCCGGCCCGACGACCAACCCGGCAACAGCCTATGATGCCAGCGCCGACCGGCAGAGCTGGGCCGCGATGTATGCGCTGTTCGACGAGGTTCTGAGCTAGGCCCTAGCCCCGCACGAACTGCTCCGACGTCAGCGCCATCATCGCGCCCGCACCTGCTTTCACCCGGTGGCGCAGCGTGGTGCACAGCGGCAATTGCTGTTCGGCGTAGAAGCGCGCGGTCGCCAGTTTGGCCTCAAGGAAAGCGGCATCGCCCTCGCCCGCCGCCAGCAGGCCCTGCGCGGTGGAGGCAAGCCGCAGCCATGCCCAGCCCACCGCCAGCGTGCCGATCAGCTGCATATAGGCATAGGCGCCGCCCGCCATGTCATCGGGATTGCCCGCCGCCTGCTCCAGCAGCGCCTTTACCGCCGCCTCGCCGTGATGCACCGCCTTGCCCAGCGGATCGGCGATGAAGGCGAGCGAGGCATCCGCCGCTTCGCATTCTTCTGCGATCATGCGGAGGAATCCCAGCGCCACCTGCCCGCCATCTTTCGCGGTCTTGCGGCCCGCCAGATCAAGCGCCTGCACGCCGTTTGCGCCTTCGTAGATCATCGCAATGCGCGCATCGCGCACGATCTGTTCCATGCCCCATTCGGCCACATAGCCGTGCCCGCCCAGCACCTGCTGCATATTCACCGCAACCTCAAAGCCGCGATCGCTGCCAAACGCCTTGATCACCGGGGTGAGGAAAGAGACGAGCGCATTGGCGCGTTTGCGCTCATCCGGATCGGCCGCGCCGTGCGCTATGTCGATCTGCACCGCGGTCCACAGCACAAGGGCGCGGAACCCTTCCGCAAAGGCCCGGGCATCCATCAGCATCCGGCGTATATCGGGATGCACGATCAGCGGATCGGCGGCCGCATTGGGATCAGGCCGCTGGCCCAGCGCGCGGCCCTGCTTGCGGTCAAGCGCATAGGCCGCGGCGCGCTGGTAAGCGTGTTCGGCATGGGCCAGCCCCTGCACACCCACGGCGAGGCGCGCGGCGTTCATCATGATGAACATCGCGGCGAGGCCCTGATGCGGCTGCCCCAGAAGCCAGCCTGTCGCGCCGTCGAAATTGAGCACGCAGGTGGCGCTGCCGTGCAGGCCCATCTTGTGCTCGATCGATCCGACTGACACGCCATTCCGCCTGCCATCGGGCAGGAATTTCGGCACCAGAAACAGCGATATGCCGCGCGTCCCCACTGGCGCATTGGGCAGACGCGCCAGCACCAGATGCACGATATTCTCGGTCAGATCATGGTCGCCGCCAGAGATGAATATCTTCTCGCCCGACAGCGCGAAGGAGCCATCGTCCCGCGGCTGTGCTGCGGTTTTCATCAAGCCAAGATCGGTGCCCGCATGGCCCTCGGTCAGCGCCATGGTGGCCAGCCATTCGCCGCTCACCATCTTGGGCAGGTAAGCCGCTTTCAACTCGTCCGATCCGGCAGCTTCCACCGTTGCCACCGCGCCCGCCATGATGCCGGGATACATGGTGAAGCCCGCGCAGGAGGAATTGAGATATTCCTCGATCACGGTGAACAGCGCGTGCGGCATCCCCTGCCCGCCCCATTCCTCCGGCTGCGCAAGCGTTCCCCATCCCGATTCGGTCCAGGCGCGGTAAGCGGCGGCAAAGCCATCGGGCGTGGTGACGCGGCCATCGGCATGGCGGGTGCAGCCCTGCTGGTCGGACACGGTGTTGAGCGGGGCGACGATGTCACGGCAGAACCGGCCCGCCTCGTTCACGACGGCGTCGATGATATCCTCGTCCACCATGGCATAATTGGCCGGATCCTGCCGGTCCTGCACCCGCAACATATGCTTGAGGACAAAGGCCACATCCTGGGCCGGCGGGTTATAGGCAGTCATGATCAGGCTCTCTCCCAGCGCAATCGAAATGGTGTGAATTAACCGAGCCGCGAAAGGCCGTCCGGGCCAAGTTCGCGGTAAAAGCAGGTCGGCGCGCCCGTGTGGCAGGCAGGCCCCGCGGGCAGCACCTTCAGCACCAGCGCATCCTGATCGCAATCGACCAGGATCTTCTGCACCGCAAGGTAATGCCCGCTTGTCTCGCCCTTAAGCCACAATTTGCCCCGGCTGCGCGACCAGAAATGCGCACGGCCCGTAGCGCGCGTCGCGGCGAGCGACTCGGCATTCATATAGGCAAACATCAGCACCTCGCCCGATTCGGCGTGCTGCACGATGGCCGCAATCAGGCCGTCGCTGGTATATTTTGGCAGGAAGGTGGATCCGGCTTCCCGCAGGGGCGTCTCGTTCGCATCGGTCATGGCAGCCCTTTAGCGTCTTGTTGCAGGATAAACACAGGGATTTGGCAAAATGTATCAGATCCTGCTTCGCCTGTTTCCGTCTCGCCACTTCAATGGAATGAAGGGCTCAGCGGCTGGACGGGCCGCCTGTCGTTTCAATGGTCGCACTTCGGTGCGGGGCCAAGGATCGGGAGGAGTGGCACTGCCAAAGGCAGGCCGTTCATGAGGGATTGGAGCCCGCCGCTGACTGGGGGGTTTGAAGCGCGGCTCCAGCGATATCGTCACGCGAACGCCCGGTGCGGAAACGCTCCGGGCGTTTTGCGTTTTGCCGCACTAAAGCGCCTCGTCCATCACCTGCGCAAAGCAGGCGATGTGCACCTGCGCCGCGCCTGCCTGACCCAAGGCATCGCAGCATGATGCCGTGGTGGCCCCGCTGGTCATCACATCGTCAACCAACAGGATATTCGCGCCGCGCAGACGCGCAAGGTGGCGCGGATTTGCGCGAATCGCGCCGTTCAGTACGCGGGCGCGCTCTGCCCTGCCCAATCCGCCAAGGCTGGGCGTGGCACGTTGCCGATGGAGCGCATCAACCAGCAGCTTGTGCTCCCTCGCCCGTGCGATTTCTCGGGCCAGCAAGGCCGACTGGTTATAGCCGCGCGTCCACAGGCGGCGGCGGTGGAGCGGGACGGGCACAACCAGCCAATCCCCCTCCAGCGCGGGCAGACGCGCCAGCATCAGCCGCGACAACAGCCCTGCCAGCGCAATGCGCCCGCCATGCTTGAATGCCAGAACCAGCTTGCGCGAGGTGTCGTTATACAGCGTCGCCGTGCTGACCTGCGCGGTGTCCTCCCCCTCGCCCGCGACCGGGAACACCAGACCCGACCAGCAGGATTGGCACAGCCCGCCATGCTCGCCCACCGCCTCGCCGCATACCGGGCAGCGCGGTGGATAAAGCAGGTCCACTACCGGGGCGAGCGATTGGCGAAAGAGTTTGCGCGTCAGCATCAGGCCAGACACGCTGCCGCCGGGCGCGGCATCTGGCAAGCGCTGACCATGCGGCCGTGTTGCGCTGGCCCGGCATAAGGGGCAAAGCCGCGCCGATGACCACGCCATCCGTTCCGCAAATCTTCAGCCGCCAACGCCGCTTTGCCCGCCGCGCGCGCCACATTGCGCTGCGACGCGCCGATCCGCAGGCGCAGTTTCTGCGCGATCACATGGCCGCGGAGATCGTCGAGCGGCTGGATTTCATGCGATTCACCCCAGCGCTGGCGCTGGTGATGGATGATGCGCCCGATCCGCTCGCCGCCTTGCTGGCGCAACGGGGAAGCGCCATCGCGGATATGCCCCTGCCCGATGAGGAACTGCCTTATCCACGCGGCGGGTTCGACCTGATTGCCAGCATGGCGCAGCTCGACACGGTCAACGACCTGCCCGGCGCGCTGATCCATGCGTGCGCCGCGCTGGCACCCGGCGGCCTGTTCATTGCCTGCCTGTGCGGCGCGGGCAGCCTGCCCGCCTTGCGGAAAATCCTTCTGGCCGCCGATGGAGAAAGGCCCGCCGCGCGCATTCACCCGCAGATCGACAATCTGGCCGCCAGCGGCCTGATGGGCCGCGCAGGCTTCAGCCGGCAAGTGGTCGATTCGCACAGTCTGACGGTGCGTTACCGCAGCCTTGAACGGATGGTGGCCGATCTGCGGGCGCAAGGCCTCACCAATGTGCTGGCCGATGCGCCCCCGCCCTTGACGCGAGACAGTCTGGCACGCGCCCGCGCCGCGTTTGCCGCCATGGCGGACAGCGAAGGCCGCGTGACCGAGACCTTCGAAATCCTCACCCTGACCGGCTGGCGTTAGCCAAGCGCCGCCTGCGCGGCGGCAAGCCGGGCAATCGGCACGCGGTAGGGGCTGGCGGAGACATAATCGAGGCCCACTTCCTCGCAGAAGCGGATGCTGGCGGGGTCGCCGCCATGCTCCCCGCAAATGCCCAGCTTGATATCCGGGCGGGTCGCCCGGCCCCGTTCGGCGGCAAGGCGCACCAATTGCCCCACTCCATCAACATCAAGGGTGACAAACGGATCGCGCGGGTAGATGCCCTGCTCCACATAAGGCGCCAGGAACCGGCCCGCATCATCGCGCGACACGCCCAGCGTAGTCTGGGTGAGGTCATTGGTGCCGAAGGAGAAGAAGCGCGCTTCTTCCGCAATCTCGCCCGCCATCAGCGCGGCGCGCGGCAGTTCGATCATGGTGCCGACCAGATATTCCAGCGTGCGGCCCTGTTCCGCGAACACTTCGGCCGCCACCCGGTCCACAAGCGAGCGCAGAATTTCCAGCTCCTTGCGCGTGGCGACCAGCGGGATCATCACTTCGGGCACCACCGGATCGCCGCCCTTGCTGCTCACCGCACAGGCCGCCTCGAATATGGCGCGCGCCTGCATTTCGTAGATTTCGGGGAACGTGATGCCCAGGCGGCACCCGCGATGGCCCAGCATGGGATTGAATTCGTGCAATTCCTCCGCCCGGCGTTTCAGATGCTCCACGCTCACGCCGACATCGGCGGCAAGCTCGGCAAACTCCTCATCCCGTTGCGGCAGAAATTCGTGCAGCGGCGGGTCGAGCAGGCGGATCGTGCAGGGAAGCCCCGCCATGGCGGTGAAAATCTCCACGAAATCGGCGCGCTGTTCAGGCAGCAGTTTGGCAAGCGCACGGCGGCGGCCCGCCTCGTCATCGGCCAGAATCATTTCGCGCACCGCCATGATGCGCCCTGCATCGAAGAACATATGTTCGGTGCGGCACAGGCCGATGCCTTCCGCGCCAAACGCCAGCGCCATGCGGCAATCTTCGGGCGTTTCGGCATTGGTGCGCACTTTCATGCGGCGGTGCTTGTCCGCCCATTGCATCAGCGTGCCGAAATCGCCCGCCAGTTCCGGCTCGATCATGGGGACAAGGCCCGCCATCACCTGCCCGGTGGAGCCATCGAGCGTGATGAGATCGCCTTCCTTCAGCGCGCGGTCGCCAATCTTCAGGCTGCGTGCGCCCATGTCGATCGAAACCGCCGCCGCGCCCGATACGCAAGGCCGCCCCATGCCGCGCGCCACCACGGCGGCGTGGCTGGTCATCCCGCCGCGCGCGGTGAGGATGCCTTGGGCCGCGTGCATCCCGTGAATATCCTCAGGCGATGTTTCCACGCGGACAAGGATAACCTTGTCGCCATTATTCGCCCACTTTTCCGCCAGATCGCTGTCGAGCACGATCTTGCCGCTGGCGGCACCGGGGCTGGCGGGCAGCGCGGTCGTCAACACATCGCGCGGGGCGTCCGGATCGAGCATGGGGTGGAGCAACTGGTCAAGCGCCATGGGATCGACACGGCGGATCGCGGTCACCTCGTCGATCAGCCCCTCGCCCACCATGTCCACCGCCATGCGCAGCGCCGCCTTGGCCGTGCGCTTGCCCGAACGGGTTTGCAGCATCCACAGCTTGCCCCGCTCCACCGTGAATTCGATGTCCTGCATATCGCGGTAATGCCGTTCCAGCAGGTCGAACACGGCGGCAAGCTCGGCATAGGCTTCGGGCATGGCTTCTTCCATGCTGGGCAGTTCCGCCTTTGCCGCCAGCCTTGCATCACGGGTGAGGTATTGCGGCGTGCGGATGCCCGCCACCACATCTTCGCCCTGCGCATTGACTAGCCATTCGCCGTAATAGCTTCGCTCGCCCGTGGCGGGATCGCGGGTGAAGGCGACGCCGGTGGCCGAGGTGTCGCCCATATTGCCGAACACCATCGCCTGCACATTGACCGCCGTGCCCCAATCGCCGGGAATGTCGTTCAGCCGGCGATAGACCTTCGCGCGGTCGCTGTCCCAGCTGTCGAACACGGCGCGGATTGCGCCCCACAATTGCTCGGTCACATCCTGCGGGAAAGGATGACCCAGCTCCCCTTCCGCCAGGCGCTTGTATTCGGCGACCAGTTCCTGCCAGTCCTCGGCCAGCATTTCGGTATCGGAAAGGTATCCGTGATCTTCCTTGGCGATTTCCAGCGCTTCTTCGAACAGGCCGTGATCGAGGCCGAGCACGACATCCGAATACATCTGGATGAAGCGGCGGTAGCTGTCCCACGCAAAACGCTCATCCCCGCTGGTAGCGGCAAGCCCCTGAACCGTCGCATCGTTGAGGCCAAGGTTGAGCACGGTATCCATCATGCCGGGCATCGAGACCCGCGCGCCTGAACGCACGGAGACGAGCAGCGGCCCGGCCCCGCTGGGGTCCGCATCGCCAAATTTCTTGCCAACCGCGCGCTCGATATGCGTCAGCGCTTCGGCCACTTCTGCGCGCAAGGCAGCGGAGAAATCCGCACCCTGCTGGAGGTAGCTCACACATTCTTCGGTGGTGATCGTAAATCCGGGAGGCACCGGCAGGCCAATGCCCGCCATTTCGGCAAGGTTTGCACCCTTGCCGCCAACGATGGTCTTGTCCTTCGCGCGCGGATCGTCGTGAACTGCGCCACCACCGAATGTGTAAACCGACTTCGCCATTACGCTCTCATGTTCCCCGACTGCGGGCGGCGGTATGCCGCTTCGCCCTTCCTGCATGGCCCATAGCGGGGCGCGGACGGATTAGTCGAATGTTTCAGCGGTGACGGTGGCGCCTCACACTATCAGCATTCGAACAATCCGCGCTCAGCCCTCGATCCGCGAGAAGTCGGCCACATTGTGCACCGCAGCACGGAAACGCGCAAGCAACGCCAGACGCGCGGCGCGTTTGGCCGGATCGGCATCGTTCACCGTCACGCTTTCGAAAAAGGCATCGATGGGGCCGCGCAAAGTGGCGAGCGCGGCCATGGCGGCAGTGAAATCTTCCGCCGCGATGGCGCTGGCGGCTTGCGGCTGCGCACGGTCGAGCGCGGCGATCAGCGCGGCTTCGGCGGGTTCCGGGGTGTAGGTGCGCGCATGGCGCATCGCCATTTTTTCCCGCACCGCATCGGCCACCAGCGGATCATCGACGCCTGCCAGCGGGTCTTCCTCACCCGTCTGCGCAATCTCGCCCTCGACGCCCTGCCAATCCTCCTTCTTGAGGATATTGGCCGCGCGCTTGTAGCCAGCGAGGAGGTTGGCGCCGTCCTGCGTGCGGATGAAAGCTTGCAGGGCGTGGACGCGGGCGAGCAGGCGGACGAGATCATCCTCTCCGCCGAGCGCGAAGACCGCGTCGATCAGGTCGTGGCGGACGCCAGCCTCGCGTTGTTGGACTTTGAGGCGGTCGGCGAAGAAGTCGAGGATGCTGGCACTGAAATTCTTAACTCGCTGGTCAATGCTTGGGGGTTCACGCTCATCGTCAACGCTCGACGGCAATGAGTGCAATTCCTCAAGTAGGAGAAGAACGGCTACTTGAAGCTGCTTACGAGGTGCTTCTGTATCGCTGATACGATTACTCATCCATTGCATGGACTGAGTAAGTTCATTCATTTTTTCGACATGATGTTCAATTTTTTCTGCATTTTGTTCAAGGTAATTGGTAAAAGCGTAAAAGAATATTTCCAAGAGGGAAAAGCGAAGCACACTATTTAGAATGATTTGTGTCGTGCCAATGGCTGCACGACGGAGAGCATAAGGATCCTTCGAACCAGTAGGCTTCAGTCCTACGCCAAGGAAAACCGCAATCGTATCCAGCTTATCCGCCAAACTCACCGCAACCGTAACCGGGGCAGTTGGCACATCGTCGCCCTGCCCGACCGGCTTGTAATGGTCGCGGATCGCGTCGGCCACTGCATCGGGCAGACCTTCCGCGCGGGCGTAATAGCCGCCCATCAGGCCCTGCAATTCGGGAAATTCGCCCACCATTTCGGTGACGAGATCGGCCTTGCACAGGCGCGCGGCCTGTTCTGCCAGCGCCGGGTCGCCCTTGACGATCCCCTCCTCGCACAGCCAGCGCGCCAGCTTTGCCACGCGTTCGACCTTGTCGGCCACGGTGCCCAGCTTTTCGTGGAAGGTAATGCGGGCGAGTTTCTCAGCGTGCTCAGCCAGCGTCTTCTTCTGGTCCTGTTCCCAGAAGAAGCGCGCATCGGAAAGACGCGCGGCCAGCACCTTGCGGTTGCCATCCACCACCACTGCGGGGTCGACCGCGGCGATATTGGCGGTGCAGACAAAGGCGTTGGCCAAGGTATTCCCCTCCCGCTTGCGGGAGGGGTTAGGGGTGGGCAAATCCGAGGTTACGCCGTCAGGCCCACCCCCGGCCCCTCCCGCAAGCGGGAGGGGGGATTCACACACGAAATACTTCTGGTTCACCCGCGCGGTGAGCTGGATGACTTCGGGCGGCACATCCAGAAATGCCTCGTCAAAACGGCCCAGTAGCGGCACGGGCCATTCGGTGAGGCCGGCGTTCTCGATCACCAGCCCTTCGTCCTCCACAAGCACCAGCCCCTCGGCCTCTGCGACCGCGCGGGCGGCGGTGCGGATGGCGTCCTGCCGTTCTTCGTGATCGACGATGACATGGCAGGCGCGCAGCTTGTCCTGATAATCGGCCGCGCTGCCGATGGTGATTTCGCCGGGACAATGGAAGCGGTGGCCGTGCGTAGCATAGCCGCTCGCAATGCCGTCCACTTCGCATTCGACCAGATCCTCGCCCAGAATGGCGACAATGCCCGACAGCGGACGCACCCAGCGCAGTGATTCAGTCGAAAGCGATGCCGCGCCCCAGCGCATCGATTTGGGCCAGCTGAAGCTGCGGATGATCGCGGGAATAGCCTCGGCCAGCACGTCCTTGACCGCCCGGCCCGGCTTGTCGACCACGGCGAAAAGCACACCGTCCCGCTCCACCAACTGATCGGCGGAAAGCCCGGTCTTGCGCAGGAACCCTTCCAGCGCCTGCGGCGGAGCGCCCGCGCGCGGGCCCTTGGTCTCCTCGCGCACCGCCTCGGTCGTTTCGGGCAGATCGCGCGCAATCAGCGCCAGACGGCGCGGGGTAGACCACACCGTCAGGCCGCCAAAGCGGACGCCCGCCGCCGCCATTTGCGCGCGGAACAGCTTTTCCAGTTCGGCGCGCGCACCCGCCTGCATCCGGGCCGGGATTTCCTCGCAGCGCAGTTCAAGAAGGAAATCGGTCACAGGCTCCACTCCGGATAGGCGGCCTGCCATTGCGGGGTCATCTTGGCGGCATATGTCTCGCAGGACGAACGGGCCAGATCCCGCACACGCGCCATGTAGCTCGCGCGTTCCTGCACCGAAATCACGCCGCGCGCCTGCAACAGGTTGAACACATGGCTGGCTTCCACCGCTTGTTCATACGCCGCGATAGGAACGCCTGCCTCAAGCGAGCGCTTGCACTCGGCCTCCGCCTTGGCGAACAGGTCGAACAGCGCATCGGTGTCGGCAACTTCGAAGTTCCATTTCGACATCTGGCGCTCGTTCTCAAGGAAGACATCGCCATAAGTGACGCCGCGACCGTTGAAGTCGAGGTCGAACACATTATCGACGCCCTGAATATACATGGCGAGGCGTTCCAGCCCGTAAGTCAGCTCGCCCGCCACCGGCTTGCAATCGAAACCGCCCATTTGCTGGAAATAGGTGAACTGCGTCACCTCCATCCCGTCGCACCAGACTTCCCAGCCCAGCCCCCAGGCGCCCAGCGTGGGGCTTTCCCAGTCATCCTCCACAAAGCGGATGTCGTGCGCCAGCGGGTCGATGCCGATCACTTCCAGGCTCTTGAGATACAGTTCCTGAATGTCGGGCGGGCTGGGCTTCAGGATCACCTGATACTGGTAATAATGCTGCAACCGGTTCGGGTTTTCGCCATAGCGGCCATCGGTCGGCCGGCGGCACGGCTGCACAAAGGCCGCGTTCCACGGTTCCGGCCCCAGCGCGCGCAGCGTGGTGGCTGTGTGGAAAGTGCCTGCGCCCATCCGCATATCGTAAGGTTGCAGGATCAGGCAGCCTTGCGCGCTCCAGAAATCGTGGAGCGCAAGGATCATGTCCTGAAAGCTGGTAGCCGGATTTCTGTTCATGGTGCCGATCATGGTTGGGGGCTTTGGCTCAAGGCGGGAAAAGCGTCAATGGGGCGGCTTGGGCGCGCTGTGCCCGCTTGACAGGATGCCCGCGCGCAGGCCTGATGCAGCCATGCCCGTTTATCGGATCGAACACGTCATGCGCACTGCCCTTGCTGCTGCGGCATTTGCGGCTCTCGCGCTGGCTCTGGCCCATCCCGCCGCCGCCCGGGCGAGCAATGCTGCCGACCGGCCCGCCGACTGGTGGGAGGATGACGAGGAGATCGTTCCGTCTCCGCAGCCGGGCCTTGCGCAGGATTACGATCCCGCCCCTGCGCTTTGGCGGTTGAGCGATGCCGATACCACGATCTATCTGATGGGCACGGTGCACCTGTTGCCCCCCGGTTTCCGCTGGCGCAATCCGCAGCTTGATGCGGTGGTGGCCGAGGTGGACGAACTGGTGGTGGAAACCTCGGATGGCGATGCGCCGCTGATGATGGAGGCCGTTGCCGCCAAATCCACCCGGCTTCTGGCCCAGCGCACGCCCACTTCGCAGCAACTCGCCCCCGCCGCACGCGGTAAATGGCGCAGCCTGATCGAAATGCAGGGGATGAGCTTTGCCGAAGTTGACCGCTTGCCGGTGATGGTGGCTCTGATGGGGTTCGGAATGGGCAGCGATTCCGGCCCATCGTCATCCTATGAATTCGGGGTGGAGACGATATTGGAAGCCGAATTCGCGGCAACCGGCCGGCCTGTTCGCTCGATCGAGGATACGGGGCGGGTTGCCCTGTCGCTCTACCGTCTCGACGACCGCCTTATCCTTCCCGAACTGGAGCGCGAACTGATCCGCTGGGACGGGCGCAACCTCAGCGCCTTCCTGGGAACCGGTGAGGCGATGGGCGAAGCGGGGAACTGGGAACTCGAACACGCCTGGGCACGCGGGCAGTTGCAGGAGGCGGTCGATCTGGGGCTGGATGAAGGCAAGGCTGCGGCGGCCTTCAACCGCGCACTGCTGACAGATCGCAACCGCCGCTGGGCCGGCTGGCTGGCGGAGCGGCTCGAACAGCCGGGCAAGGTGCTTGTGGCCGTGGGCGCGGCGCATTTCGAAGGGCGCGGATCGGTGCTCGATATGCTGCAAACACGTGGCCTTTCGGCTGAAAGGCTGAATTCGCCAGTGCCATAGGTGGTGCGGATGTCAGCCGCGCAAGACACAATGTAAGGTTATGTTGACATAGTCAGCGAATCACGACATAAAGTCATGCATACCTGACATCGAGTCAGGTTGCCGTGATGGAGATTGCCGTGAAAACGCCAGCTCAGCCCTGCCGCAACCTGCCTGCCGCCGCCGCGCTGGCGATGCTGGCCCTGGCGGGCCTTGCGGCCTGTTCCTCCGCTACGGAGCAGCAACCGGATCAGCCTGTCCTGCCGCTGTTCATGCCGCAACCCGCCTGATCGGCAATGCACCTGACAAGGACTTCGCATCTGTGAACAACCGCCTGAAAGTGCTGCGCGCGGAACGCAACTGGAGCCAGGCCGAACTTGCCCTGCGGCTCGACGTCTCGCGCCAGGCCGTCAACGCCATCGAAACCGGCAAGCACGACCCCTCGCTGCCGCTCGCCTTCCGCATCGCACGCCTGTTCGAAATGCCGATCGAGGAGATTTTCCATGATTGATCATGCCGACCCTTCCCAGACCCCCGCAGACGAAACCACCGCGAAGTCCCGGCCGTTTATGCTGGCACTGCTTTGCCTCCTCGGTGTTTTTGCGCTGGGCACGGCCTTCGGCATTGTCGGCGCGATGGCAGAGGATGGGGTAACCCCTGTCGCTCTTATCCTTCTGGCCGTGGCCCTTGGCATTGCCGGCACTGCCGGATGGGGTGCCTTCCGGCTCTACGCACGTGCCACAAGCGGGCCGGAATCCCCGCGTGTCCGATTCAGCCGGATGCTGTTGATCGCGGGCGGTGCGATGGGCCTTGTGATGGGGATTGCCTTCTCGGTTGCCAGCGACACCACAGGTTCGGCCGACCTGTTCGGCAATGGCCCGCTGCCCGGCTGGTTGGCGGGACTCACCATCGCAGCCTATGTGCTGGTCGGCGGCGGCCTGACGCTGGCCTGGTTGCGCAGCATTGACGAGCACGAAATGCAGGCAAACAACGCCGGGGCACTGGCAGGCCTGTGCACTTATCTGTTTGTCGAGCCGAGCTGGTGGCTGGGCGCACGCGGCGGATTTTTGCCCGAACATCAGCCGATGGTCACTTTTCTGCTGGTGCTGACCGTCTATACCGCCGTCTGGCTTTGGCATCGCAGCCGCTGAGCTTCTGCACGACTGTTCCCGATATCCTCCTCCCTCCCTTTGGAGCCATCCCCCATGCGCCTCAAGCCGATCCTCGCCGCTGCCCTTGCCCCCCTTGCGCTGCTGGCCGCCTGCACCACGCCCGCTGATGCCATCGCAGAGGAAGTGCGCCCGGCGGATGCCGCACCTGCCCCCGCTCTCTGGCGCCTGAGCGATGCGGATACCACGATCTATCTGTTCGGCACGGTGCACGTCCTGCCCGACGGGGTGGACTGGTATGACGCGCGCATTGCCGCCGCGTTCAACGCCTCCGACGAACTCGTTACCGAGGTGGATGTGAGCGACCAGGCCGCGATGGCAGGCTATATCGCCACCGCTGCGGCGCTTGATGATCCGCGCGGCCTGCGCGGTCTCATGTCCGAGGAGAACCGCACGAAATACGAGGCCGCGCTGGCCGGGATTGGCCTGCCGGTGGAAGCGTTCGACCCCTATCAGCCATGGTTTGCCGCGCTCAATCTCAGCGTGCTGCCGCTGCTGCAGGCGGGATATAATCCGGCCGCCGGCGTGGAAATGGCGCTGGCCGCGCGGGCAGGCGGCAAGGCGCGCACGCATCTGGAAACGATCGAGGAACAGATCAGCATCTTTGCCGGGCTGGAGCGCGATTACCAGCTTACCTATCTCGACCTGACGGTGGACGGGATTGCCGATGTCGTGCCGATGATCGACGAGATGGTGACGGTCTGGCTGGCGGGCGATGCCGAAAAGCTGGCCACCATCATGAACAGCGAAATGACCGATGATTATCTCTACAACCGCCTGCTTGTTCAGCGCAATTCCAACTGGGCGAAGTGGATCGAAAACCGTCTGAACCAGCCTGGCACCGTGTTCATCGCGGTGGGCGCAGGGCATCTGGCCGGTCCGGGCAGCGTGCAGGACCAGTTGCAGGCGCAGGGGCACCGCGTGGTGCGCATCTGGAAGTGAGCGGCCTGCTGCGCCTCGCCTTCGCGCTTGTCGCCGCGCTGTGGCTCAGCGCCTGCGGCGGGAGGGAGGCGCCGACTGACAGGAACTGGCCCGAACCCGCACCAGCGCTGTGGGAAGTGACCGCGCCGGGAGGGGAGAAGGGCTGGTTGTTCGGCACGGTTCATTCGCTGCCCGAAGCGGTCGAATGGCACAGCGACGCGGTGGACGCCGCCTTTGCCCAATCCGGTCTGCTTGTGGTCGAAATCGCCGAACTGGGCGACACGGCGCAATCCTTCGCCGCATTTCAACGCCACGCCTACAGCCCCGGCTTGCCGCCGCTGCTGCGCCGCGTGCCGGCAGATCGGCGTGACGAACTCGAAGCTCTGATCGAGAAGGCAGGCGGGCGCGAAGCCGATTATGCCGAAATGAAAAGCTGGGCCGCGGCAATGGTGCTGGCAGGCGGGGTGCGCATCGGTGATCCCGAACGCGGGATTGATCGGCAATTGCTCGCGCGCGGCAAGGCGGTGGAGGGGCTGGAAAGCTACGCGGCGCAATTCGCGCTGTTCGATGCCCTGCCACCGTCCGAACAATCCGACCTGCTGCTTGCCGTGGCGCGCGAGGCGGCCGCGCCTGATCCTGCCGCCGGCCTGCTGCATTGGCTGACCGGCGACATGGCCGCGCTGGAGGCGCTGGGCCAGGCAGGAATATTGGGCGATCCGGAACTGCGTGACGCGCTGATGGATGGCCGAAACCGCGCATGGATCGGACAGCTTGCGCCTCTGATTGACGGCGGTCGGCGTCCCTTCGTGGCGGTGGGTGCGGCGCATATGCTGGGCGAAGCGGGCCTTCCCGCGCTGCTCGCCGCGCGCGGATACACGGTGCGCCGCATCCAGTAGTTGCATTTTCGCCGCTTCCTGCTATGCGCGCCCCTCCCCCCGGCATGGTCATCCCTGGAGGCGTGGCGGGCGGATAACCAACTCGCATTCGAAAGGCTTGTGACATGAGCGACGCTCTCACTCTGCCGGCCGAGCTGCGCGAACGGGCTGGCAAGGGAGCCTCCCGTGCACTGCGTCGCGAAGGCCGTGTACCTGCTGTCATTTACGGCGGCAAAGAAGAACCCGCCACGATCCACGTGGAAGAAAAGCTGCTGATGAAGCAGCTGATGACGGGGCATTTCATGAACTCGCTCATCATGATCGAGCTGAATGGCAAGACCATCCGCACCCAGGCCAAGGACGTGACTCTGCACCCGGTCACAGACCGCCCGGTGCACGCCGATTTCCTGCGTCTGGGCAAGGATGCCAAGGTGGACGTGCAGGTTCCCGTGGTGTTCATCAACGAAGAAGCCAGCCCCGGCCTGAAGCGCGGCGCGGTGCTGAACATCGTGCGGCACGAGCTGGAACTGATCTGCGATGTGGACACGATCCCCAGCGAGATCGAGATCGATGTGACCGGCCTTGATGTGGGCGATTCGATCCACATCAGCAATGTCACCCTGCCCAAGGGCAGCACCAGCGCCATCACCGACCGCGATTTCACCATCGCCACCGTGGTTGCGCCGTCGGGCATGAAGAGCCAGGACAACGCCGCTGACGAAGCGGAAGCCGAAGCGTAATAACCGGCAGGCGGCCCCTTCCGCCCGCCTCACACAGGTTACGGGGGGCTGGCAGCGATGCCGGCCCCTTTCCTTTTCACGCCGGAACGGGAATACACGCAGCCATGCAGATCTGGACCGGCCTCGGCAATCCCGGCCCCGCTTACGCCATGCACCGGCACAATGTCGGCTTCATGGCGATCGATGTGCTGGCCGATATGCACGGCTTTGGCCCCGTGCAGAAGAAGTTCCAGGGCTGGGTGCAGGAAGGCCGCATCGGCGCCGAGAAGATCCTGCTGCTGAAACCGGCCACCTTCATGAACGAAAGCGGCCGCGCGGTTTCCGAAGCGCTGCGCTTCTACAAGCTGGGGCCGGACGCGCTGACCGTGTTTCATGACGAGCTCGACCTGGCCCCCTTCAAGATCAAGGTGAAGCGTGGCGGCGGCACGGCCGGGCATAACGGCCTGCGCTCGATCGACCAGCATATCGGCCCCGATTTTCGCCGCGTGCGCATCGGCATCGGCCATCCAGGGCACAAGGATCGGGTGCATGGCTGGGTGCTGGGCAATTACGCCAAGGCCGAGCAGGACGATCTTGCCGAAATGCTGGGCGCCATCGGTGCCGAGGCGCATTGGCTGGCGGCGGGCGACGATGCCCGCTTCATGAGCGATGTGGCGCTGCGCCAGCAGGGTTGAAATGCGTCCACCAGCTGTCGGTATTCTTGACACCCTTGCACGCACCATTGCGGCATTAACCACGCTGATCCGCAGAAATCCGCGATTGGCACGGCCTTTGCGAATACGTTCCCGTCAGTTTTGGTAACCACTCGTTTCAATTCGCAGGGGAAAGTTCATGATCAAGAAGACCGCCATCGCCCTGGCCCTCGCTTCGGTGGCCACCTGGTCCGTTCCGGCCTCCGCCACCTTCTGGTGGAGCACTTCGGGCAGCACCTGCAAGACGAAGTGCACCGGCAGCACCTCGACTTCCTCGTCGACCTCGTCCTCCTCGTCGACTTCGACCTCGACTTCGACGTCGACCAGCACCTCCTCGTCCACTTCGGGCGGCACCAGCACGACCAGCGGCACGCAGGTTCCCGAACCCGGTATGCTCGGAATGTTTGGCCTCGGCCTTGCGGGCCTCGCCGTGGCGCGCCGCCGCCGTCGCCGCGCCGCATAAGCGCTGCACCCTATTCGCCGGTCTTCCGGTGTCTTTGCGGGCGGGTGTTCCATCGGGAATGCCCGCCCGAACCCGTTCCGGCGGCCTATGGCGTCCCCATGCGTTATTGCCCTTCGCGCCTGCCGGCTCTAAGGCGCGGCCTTCTCCCAATTGAAGGACACGAAAAATGGGATTCCGCTGCGGGATCGTAGGACTGCCCAATGTCGGCAAATCCACCCTGTTCAACGCGCTGACCGAGACGCAGGCCGCGCAGGCTGCCAATTATCCGTTCTGCACGATTGAACCCAATGTCGGGCAAGTCGCCGTGCCCGATCCCCGGCTGGACAAGATCGCCGCCATTGCCGGCAGCGCCAAGATCATTCCCACGCAGCTGGGCTTTGTCGATATTGCGGGGCTGGTGCGCGGCGCCAGCAAGGGTGAAGGCCTCGGCAACCAGTTCCTCGGCAATATCCGCGAGGTGGACGCCATTGTCCATGTGCTGCGCTGTTTCGAGGATGACGATATCCAGCACGTGGCCAACAAGGTCGATCCGATTGCCGATGCCGAGGTGGTGGAGACCGAGCTGATGCTGGCTGATCTCGACAGTCTGGAAAAGCGCGTGCCTGCCGCGGCCAAGCGCGCCACGACCGGCGACAAGGAGGCCAAGGCGCTGGCCAGCGTTCTGGGACAGGCGCTGGAATTGCTGCGCGAAGGCAAGCCCGCGCGGCTGACGGAGCCGAAGGATGACGAGGAAGCACGGCTGTTCCGGCAGGCGCAGCTCCTCACCGCCAAGCCCGTGCTCTATGTCTGCAATGTGGCGGAAGCTGACGCCGCCAAGGGCAATGCCCTGTCCGCCAAGGTGTTCGAGAAGGCCAAGGCCGAAGGCGCGCAGGCGGTGGTCGTCTCTGCCGCCATCGAATCCGAACTGGTGGGGATGGAGCCGGAGGAGCGGCAATTGTTTCTGGCCGAACTGGGGCTGGAGGAAACCGGCCTCGCCCGCGTGATCCGCGCCGGTTACGAATTGCTGGGGCTGCGCACCTTCTTCACCGCCGGGCCGAAGGAAGCGCGTGCCTGGACATTCCCGGCGGGAGCCAAGGCTCCGCAGGCGGCGGGTGAGATCCATACCGATTTTGAAAAGGGCTTCATTCGCGCGGAAACCATCGCCTATGACGATTACGTCGCGCTGAAGGGCGAAGCGGGTGCGCGTGAGGCGGGCAAGCTGCGCCAGGAAGGCAAGGAATACCTTGTCCAGGATGGCGATGTCATGCTGTTCAAATTCAACGTCTGATTGAACGGGAGCCACGAAAAACGGCGCGGAACCGTGGGGTTCCGCGCCGTTTTTGTGTCCCGCTTGGGCCTTGGCGGCGGTTAGCCGCGCGTGGCGGCGTAGGCGGCCCACATCCGCGCCACGATCGCCCGCTCGCCGGTTACCTGCGACAGCGTGGCCTGCGCGTCGGCCGCCTTGCCTTGCCACGCCTGCATCATGCCGAGACGGGTCAGAACCGTGTTGGTGTCCACCCCGCCCTTCTGGATCGCCAGCGCATACATTTCTTCCGCACCCGCATAATCGCTCAGCGAATAGAGCACATCGCCTGCTGCGAGCGCATCGCGCCCCGTGGCGGCCCGGCGGGCATCGGCGACCAGATCGGGTGCATCCGCGCGGTCGCCCGCCATGCGGCTGGCAATGATCGTGCGCACTTCCTCGTAATACTCGTCCGAACGCGAGATGAGGCCGGCATCCGCCGCCGCCGTCAGCACACCGTCCAGTTCATTGGACATGATGCGCGGATCGGCTGTCTCGATATAGGTGATGTATTCGCCGCGTTCAGTCAGCGTGTTGGTGACGCGCATGAGGCGCAGGAGATCAAGCCGCGCGCCTTCGTCGAAATCGCCGATCGACAACGCGACCTGCAGGGCGCGCAGCCAGTTGTCGCGCGTGGGGTGCGCCTTCACCAGCATTTCCGATGCGTCGATCGATTCGGCATTGAGGCGTGCCGTGTAGGCCGCTTGCAGCGCGCGCAGCAGCAAGGGTTCGGGTGTCGACCTCCCGGCGGCCGCGTTCGCCGCCACCTGCTGGCGTACATAGGCAAGGCCCGCAGGCACATCGCCCGACTGGTAATATGTATCGGCAATGATGCCTTCAATATCGGGGGCCGAATAACCCGCAGCCGTCGCCCGTGCGAGCGAGGCGCGTGCACCGGCATAATCGCGCGCATCAAACGCAAGGCGCCCGATGAAATAGTTGAACTCCGCCGCGGTTTCAGGCGCCAGCTTGCCGCTGTTGACCTGCATTTCCAGACCCTGACGCTGCCAGGCCGGATTGCTTGCCTTGATGCCGGCCTGCAGCAGCAGGCTGCCCGTGGCCAGCTGCTCATCCGCCGAAACCGATGCCGCGACGATCGCGGGGAACTGCCCCGCTACCGAAGCGATATCGCCGCCTTCGGCGTTCACGACATTGGCAACCGGTTGATAGACCGACACGAAATTGCGGCTGTAGGATTGCGCGGCAGCAGGGGCGACCAGCGCGGAGGAAACGGCCATGGTGCCGCCGGCAAGGGCAACCGCCATGGCCACAGCCGAGGCAAGGCCCTTTTTCCGGAAGGTCAGCGCAGTGCTGCTGGAGTGGCGAAGCATCAATCAACTCTCCTGATTAATCCCCGGCCAATGTGCCGAACCGGGAACCGAGTGGGGGGATGGAAATGGAGCTGTTTTATCCCGTATTCTGACTTTTGGCGCTACTGCAATGGAATGCGCCGGATTGCAAATGCGTGTTACGGCCAATGGACTGAATGGCGATTGAACATCTGCGCAACCCTTCCGTTCATCAACAGGTTCCCAAATGTGGATAAGAAGGCCCGGCGGGGGCCGCGCAGGCCCGCTTGCGCTGGCCTATCCCTGCCCTATGGCCTAGGGTCGCGGGGCCTAATCCCACACACTAGAAAAACGGGCGATATCCGCAGGTGAGCGACGAAACTGATATCCTTACGCCGGGCCCCGGCGAGTATGAACGCATCGACATCGTCGATGAGATGAAGTCGAGCTATCTCGATTACGCGATGAGCGTGATCGTGGCGCGCGCGCTGCCCGATGTGCGCGACGGGTTGAAACCCGTTCACCGCCGCATCCTTTACGCCAGCCAGGAAGGCGGCTTTGTCGCCGGGCGCCCTTACCGCAAGAGCGCCAAGATCGTGGGCGACGTGATGGGCAATTATCACCCGCACGGCGACAGCGCGATCTACGATGCGCTGGCCCGCATGACGCAGGACTGGTCGATGCGTGTGCCGCTGATCGATGGTCAGGGCAATTTCGGCAGCATGGACCCCGATCCGCCGGCCTCCATGCGCTATACCGAAGCGCGGCTGGCGCGGGTGGCCAATTACCTGCTCGACGATCTCGACAAGGATACGGTCGATTTCGTCGACAATTACGATGGCTCGCGGCAGGAGCCTTCGGTTCTGCCCGCCCGCTTCCCCAATCTGCTGGTCAACGGCGCAGGCGGCATTGCCGTGGGCATGGCCACCAACATCCCGCCGCACAATCTGGGCGAAGTGATCGACGGGTGCCTTGCCTATCTCGACAATCCGGGCATCACCTCCGAAGAGCTGATGCAGTTCATCCCCGGCCCCGATTTCCCCACCGCCCCGCTGATTCTGGGGCAAAGCGGGGCGCGCAATGCCTATACCACCGGGCGCGGTTCCATCCTGATGCGCGCCCGGCACGAGATCGAGACCGGCCGGAACGACCGCGTGTCGATCGTGCTCACCTCCATCCCCTTCCAGGTCGGCAAATCCGGGCTGGTCGAGAAGATTGCCGAAGCCGCGAAGGACAAGCGGATCGAAGGCATTTCCGACATCCGCGACGAATCGAGCCGCGAAGGTATGCGCGTGGTTATCGAACTGAAGCGCGACGCCTCGCCCGAAGTCGTGCTCAACCAGATCTGGCGCTACACGCCCGCACAGGCGAGCTTCCCCGCCAATATGCTGGCCATCCGCGGCGGACGCCCCGAAACCCTGGCGCTGCGGGACATCATCCACTCCTTCATCACTTTCCGCGAACAGGTCATCACCCGGCGCACCAAGTTTGAACTGAACAAGGCGCGCGAACGGGCGCATATCCTGCTCGGCCTCGTGGTGGCGGTATCCAATCTGGACGAGGTGGTGGCCATGATCCGCTCCTCGCCCAATCCGGCAGAAGCCCGCGCCAAGCTGATGGCGCGCGAATGGCCGATTGGCGATATCGCGCAATATATCGCGCTGGTCGAAGCGATCGAGCCGAGCGCGACCGAAGCCGGCGGCACCTATCGCCTGTCGGAACGGCAGGTCAAGGCGATCCTTGACCTGCGCCTGCACCGCCTGACCGCGCTGGGACGCGACGAGATCGGTGGCGAGCTGAAGGAACTGGCCGCGGCGATTGCCGAATATCTTGCCATTCTGGGCGACCGTGCGCGGCTTTACGCCGTGCTGCGCGCCGAACTGGTCGAAATCCGCGAATTGTTCGCCACCCCGCGCCTGTCCGAAATCGCGCCTGCATGGGACGGGATCGAGGACGAGGATCTGATCGAGCGCGACGAGATGGTCGTCACCGTCACCCTCGACGGCTACATCAAGCGCACGCCGCTTTCCACCTTCCGCGCGCAGCATCGCGGCGGCAAGGGCCGCAGCGGGATGAGCACCAAGGACGAGGATGCGGTGTCGAATATGTTCGTCACCAGCACGCACAATCCGGTGCTGTTCTTCTCCAGCGCGGGCAAGGTGTACCGGCTGAAAGTGTGGAAGCTGCCCGAAGGCGGGCCGAATACGCGCGGGCGCCCCATCATCAATCTGTTGCCCGCGCTGGACAAGGACGAGACGATTGCCACCGTGCTGCCCTTGCCAGAGGACGAGGCAAGCTGGGGAGCGCTGAGCGTGGTATTCGCCACGGCCAAGGGCAATGTGCGCCGCAACAGCATGGATTCCTTCGCCAATATCCCCAGCAACGGAAAATTCGCGATGCGTTTTGAGGACGGTAGCGAGGACAAGCTGATTGGCGTGGCCCTGCTGGAGCCGAGCGATGATGTGCTGCTCGCCACCCGCCAGGGCAAGGCGATCCGCTTTGCCGGGGACGAGGTGCGCGAATTCCAGAGCCGCACAAGCACCGGGGTGCGCGGCATGGTGCTGAAGGGTGATGACGAGGTCATCAGCCTGTCGATCCTGCACCGTGTGGGCACGACGAGCGAGGAGCGCGACGAATATGTCCGCTTCGCACCATGGAAGGGCGAGAAGGAAGGCGAACCTTCGCTTTCGCCGGAACGCATGGCCGAACTCGCCGCACGCGAGCAATTCATCCTTACTGTTTGCGCCAATGGCTATGGCAAATTGTCCAGCGCCTATGAATACCGGCGCACGGGGCGCGGCGGCCAGGGGATCACCAATATCGACAATATTGCCCGCAACGGCCCGGTTGTCGCCAGCTTCCCCGCAACGCAGGCCGACCAGTTGATGCTGGTGACCGACCAGGCCAAGCTGATCCGTATCGGACTTGATACGCTGCGCGTCATCGGGCGCGGCTCTGCCGGTGTGCGTCTGTTCACCGTGGCCGAGGGCGAACAGGTGGTGAGCGCGGTGCGCCTCGACGAAGAGGAAGAGCCGGAGAATGCCGCCGAAGAAGCGGTGGCAGCGGAAATCGCGGCGCGTTCTGGCGAAATACCGGGTCCGCCCGAGGGCAGCGAATAGGGCTGCCACCATTTGCCGCGGGCGGGGCGCAAGGCCCTGCCCCGGCACGCTGCCCTTTCCTACAAGGTCAGCATCGGCCCATGGGCCTTGCGGCTCTTACCCATTGTCGGCAATCCTCAGTCTACCGTTTTCCGGCGGCCAAGGTGTCAACTTTGCCTTTTCCGCGTAAATATCTGTATATTTGACATAAATCGCAAGATTGGGCGATTGTCACGATGTCAACTTCGTCACTTTCGCGTCACTTCACCACGCGCAATTCCGGTTCCCATTTCCGCAGCGATTGCACCACCCCGGTCGCAATCAGGAAAATGCCGAGATAGTAGGTCGGCCAGATCATGACCTCGGCCATGAAGCTGCCTGCCAAAGGCCCCATGCGGGCGAAGATCAGCAGGTCGCTGACCACGAACAATACGGCCCCTGCCCCCACGCGGTAGCGCGGAAAGGCGCTGGCCCAGGCGCTTGCCGCCATTGCGCCCAGCGCCAGCGCGTAAACCGCCACCTGCGTCTCGCCGGTCAGCAACCAGGCGATCAGCGGGGTAAGCAGCAGCAGGATAGCGGCCAATGCCTTTTGCGTGCCTGCCATATCCGGGCGACGGTGGCGCAGGAACACACCCATCGCCAGCACGTGAAACCCGAAGAACAGCAGGCCGCCGATCTGCTGATCGACCTCCATCGCCATGTCGCCCGCCGATGCCATGCCCAGTGCCCATGCCAGCAGCCGGGCATCGGGGCCGGAATGGCGGACAAAGGCGTAAACCGCCAGCATGGCCACCGCCGCGCCCTTTACCGGGATCAGGTAGAATTCGGGAAAGGCTGTCCAGCGCAGGTAATAAAACGCCAGCGCGGCCGCCACGCTCAGCAGCAGGAAGGGGCGTTTGTCGGCAAGGGCTTGTCGGCTCATGGGGCAAAGTCTTGACCCGAACGCGCCCGCGCTGCAAGCCGCTGCCATGACATTCGATGTGCATATCATTGGCGGCGGCCTGGCGGGTAGCGAGGCAGCCTGGCAGCTGGCGCGCCGCGGGGCGAAGGTGCGCCTCTCCGAAATGCGCGGAGGCGGCGATACGACGCCTGCGCACCAGACCGATGGGCTGGCCGAACTGGTCTGCTCCAACTCCTTCCGCTCGGACGATGACGAGAAGAACGCGGTGGGCCTGCTGCACCACGAAATGCGGCGGCTGGGCAGCCTTGTCATGCAAGCGGGCGAAGTGGCGCGTGTTCCTGCGGGCAGCGCCATGGCGGTGGACCGCGATGTGTTCAGCGCCGAGGTGCAGAAGGCGCTGGAAAACCACCCCAATGTCACGGTGGTGCGCGAAAGGGTGGACGAATTGCCCGCCAGCGGCCTCACCATCGTCGCCACCGGGCCGCTGACCGCGCCGTCGCTGGCGCAAAGCATTGTAAAGATTACCGGAGAGGATCGCCTCGCCTTTTTCGACGCCATCGCCCCGATTGTTCACCGCGACACCATCAATATGGACATCTGCTGGATGGCCGCGCGTTGGGACAAGGGGGGCAAGGATTACATTAATTGCCCCATGACGAAGGAGCAGTATCTCGCATTTCATCAGGGTTTGCTCGACGCCGAAAAGGGCGAGTTCAAGGAATGGGAGGCGGACACCCCCTATTTCGAAGGCTGTATGCCGATCGAGGTCATGGCCGAACGCGGCGTGGAAACGCTGCGGTTCGGGCCGATGAAGCCGGTCGGCCTCGACAACCCGCATTGGGCAACGCCGGAACATCCGAACGGCCGCTGGCCCTATGCCGTGGTGCAATTGCGGCAGGACAACAAGCTGGGCACGCTGTGGAACATGGTCGGCTTCCAGACCAAGATGAAATATGCCGAACAGGTCCGCCTGTTCCGCACCATTCCGGGGCTGGAGAATGCCGAGTTTGCCCGGCTGGGTGGAATGCACCGCAACACCTTCATCAATTCGCCCGTGCTGCTCGACCGGCAATTGCGGCTGAAGGGGGCCGAACACATCCGCTTTGCCGGGCAGGTGACGGGCTGCGAGGGCTATGTCGAAAGCAGCGCGGTGGGGCTGATGGCGGGCATGATGGCGGCGGCCGAGCTGGCGGGCGAGACCTGGACCTCACCCCCGCGCACAACGGCGCTGGGTGCGCTGTTGGCCCATGTGACAGGCGACGCAGAGGCGGATAGCTATCAGCCGATGAACATCAATTTCGGCCTGTTTCCTCCCTTGCCCGATGTGAAGAAAAAGGCGCGCAAGGAAGCCTATACCGAACGGGCGAAAGCCGATTTCAGCACCTGGCTCGCCAGCCTTGAACGGGTGCCCGCCTGACCGATCAGCAGCGGCAGGCCGGGGTGGAACTGGGCCGGGGCGTAGGGGCGCCGCGGGCAAATTCCTCGCGCGAGAGAATGCCATCGCCGTTCACATCCAGCCCGGCAAAACGCGTGGCGGTGGTGACCGCCCATTCCTCGAAGGTCAGCAAATTGTTCCCGTCCTTGTCCAGCGCACGGAAGGCCGAAGTGCGGGTGGAGAGCATTTCGTTGCGGCTGATGCGGCTGTCGCGGTTGCGATCATAGCGGTTGAAGCGCTGCTCCTCGCGCGTCAGTTCGGTCACTTCCGGCGGAGCGGGGCCGCGCAGGCCCGAGATGTCCGCTTCGGGCAATTCGTCCGCTGCCGGGCCGGCAATGGCGGGGGCAGGCGGAGGCGCGGCTTCCTCCACCTCGGCCCTGCCCTGAAGCCAGAACAAGCCAAGGCCCACCATCAGCAGCGCGGCAAACGCCCCCAGCACCACGCGGTTCATTGCGATTCCCCTTCCAGTCCGGGACGTTAGCGCCCCGTAAGCCCGCTCCGCAAGGCGGCAAGCAACGCACCCGGCCCGTCAATCAGTTCGGCGGCCCGCCGCGCCAGCGCGCGGCGGCTGAGTGCGCGCAGGACGGCAAGCGGACGCACCGCCCGCCCAAGGCGCAAGGCAGGCCCGCGATCGCCCAGCACAAGGCGCCGTGCAGCCTCCGCCTCGTCATCCCGGCCCAGATGCAGCGCCAGATCGGCCAGCGCCCAATCGCGCGCCGCCCGTCCGATGGCGTCTGCCTCGACCGCTGTTCCCAGCGCCTGCCAACCGGCAGCGCGACCGGCAGCAAACTGCTCCATCGCGGAAAGTGTGAGATCCTCCCCCAGCAGCGCTTCCCACCCATCGACCAGTGGCACCAGCTCCTTCGGCTTCGCAGGCCAGGCGCGCAGACGTTCCAGCAAGGGTTCGCCGGCAGGCCAATGCGCAGGCGCTTCCCCCAGCCGATCGCGCCACCATGCCAGCTTGATCTGCGCGATCACCGGCTCCCCGCCCTGCCGCAGGATTGCGGCCAGACGCTGATCGAGCAGGAGCAGCGTCAACATGGCCTCGCGCAGCGCCGCCGAAGGGGCATAGGCCAGCGCCAGTCGCAGGCCCAGCGGCAAAGCGGAAAGATCCTCGGCATTGGTCATGTCCCCTGCGCCTTCCCCCGGACAAGGGCACAGGGTCAAGGCCTGATCGGCAAAAGTTTGCCACGCTGGGGCCGCAGCCACGCCTTGCGCTGGGTAGTGCATTGAATTCGGCCCGATTCCTCACCAAATTAACCATCTTCATTCGCGATGCCCTTACGCTGCCCGACCTAGAAGGTGCAGCATGACGGCTCGACTGTCCCTGTTGCGGCGCCAGATTGCGCCCCTTCCTGATATGTGCCGAAAGGCGCAAGGCGCTTTTGCGCGCCTGCGCGGCGATGCCAGCGGCAATGTGATCGTGATCGCGGCCGCCGCGCTGTTTCCCCTGCTTGCACTGGTTGGCAGCGGCATCGACATGGGGCGCGGCTATCTGGCGCAGACGCGATTGCAGCAGGCGTGCGATGCCGGCACGCTGGCGGCGCGCAAGCGGTTGGGGACGCTGGCGGCGGTCAACGGTGCAGTGCCCGATACAGTTGCCGACACCGGCCAGCGCTTCTTCAACATCAATTTTCGCAACGACGCCTATGGCTCGCGCAACCGCCAGTTCGCGATGGTGCTGGAGGAGGATCTGTCGATCAGCGGCACCGCCACGGCAGATGTGCACACCACGATCATGGGCGTGTTCGGCTTCGACACGCTGGAAATCAGCGCCTCTTGTTCGGCCCAGATCGACATGACGAACACCGACATCATGCTGGTGCTGGACACGACCGGTTCGATGCTGTGGACCAATCCGGGGGACAGCGAGACGCGTATTCAGGCGCTGCGCAAGACGGTGAAGAGCTTCCACGCACAGATGGAGGCAAACAAGCCGGTCGGCACACGCATCCGTTACGGCTTTGTGCCCTATGCCACCAATGTGAATGTCGGCCATTTGCTGCGGCCCGAATGGCTGGTGGATAGCTGGGCCTACCAGTCCCGCCGCGCCCGCCCCGCCGGCAGCACCGAAGAGCGCGAGACGACCGAGGGGCGCTACACCTATGTCAGCGGTGGTTTCACCGACAGCCCGCAAACCATTCAAACCACCTGCCCCACCGATACGGTCACTCATGTGATCGAGGCGGAGTGGGTGGATGGTGACGGCTGGACCAACCAGCGGATTCTGGAACGCGGGATCGATTACACCTGCACCCAGATCGATACCAACCGCTTTCAGGTCACCGCGCGCACCTTCAACAACCACCGTTTCATCTGGGCCTTTCGCGTCACCGGCACGGAGACCGTTGCCGTGGCCGACTGGCGCTATGCCCGCACCACGGTCAATCTCGATTTCCTGCGCACATCCAACACCACCACAATGAATATCGGCGGCACGGCGGCCAGCCCCCAGCCGGTGGCGGTCACCTATCGCGGCTGTATCGAGGAACGTGATACTTACGAGATCAGCGATTACAGCAATGTCGATCTGAACCGCGCGCTGGATCTGGATATTGACCGGGTGCCCAACCCCAATAATCCGGCCACGCAGTGGCGGCCCATGCTGCACGAACTCAGCTTCATCCGCGAGGTTCGCACCAATGGCACGGGAATGTTCACGCCGGGCGTCGTGACCTCCCGTGCCGACTTCGTGAATGCCTGGTGGTGGGGCTTCAGCGTCTGCCCGTCGCCCGCGCGCAAGCTGGCGGAGATGGATGCGGCCAGCGTGGCGAGCTATGTCGACAATCTGATCGTCAACGGCAGCACTTATCACGATATCGGCATGATCTGGGGTGGACGGCTGCTTTCCCCCACGGGGCTGTTCGCGGCGGAGAATGCCGATACCGGAAGCACGCCTACCACGCGCCACCTGATCTATCTGACCGATGGCGAAACAGCGCCGCTCGATGTCTCCTATGCATCCTATGGCATCGAACCGCTCGACCGGCGTCGGTGGCGCCCGAGTTCAAGCCGCACGCTGACGCAGACCGTGGAAAGCCGCTTCTCCTTCGCCTGCGAGGAAGTGAAGAAACGCAATATCCAGGTCTGGGTCATCAGCTTTGGCAGCGGTGCCAATCCCATCATGGAAAACTGCGCAGGACGAGACCGCTATTTCGTGGCGGATAGCGCGGCGGAACTGGAACAGACATTCAGCGACATTGCCCGGCGCATGGGCGATCTGCGGATTATCAACTGATGGGGAAGCTTGCTTCCCCCGCGCGTCCGACAGTCGTGCTGCGCCGCCTGCGGAAAGACCAGCGCGGCGCGGCGCTGGTGGAATTCGCGCTGGTGGCGCCCGCGATGCTGCTCGCCCTGATCGGGCTGTTTGACCTGTCGTACAATGTCTACACCTCCTCGCTGCTGCAAGGCTCGATCCAGAAGGCGGCGCGCGATTCCACCATTGAAGGCGCGGCAGGAAACCAGACCGCGATCGACCAGCGGGTGAGCGATGTTGTGCGGAACATCGTGCCGACTGCGGAAATATCGTTTCAGCGCCGCGCCTATGCCGACTTTGCCGATGCATCGCGCCCGGAAGACTACAGCGACCTCAACGGTGACGGGCGCTGCAACGATGATGAGCCGTTCGAGGATGTGAACGGTAACGGCGTCTGGGACGAGGATCGCGGCAAAAGCGGCATGGGCGGCGCGCGCGATGCAGTCATCTATATCGTGACCGTGGAATATGACCGGCTTTTCCCCCTGCACAAGCTGATGCCGGTGCAGGAAAACATTACCACGGTGGCGCGCACTGTCCTGCGGAACCAGCCCTACGGCCAGCAGGTGCGCGAGCCGAGCGTGGGGAACTGCGTGTGATGCGCCGCCTGCCCTTTGCCGCAACCGCGAGGCACTGGCGTCGGGTGCTGCGCGATACCGCTGGCCTTGCTGCGACCGAATTCGCCATCATCTTTCCCGCCTTGCTGGGGATGGGCCTGATGGGACTGGAATTGGCCAACCGCGCCATTGTGCAGATGCAGATCAACCAGCTCGCCATGCAGATTGCGGACAATGCCTCGCGCATTGGCGAACAGTCGCGGCTGACGCAGCGCAAGATATATGAAAGCGATATCCAGGATCTGTTCTATGGCGCAGAGATTCAAGCCGGTCAGCACCTGGATCTGTATGGTCGCGGGCGCGTGATCCTCAGCAGTCTGGAAGTGGTGCCGGGTACGGCAGACGAACAATATATCCACTGGCAGCGCTGCATGGGAAACAAGCGGCACAATTCCAGTTACGGCATGGAAGGCGACGGGCTGGAAGATGACTTTCCCGGCATGGGCCCGCCGGGAGAGGAAGTGATCGCCTTTGCCAATGAGGCGGTGATGTTCGTGGAAATCGCCTATGATTACCGGCCACTCATCGGCAATCCCTTTGGTGCTCCCGCAACAATCCAGGCACGTGCCAGCTTCACCGTGCGCGATGACCGCGACTTGTCGCAGATATACCAGCGCGATCCCGCCTCACCGGATCAGCAGGCCGATTGCGGCAGCTTTGGTTCGACCGCCTTCAGCCCGCGTTAGGCTGCCGGCACCGGGCGAGAGCGCAGGCCCCCGCCCCCAGCACCATCAATCCCGGTAACATACCTTCTTGGCCGCCGCGACAATACGGGCCGCGTCAATCAGCGCGAGCTTTTCGAGATTGGCGGCATAGGGCAGCGGCACATCCTCGTTGCAGACGCGCAGCACCGGCGCATCGAGCAGATCAAAGCCCTGCTCCATGCACACAGAGATCACTTCGGATGCGATGGAGCAGGCAGGCCAGCCTTCCTCCGCCACCACCAGTCGGTTGGTCTTGGCCAGGCTTTGCAGGATCGTGGCCGTATCGAGCGGACGCAGCGTGCGCAGATCGATCACTTCGGCATCAATGCCTTCTTCCGCCAGCTTTTCCGCCGCTTCCAGCGCGAACTTCACACCAATGCTGTAGGATACAATGGTGACATCCGCCCCTTCACGCATGATCCGCGCCTTGCCAATGGGCAGCACGTGATCGTCCAACTGGGCGACTTCGAAGCTGTTGCCGTAAACCAGCTCGTTCTCCAGGAACACCACCGGGTCATCGCAGCGGATCGCCGCCTTGAGCAGGCCCTTGGCGTCCGACGCATCATAGGGTGCGATCACGATCAGGCCGGGTACGGCGGCATACCAGGGGGCAAAGTTCTGGCTGTGCTGCGCCGCCACGCGGCTGGCCGCGCCGTTGGGGCCACGGAACACCACCGGGCAGCGCATCTGGCCGCCGCTCATGTAATTGGTCTTGGCGGCCGAATTGATGATGTGATCAATCGCCTGCATGGCAAAATTGAAAGTCATGAATTCGATCACGGGTCGCAACCCGCCCATCGCCGCCCCGGTGCCGATCCCGGCAAAACCGTATTCGGTAATGGGGGTATCAATCACGCGGCGAGGGCCGAATTCTTCCAGCAACCCTTGCGTGACCTTGTAGGCGCCCTGATACTCGGCCACTTCCTCGCCCATCACGAAGACGCGGTCGTCCCGGCGCATCTCCTCCGCCATGGCATCGCGCAACGCCTCGCGCACGGTCAGCTTGAGCATATTGGTGCCGGCAGGGATTTCCGGATCGGCCGGACGTTCGGCTGCCGCAGGGCGTTGCGGAGCGGCATCGGAAACGGCCGCCGGAGCAGCTTGCGCAGTAGCTGTGGCCACAGCAGGCGCGGCCGGTGCCTCCTCGCCCTCGCCCGTCAGCACCGCGATCACGGTCCCGACCTTCACGTTTTCCGCACCCTCGGGCACGAGGATTTTGCCAACCACGCCTTCATCGATGCTTTCAAATTCCATCGTGGCCTTGTCGGTCTCGATCTCGGCCAGCACATCGCCGGCCGACACGCTGTCACCTTCCTTCACCAGCCATTTCGCCAGCGTGCCTTCCTCCATCGTGGGGGAGAGCGCGGGCATCTTCAGTTCGATTGCCATCTCAGTAGCTCCCCACCAGCACGTCGGTGTAGAGTTCGGCAGCATCCGGCTCTGGCGAGTTTTCGGCAAATTCCGCCGCCTCGGTCACAGCGGTGCGGATGTCCTTTTCGATATCTTTCAACCTGTCCTCGGTCACGCCCAGTTCCAGCAGTTCGGCCTTGGCCAGTTCAATGGGATCGCTCTTCTCGCGCACGCCCTGCACTTCCTCGCGTGTGCGATATTTGGCCGGATCGGACATGGAGTGGCCGCGATAGCGGTAAGTATTGAGTTCCATCAGCACCGGGCCGTTCCCACCGCGCACGTGCTCCACCGCAATACGCGCGGCCTGGTGCACTTCGAGCACATCCATGCCGTTTACATCCATGCCCGGAATGCGGAACGCGGTGCCCCGGCGGTAAAACTCGGTCTCGGCGCTCGACCGCTTGACCGATGTGCCCATGGCATACTGGTTGTTTTCAACGACAAAGATGATCGGCAAATTCCACAGGGCCGCCATGTTCATCGTCTCGTAAACCTGACCCTGGTTCGCCGCGCCATCGCCGAAATAAGCCATGCACAGCCCGCCATCACCCCGGTACTGGTGCGCAAAGGCAAGGCCCCCACCCAGCGAGACCTGCGCGCCCACAATGCCGTGCCCGCCGTAAAAGGCGTGCTCGGTGCTGAACATATGCATCGAACCGCCCTTGCCCCGGCTGATCCCGGCCTCGCGCCCGGTCAGTTCGGCCATGATTACCTTGGGATCAATGCCATAGGCCAGCATATGACCATGATCGCGGTAGCCGGTAATGACGCTGTCCTTGCCCTCTTCCAGCGCGCTTTGGAGGCCCACTGCCACCGCTTCCTGCCCGATATACAGGTGGCAGAAACCGCCGATCAGGCCGAGACCGTAAAGCTGGCCAGCCCGCTCCTCGAAGCGGCGGATGAGCAGCATCTTCTGATAGAAGCCGAGAAGTTCCTCGGCAGACGCCTTGTACCGTTTGTCTGCTGCGAACCGATCCTGCAGGCTGCGCAGCTCGAAATTGTCGCCTTCCCCGGCAGCGTTCGTTGATTCTGTCCTCCCACCCGAAGCGGCGGCAGAGGAAGCGGATGATCCTGATTTTCTGGCCAAAACAACCTGTCCCGATGCGCACCGTAAGGGGAGCGGTGCCACTTGCGTGACAGGCTATAGGCAAAGGAAGCCGGACCTTGCAACGGCCTGCGCGCACGATTAACCGATTTGGCAAAAATGACTGACGGCAGCAACCGTTACGGCTGCATTTCCAACTCAATCACATATTCATCAGGGTGCACGACATTAAGGTTGCGACGCACAAGTTCGCTGCCCAGATCGGGGTCGACATTGTTGGGATCAAGCAACCGGTTGCGGTTGTCGAGCACGGCACGCTCTTCCTCCAGAACGGCAATCTGCTGCTTGCGGGCATCCAGCTTGGCAGAAAGCTCGCTCCACGACAAAAGACCAAACGGCCCAACAAGAGCCAGCGCACCCAGCGCAAGCAACCATCCTAGCGCCAAATACTGAAACAGCTTTTCCCGACGGGCAGACATTGCGTTCATGCCGTGTAGAGAATCACACTTGGCGCCCCGATTCAAGCCCCTGGCCGTGACTATTCACGCCTTGGTGCAGATTGGCGCCCTTGTGCCGGCCAGCACTTGCGGGCAATCGGTCGCAAGCCTATTGCGCCAAGACCGTGGGATTGCCAGTTTATCCGGCACGAGAGGGAGAGTCTTCACATCATGACCGCGCATCGCGCCGCCGCTGTCCTTTCAGGAGCCTTTGCCTGCGCCTTTGCGCTGGCCGCTCTTGCCACGCCTGCCACCGCGCAGATTGCCGATGATGTGGCAATCAACATCCTGCGCGAATGTTCGCGCATCGACGATCCGACCGCGCGTCTAGCCTGTTACGACAACAACATCCGCAATGTCGGTGGCACCGCACGCAACACCATCCCCGGACAGGTGCAGGCGCAAGGCGGCGCGGCCCCCGCCGTGGTTGGCAATTCCGGCGGCGTCAGCGGCTTTGGCCGGGAAGATGTGCGCACGCCGGACCGTTTCAATTCCGCTCCTGCGGGTGAGGCGTTCTCCATCAATGCGCGCGTATCGTCAGTCCGCCAGCGGCAGCCGGGCATTTACGCTCTCACGCTGGAAGATGGGGCGGAATGGATTTTCAGCAATTCAGTCAGCGCCAGCTACCGTCCGCCGCAGGCCGGATCGGTGGTTGAGATCCGCAGGGGGGCGCTCGGCAGCTTCCTGATGCGTTTCGATAATCAGGAATCGGTTCGCGTGCGCCGCCAGCGCTGAGGCAGGGTCGAGCAAAAGGCTGGCTCTGGCTCCGGCACTTCAGCGGTGCCCCAGCTCCTCGAACGCGCGCTCGCGCTCCAATTGAACGATGGCGTTGCGGCGAATCTTGTCAAAGGTGGCCAGAAAGGCGTCGCGCTCGGCAGGCGAAAGGGGGGACATCAGATAGGCGCTCCGCTGGCGGCTTGCCTCCTGAATGATGTCGAACAAGCGCTGGCCCTCTGCCGTGGGCGCAAAGCTGCCGTGCCGCCGTCCCGGCCCGCCACGCCGCTCGATAATGCCACGCTCGACCAGCGCGTTCACCGTGCGCCCCGCCTGGCTGTGATCGCGGTCCAGTCGCTCGACCAGATCATTCCATTCAATGGGCGAAGCGCGCCCTATCTCGTTGAGAACCCATGCTTCGAAATTGGATAGCCCCGTCAACCGCTTGAATACGAGCGAACCGCTGCGGCTAAAATAGGAACTGAGCGTCATCAGCGGCGAGATGATCCGCGACCGGTCGAGCACGATGCGTTCGCCCGAACGGCTCTCGCTCTCCACCGGCGCGCCCGGACGCGGGAATTGCGGCGTTTCGCCGCCGCCATTCCCGCCCTGGCCCAGCTTGCGCTCCTGCTCATACAGCACCACCGCCTGATCGAGCAGTTTCTCGATCCCGGCAAAGAAGGCTTCCAGTTCGGCATCGCCAATGTCGAAGGTGAGTTCGCGGTTGCGCAGTTCGGCAAGACGCAGCAGCCGCTCGGAATGGTCGCGGCCCTTGCGTGTCAGGCGGAGCGGTGCGCGCAACTGGTCGCGCTCCACCATGCGGATGTCGAGCAGGCGCTTGACCGACCGGCTGACCTGCGCCTTGTCCACGCCCACGGCGGCGGAGATTTCGGCCGGCACCATCGGGCCGATATTGTGCAGCAGGAACAGGATGCGACGATCCAGTTCTACCAGATCAAGTTCGCGCGCATAGGCAAGTTCCGCGCTTTCCCGCACCTTGTAAAGCAATTGCCACAGATCGCTCTGGATCACCGCTGGCTCTTGCTTCCGGGCTTGAGAAGGCGCCTCATCTCCGGCCGCAATCGCAGAAAGCACCGCGGCAAGGCGAAGCGTGAATTCCGGTGGCGGATCGCCCGCCGCTCCCGCCTCCATCGCGCGCAAGGTCGCCGCGCCAAGGGCATAGCATTCCACACATTTGACAAGATCACCGGCCAAGGGGCCCGTCGCTGCCTCGATCGCCGATTTCAGGGTCGCCCCGACGGTCGGCCCTCCCCCCTTTGCAGCTTCCCTGTACCAGGCAAGCGCATGGTGAATGAGCAGATCGCGCCAAGCCGGCAAGTTTACCGCCTCTCCGTTCGCCGTGGCGGGGGAGGAAAAATCTGCCTCGCCGCATCCATCCCGCTTCATATTAACCTCGCAACCGCTTCATTTCACTCACCAATTGCGCCGACCGGTAGCGCTTGGGAGCGACCGAGGAAACCATTACGCACCGATGGACCTAGTCAATTTCCTCTCACCAGGACGGAAGTTGCCACGGCGATGCAGCTTGGCAACAGTTATTTCCCCTTTGCGATTGTGCAAATGCCGCAAAATACTGACTTATCGGTATTCTTTTCAATTTTCGTTACGCGAGCAACTGTTAATCCTGCCCACCCTTTCCCCATTTCCCGGCGCAAAGCCCCGCAGCGGCCCTTCTTTCCCCAACCGACCAGGGGAAGCGGGCTAGACACTGTCAACATCACGCAATATGCAAACAACTCTGCGGTCTTGCCCGATTCAACAAGGGACAAGTCGCTGGGGGAGAGAGTCTAGAACATCTGGTCGAAATGGCCGTTGATGGAGCCGGAAGCGCCGGCGTTCCTGTTTTTCCGACCCCCATAACGAAGTTCATCTGCCGGGCCGCAAGGCCTTCAGGGGATGGCAAGCGGCGCAACGCCGATGCCCGAAGCCGGCAGGGGGATATTAAAATCGCGCGATTGCCTTCGGGCGGCGTGCGTTCACTGTGAAGGGAGCACCAAGTGAGGAGTTTGAGCAACAAGCAGGTCTTCAAGGCCCTGCTGCTGGCCGGTGGGGCCAGCACTTTCGCGATGGCCGCGCCGGCCGTGGCGCAAGACGAAGGCGCAAGCAGCAGCGACCGCATCGTGGTCACCGGCTCGCGCATTCAGCGCCAGGATTTCGAGGCAAACAGCCCGATCGTCACCATCGACGAGACGCTGCTGGAGCGCACCTCTACGGCGGCACTCGAATCCAACCTCAACCGTCTGCCGCAGTTCACTCCGGCCAAGACGCCGACGCAGGGCGGCGACATTCAGCCGACTGCGACCAACACGCCGGGTGGTGCGACCATCTCGCTGCGCGGTATCGGTGCCAACCGTAACCTTGTGCTGATCGACGGTCGGCGCGCGACTCCTGGCAACGCTTCGGGTGTTGTCGACATCAGCACGATCCCGGCAGCGGCGGTGGAGCGTGTGGAAATCATCACCGGCGGCGCTTCGGCGACCTACGGTGCCGACGCGATCGCCGGCGTCACCAACTTCATCCTGAAGAAGAACCTCAACGGTCTTGAACTGGATGCGCAGGCGAACATCACCCAGGAAGGTGACGGCTTCGAATACCAGCTTTCGGGCATCATGGGCACCGATTTCGCTGATGGTCGGGGCAACATCTCGATTGCGATGTCGCTCAACACCCGCGAAGCGAATTACCAGCGCGACCGCAAGTGGTATCGCGACCTCTGGAATGATCCGACCACCGGCGGCGGTCGCTTCTTCCCGCTGTATGCCGGTGTTGCGCTGGAAGGCCCCAACGCGCCCAACAGCAACACGTTCTACAACACCATCTTCCCGGGTACGACGCCGAACTTTGCGCCGGCCTGCGGAACCACGCCGCTGGCGGGCAACCCGTGTTCCAACACGGTTTCGGGCTTCAGCTTTGCACCTGGGCCGTCGAACTTCAACGTCTACGTCAATCCCACCGACGGCAGCCTGTTCACCATCGGCCGCAACCAGCAGGGTGCGCAGGGTCGCTGGGACGGCACGCGGTATCAGAATGACGTTGCGAAGATCACCGATACCGGTGCGCTGACCTTTATCGACACCACGCCTTACCTCGTTCTGCCGCTGACCCGCTACAACGCGATCTTCAACGGCAATTACGAGATCAATGACTGGATCGGCGTCTTCGCGCAGGGTATGTTCAGCCATGTGTCCTCGCGGACCACGCAGCAGGGTGGCGCGTTCACCGGCGGCTGGGACGTGTTCTTCCCCTACGGCACGGGCGTTTACACCGGCTCGGCCATCCCGAGCACTGCCAACGGTTCGTATGGTCTGCCCAGCTCGGTCATCCTCAACGGCATGATCTTTAACGGCTCGGCCTATGTGGACAACACGCCGGGCGATTTGTCCGATAACCCCACGAACCCTGCCTTCCGCTCGGCATATGGCGATAACTTCGCTTGCGCCCTGAATGCCACGGGTGGTTGTACCAATAACGACCTGTTCCGTGCATTCCTGCCGACACAGCTGCAGACGCTGCTCGATTCCCGTGCCGATCCCAATGGCCGCGTCGATCTGCGCTATGGCGTTCCGGAAAACCGTTCAGGTTACAACGATGTGCTGACCTATCAGCTCACCGCTGGTCTTGAAGGTTATGTGCCTGGCACGGACTGGACGTGGGAAATGTTCGTCAACCATGGCGAATCGAACACCCTGTCGCGTCAGGAAGGCATCTTCTCGCTGGCCCGCACCCGCACGCTCTTCATGTCGCCCGGCTTCGGTCTCGACTTCAACTCGAACTCGAACCTGGCTTCGCCGCGCGTAAACTTCGGGGCGAATTTCGCGACCTGTACGACCGGCATGAACGTGTTCAAGCTGGAATGGGCTGAAATTTCGGATGACTGTAAGGCCGCGATCAATGCCGACCTGAAGAACCGGTCGTCCATCCGCCAGACCATTGTGGAAGCCAACCTTCAGGGCGGCTTGTTCGAATTGCCGGCTGGTGACCTGCGCTTCGCGATTGGCGCCAGCTACCGCGAGCAGGATTTCGAGTTCATCAATGACACGCTGACCACTCAGGGTGCATCGTTCCTCGATCAGGCAATCGGCATCTATCCGTCGGCTGACTCGCGCGGCTTCTACGATGTGCATGAATTCTATGGTGAATTGCTGGTTCCGGTTCTGTCGGACCTGCCGCTGATCCAGGAATTCAATCTGGAACTGGGTGGCCGCTATTCGGATTACAGCACCACCGGTGGCTCGTGGACCTACAAGATCCTGGGTGACTGGTCGGTAACCGATTGGCTGCGTTTCCGTGGCGGCTACAACCGCGCTGAACGTGCACCGAACATTGCCGAACTGTTCCTGGCGCCGCAGCAGACATTCGCTGTGAACGCTCTGGGCGACATCTGCTCTGAACGCTCGACATACAGTCTGTCTGCAAACCCGACTGCTCCGGGCAACACCGCGGCACAGGCGGCTGACGTCAAGGCGGTGTGTACGGCAGTGATGAATGCCACGGCAGGGGCTGGTCAGGGAGCGCTCTACTACGCGCGTCCTGTGGCACAGCAGCCGGCGCCGGGTGGCGGCTTCGCTTTCCCGACACTGGTTGGCAACCCCAATCTGCGTCCGGAAGTTGCCGACACGTGGACGGCCGGTCTGGTCTTGCAGTCGCCCTTCACCTCGGAAGCGTTCTCGCGGATGCGTCTGTCGGTGGACTGGTTCAACATCAAGCTGAAGAATGCGATCGGCTTCTCGCCGGGCGCGACCATCCAGACCTGCTTCAACCCGCTGTACAACCCGTTTGTCACGGGTGCGGCTGGCAGCGCATCGCAAGCAGCCCAGGCTGCCCAGACCTTTGCCTGCCAGGGCGTGCTGTATGACAGCTTCCCGAGCGCTCCGGCACTGGGCAATATCCGTATGTCGTTCACCAATGACGGCGTCGTGGACATCCAGGGCATCGACGCACAGCTTGACTGGGCGTTCGATCTTGGGCCGGGCACGGTCAACCTGAACCTGCTGGGTAACTATTACCTGCACTATAAGGTGGCCGAACTCTCCGCGCTTGGTCTGGTGGACTATGTGGGCACTTTCGGCACCTCGGCGGCCGGTCTGAATGTCGGCTCGTACGAGTACCGCATTCTGGCCAATGTCGGCTATCGTCTGGGTGCTGCGGGCATCAACCTGCAGTGGCAGCATCTGCCGTCGGTTGAGGATGCTGGCGAAGCTCTGGCGCCCACTCCGCAGCTTGGCGCTCCGTCGTATAACCTGTTCAACCTGACCGGGACTTATGCGCTGAGCGATGCTGTCAACCTGCGCTTTGGTGTGGACAATCTGTTCAACAAGGCCCCGCCGTACACCGGCGTGAATCCTTCGGCCAATGTGGCAGCAGGTCAGCAGGCCGGTGGCGCGTTCAACGCCAACTTCTACGACACGATCGGCCGTCGCTTCTTCCTGGGTGCGAACATTCAGTTCTAATCCGGAACAGAACGGCACAAGCCAACAGATTGGGGCCTCTCCTTCGCGGGAGAGGCCCCTTTCCTTTGCGCGTCAGGCACGGCTGGACACCGCCTCGCCTGCTTGGCAAGACAGCCGCCGAGGGAGAGACACGCCATGACCAGAGTGATCCGCTTTCACGAAACCGGCGGGCCAGAAAAGCTGCTGATCGAGGAGATGGATCTGGGCACACCCGGCCCCGGCCATGTGCGCATCCGCGTGGAGGCGGTCGGCCTCAACCGGGCAGAGGCGATGTACCGCATGGGAAAATATCCCGTGCGCCCTGAGCTCCCCAGCCTTATCGGATACGAAGGCGTCGGCACCATCACCGCGCTGGGTGATGGCGTAGCGGATTACACGGTGGGTCAGCGCGTCTGCGTGTTGCCCATGATCCATCAAGGGGAATACGGCATCTGGGCGGAAGAAGCTATTGTGCCCGCGCGCATCCTGCTCCCTGCGCTCGATTTCCTCTCGATCGAACAGGCGGCGGCGATCTGGATGCAGTATTTGACCGCCTATGCCCTCTACGAAGTGGCTGAGATTGGCCCGGCGGATGCGGTCATCATTCCCGCGGCATCGTCCAGCGTCGGCCTTGCCGCCATTCAGCTGTGCAATTGGGCCGGTGCCATTCCGATTGCCGCCACACGAACCGGTGAAAAGTCAGCCGCGCTCAAGGATTTGGGGGCGGCCCATGTCATCGCGACTGAGGAAGAGGATCTGGTCGCACGGGTCATGCAGATCACCCGCGGCAAGGGCGCGGCCTGCGCCTTCGATCCGGTCGGCGGCCCCTATGTCGACACGCTGGCGCGCGCGCTGGCGGAACGCGGCATCCTGTTCGTCTATGGCGGGCTGAGCGGAGAACCGACGCCCTATCCGCACTGGCCGATGGCGTTCAAGGGCGCGTCAATGCGTGGCTGGGTGGCGAGTGAAATCTGGAACCATCCGCACCGTTTCGCTGCCGCACGCGATACGATCCTCGCGGGCCTTGAAACCGGCAAGCTGCAACCCGTTATAGCCAGAACCTTCAACGGACTGGAATCGCTGGTGGAGGCCAACAGCTTTCTCGAATCCAACCAGCAGATCGGCAAAGTCGTGGTGCGCTTGTGAGCGTATCACCTGCCCGGTTTCGAAAGGTTGCCAGCCACCCGGCGCTTTCCTAAAGGAATGGCGGCGCGCCCGTAGCTCAGCAGGATAGAGCATCGGATTCCTAATCCGGGGGCCACAGGTTCGAATCCTGTCGGGCGCACCAGCCTTTGGCTCAGCCAGTGCTGAACCGCGCGCGCGTGGCATTGGCAAAGGCCACCAGCGACAGCATGACCGGCACCTCCACCAGCACGCCCACCACCGTAGCCAGCGCCGCGCCGCTCGACAGGCCGAACAGGCCAATGGCGACCGCCACCGCCAGCTCAAAGAAGTTTGAAGTGCCAATCATCGCGCAAGGGGCGGCGATATTGTGCGGCACCTTCCACGCCCATGCCCAGGCATAAGCGGCGGCAAAGATGCCGTAGGATTGGATGATGATAGGTATCGCGATCAGCGCAATAAGCAGCGGATTGGCCACGATCGTGCCGGCCTGAAAGGCAAACAGCAGCGCCACGGTTGCCAAAAGGCCGATCACCGACCAGGGCTTCAGCCGGGCGGTAAAGGCGTCAACCGCCTTTGCATCGCCGCCATCAGCCGCAATGATGCGGCGGCGCGTCATTGCCCCGGCCAGCAGCGGAATCACCACATAAAGGACGACCGAGAGCAGCAGGGTCTCCCACGGGACAACAATGTCGGTAACGCCAAGCAACAGCGCGACAATGGGGGCAAAGGCCACGATCATCACCAGATCGTTCACCGACACCTGCACCAGCGTATAGGCGGGATCACCCCGGGTCATCTGCGACCACACGAACACCATCGCCGTGCAGGGCGCCGCACCCAGCAGGATCATGCCCGCGATATATTGCTGCGCGTCCTCTCGCGGCAGAAGTCCGGAATAGAGGTAGTCAAAGAACAGAACCGCAATGGCTGCCATGCTGAAGGGCTTGACCAGCCAGTTGATCACCAGCGTGATGATCAGGCCTTTCGGCTTGCGGCCGATATCGCGGATGCTGGCGAAATCCACGCCGACCATCATCGGGAAGATCATCGCCCATATCAGCACCGCCACGACCAGATTGACCGAAGCGAACTCCAGCGAGGCGAGCGCCCCCACGGCATCGGGGGCAATATTGCCAAGGACGATGCCTGCAGCAATCGCCAGCGCTACCCACAATGACAGCCAGCGTTCAAACAACCCCATGGGTGATAGGGCGGCCCTGTCCCGTGCCATCTGTCAGCCGTTCTTCTTTACACGGCGGCCATCAGCATCGATCACCTGCTCGCCATCTTCCTTGGCAAAGGCGCCCATCTGTCCGGTCGGAAGAAGGTCGAGCACTTCCTCGGATGGCCGGCACAGCTTGACCCCCTTTGGCGAGACAACCAGCGGGCGGTTGATGAGCACCGGATGCGCCATCATCGCATCGATGATTTGCGCATCGGTCAGGGTCGGATCGCTGAGCCCCAGCTCGGCGAACGGCGTGCCCTTTTCGCGCAGCAGATCGCGCGGGGACAGGCCGGCGCGCACGATCAGGCTTTCCAGCAAGGCGCGCGAAGGCGGGGATTTCAGGTATTCCACCACGTGCGGCTCGATCCCCGCATGGCGGATCAGCGCCAGCGTGTTGCGCGACGTGCCGCAGGCGGGGTTGTGATAGATGATGATGTCAGTCACGAGCGAATCCTTCAACCAAGAGGGGTGCAGTTCGCCCCTGCCAACAGGTCGGGGCACATTTCGGGCACGCCTTGGCAGCAATCCTGCATCAGGAACGTCAACAGGCGGCGCATTCCGGCGTAATCGGCGCGATATCGGATCAGGCGGCTTTGCCGCTCGGACAGGATCAGGCCGGCACGTTCAAGCGCGGCAAGATGGTGCGACAGGGTGGAAGGCGGCACGCCCTGTCGTTCCGCGATAGCGCCCGCAATCAGCCCGTCCGGCCCGGCCGTCACAAGGAGGCGAAACACCGACAGGCGGGTGCCATGGGCCAAGGCGCCCAGCGCCTCCACCGCCCAGAGCGACACTGTGGCTTCGGCATATTCCTTTTCGGCCATCGAAACTACCTTTCGAGAAATATCGAAAGATTAGTCTGGCGCCTGCGTCAAGCCTTTTTGCGCCATCCGGGCGGTGAAATCAGTTGATCGCCTTTGGCGGCGCAACAGGAAACGGCAGGGGCACAATTTCCACCCCTTCATCAAGCAGGCGCTTGGCCTCCTCCAAACTCGCCTCGCCATGGATCGGAGCGGGGTCAATCTCGCCGTAATGCATGGCGCGGGCATCGTCCGCGAAGCGTGAGCCGACCCACTTGCTGTTCTTCAGCGCCCTTGCCTGCGCCTCGGCCAGCCTGGCGAGCGCCTGCTGTACCTCAGGCGGAACCGGGGCATTGCTCATCTGCTGCATGGCAGGTGTGGCGTGGCCCCGCATTGGCCCCTCTGCGCGCTGGTTGCCCTTGCGCGGCACGGCGGGGGCCATGGGCGCCTTTTCCACCGCACCATCGCCGCATTGCGGGCACGACAATAAACCACGCTGCTTCTGCGCGACAAAATCGCCTGATGAGCCAAACCAGCCTTCGAACCGGTGGCCCTGGCCGCAGGAAAGATCGAACACAATCATGACGCATCCGATCTAGGGATCGCGCGACGATTGGCAAGGCTGGGCAATTGCCGCCGCACTTCCCCAATGCGGCCCAGATCGAGGTCAGCAAAGCCAAGCCCGGCCTTGTCTCCCCCCAGGTCGAGCAGAACTTCCCCCCACGGATCGACCGCGAGCGAATGGCCATAGGTCTCGCGCCCGTCCTCGTGCCGGCCCACTTGCGCGGCGGACAGGACAAAGGCACTTGCCTCGATTGCTCGCGCCCTTTGCAGCACGTGCCAATGCGCCGCGCCCGTTGGCCGGGTGAAGGCGGCGGGAATGGCGATGATATCGCAGGCGCGCCGGCCCAGTTCGTCGAACAATGCGGGAAAGCGGATGTCATAGCAGATGGCCAGACCCAGCCGCACCAGATCACCGCCTTCGCCCAGCGGCAAATCGACATGGACAACGCTATTGCCGGGGGCATAGGCCGCACTTTCGCGCCAGCTCTCGCCGCTGGCCAAGGCGACATCGAACATATGCATCTTGTCGTAAGTGGCCAAAATTGCACCGTTTCCAGCAATGACGAAGGCGCGATTGGCGTAGCGGCCATCACCCCGCGCCACCGCCAGCGAGCCGAGCGCTACGCACAGTCCGCTTCGCGCCGCTGCTTCGCGCACCGCAGCCAGCACCGGGTCCGCTTCGGCGGCCACGATCTTGCTTGCCGCCCTTGCCCGGTTGCGGTCGACAAGGCCGCTCATTTCCGGCGTGAACAGGATGCGTGCACCACCTGCCGCAGCCTCTTCCACCGCTGCGACCAGCGTGGCCGCGTTGGCGGCAGGATCAATGCCGCTGGTCATCTGAAGCAGGCCGATACGCATGGCGTTACAGGCCCAGCATCGCGTCCAGCCTGCCCGCCCGGTCCAGCGCGGCCAGATCGTCCGAACCGCCGATTGCCACATCGTCAATGAAGATTTGCGGCACGGTCACCGCATCGGGCTTGCGCTCCAGCATGGCGCGCTTTTCGGGCCCACCCATCGTGACATCATATTCGATGTAATCCACCCCCTTGGCATCCAGCAGCGCCTTGGCACGCACGCAATATCCGCAAAACATCTTGGTATAGATTTCAACCTTTGGCTGCGCCACGAAACTACCCTTCTGTTTAAGACCTTTGGCCGCACTTGAAAGCGCAGGTCTTTACCCTATCTCAAAAGCGTCGCCAGCGCGAGGTGCTGGCGCAGCCTGCCGGGTGCCATGACGGGCCCGGTTCGCAAACACAAATTGCTCAAAACAGAGGATTTGCTGAAGATGAATCGTATCGACCTTACACCTTATCGCCGTTCCACCGTGGGCTTTGATCGGCTGTTCGACCTGCTGGAGAAGCAGGCGCAGCGCAATGCCGGGGACAATTACCCGCCCTTCAATATCGAACGGCGCGGGCCGGATTCCTACCGGATCACGATCGCCGTGGCCGGCTTCCGCTTGCAGGATCTGGAAATCACAGCCCAAGCCAATATGCTCGTCGTGCAAGGGCGCAAGCGGGAAGAAGAGTCCGAGGGCGAATTGCTTCATGTCGGCATCGCCAACCGCGGTTTCGAGCGCCGCTTCGAGCTTGCGGACTATGTCCGCGTGCAAGGCGCTGATCTTGCGGATGGCCTGCTCGTCATCGACCTCGTGCGCGAGGTTCCCGAAGCCATGAAGCCGCGCAGGATCGCCATCGGTGGACAGGCCAAGCTGGAAGTGGTGAGCAAGGACGACGACGACGCGGCTTCGCACGTCGCCTGACCCCTCCCCGATTACCCCAATGGGGGCGGTGCCGTTGAACAGCACCGCCCCTCGGCGCAAAGCGCCGACCTGTCGACTTGACACTCACCGGGTCGCAGAAGGGAGTGCCGGGCCAACAAGATTGTGCCGGCAGCGCGCGAACGCTGCCGCCTCGCCGCGAATGCAAGGCCATCGCCCTGCCCGCGCCTGAATGTCATGTTCCACCCCGTCTCCCGCGGCCGATTCTGGCCCCCGGAACGCCCCAAGGCAAGGGAAATATCCTATGAAATTATCGCCAGCTTAACCATCACACCAGGCGGGACTGCTTCACCGCCGCGGCGATGAAACCAGCGAACAGCGGATGCGGATCGAACGGCTTGCTTTTCAATTCCGGATGGAATTGCACACCCACGAACCACGGGTGATCGGGCCGCTCAACAATTTCGGGCAAAAGCCCGTCGGGTGACATTCCCGAGAACACCAGCCCGCCCTTTTCCAGCGGCTCCTTATAGGCGGAGTTCACTTCGTAGCGGTGGCGATGGCGTTCGGAAATCTGCCTTGCGCCGCCATAAATCTGCGAGACATGGCTGTTGCCGGTCAGCACGGCATCATAGGCACCAAGGCGCATTGTGCCGCCCAGATCGGTGTTCGCAGAGCGCTGCTGGAGGCCTTCCTTGCTCATCCATTCGGTGATGATGCCCACCACCGGCTCCTTGGTTTCACCAAATTCGGTAGAAGAGGCATCGGCAATTCCGGCGGTGTTGCGCGCCCCTTCGATACAGGCCATCTGCATCCCCAGACAAATTCCGAAGAACGGCACGCCGCGTTCGCGCGCGAAGCGGACCGCGGCAATCTTGCCCTCCGACCCGCGCTCGCCAAAGCCGCCGGGCACGAGGATGCCGTGCATGGGTTCGAGGTGGGCGGCGATATCGCTGTCGGGCAGTTCGAAAATCTCGGCATCGATCCAGCGTATGCGCACCTTCACCCGGTTTGCCATTCCGCCATGGATCAGCGCTTCGTTGAGCGATTTATAGGCGTCGAGCAGGCCGACATATTTGCCCACAACGCCAATCGTCACTTCGCCTTCGGGGTTTTCGTAGCGATCAACGATGTCGGCCCAGACCGACATATCGGGTTCGCGCGATGCTTCCAGCATCCCGAAATGGCGCAGCACCTCGGCATCCAGCCCTTCGCGGTGATATTGCAGCGGCACGGCGTAGATGCTGGAGGCATCAAGCGCCTGAATCACCGCCTCCTTGCGAACATTGCAGAACAGCGCGATTTTCGCGCGCTCGTTCTCCGGCAGCGGATGTTCGCAGCGGCACAGCAGCAGATTGGGCTGCACGCCCAGGCTGGTCAGTTCGCGCACCGAATGCTGGGTGGGCTTGGTCTTCAGTTCGCCCGCCGCGCTGATATAGGGAACCAGCGTCACATGAACGAGACAGGTCTGGTCAATCGGCAATTCGTTGCGCAGCTGGCGGATAGCCTCGATAAAGGGCAGGCTTTCGATGTCACCCACCGTGCCGCCGATTTCGCACAGTATGAAATCGTGATCTTCCTGATCGGCCAGCGCGAACTGCTTGATCGCATCGGTCACATGGGGAATCACCTGCACCGTTGCGCCAAGATAATCCCCGCGCCGTTCGCGCGTGATGATGTCCCGGTAGACGCGGCCCGACGTTATGTTGTCGCTTTGACGCGCGGAAACGCCCGTAAAACGCTCGTAATGCCCCAGATCAAGGTCGGTCTCTGCCCCGTCATCGGTGACATAGACCTCGCCATGCTGATACGGGCTCATCGTGCCCGGATCGACATTGAGATAGGGATCGAATTTCCGGATGCGGACCTTGTAGCCACGCGCCTGCAAGAGAGCGGCAAGGCTTGCCGCCATCAGTCCCTTGCCAAGCGATGAGACCACGCCGCCGGTGATGAATATGTACCGCGCCATGGGAATGAAGCCGTAGGGTTCAAATCGGATTCGTGGCAAGCCGCGAATTGCCGATATTCACGATTGTTATTTCCGCCCGCCCGGCAAGCGGGACAAAACGGGGCCGAATTGCGATGCCGAGGTGCGCGCGGGCTTATTCCGCCACGCCGGAAAGCGGATCGGTATTGGCCGGCGCGGCTTCGCCTGCCGGGGTTGCATCGCCTGCTGGCTCCAGCCCTTCGATCGGTGCCGCCGCAGGGGCAACGGTGCGCTGCAGACTGTCGTCAATCTCGCGGCCGGAGGTTGCGTTGATGGCGACCGCAGCCAGCGCAATGGAGAGGCCGACAAACAGCACCGCCAGCCACTTGGTCGTGCGGGTGAGGAAATCCGCCGCACCGCGCGCCGACATCAGGCCGCCGGGGCTGCCGCCGCCGCCAATGCCAAGCCCTCCCCCTTCCGAGCGCTGCATCAGCACCACCACGACCAGCGCAAAGGCCACAATGGCCTGCACCACAGTGAGGAAAAGAAAAAGGCTCATGAAAAGGGTTCCGGCAAAATGATGCGTCTATCTAGGGGCGGCAGGCCGCCAGAGCAAGATGGGGCTTTGCAAGCTGGCGTGCGCCGCTTCAGCCTTCCTGCATTTCGGCGGCCACGGCGATGATGCCGAGGAAGCTTTCCGCCGTCAGGCTGGCACCGCCAACCAGCGCCCCGCCCACATCATCAGCGGCCAGCAATTCAGCGGCGTTTTCGGCCTTGACCGATCCGCCATAAAGGATGCGGACCTTGGCGCCAGCTTCGTCGCCATAGAAATCCTTGAGCACCTTGCGAATGGCGCGGTGCATGGCGCTCACATCGTCCGTCGTGGGCGTGCGGCCGGTGCCAATGGCCCAAACGGGTTCGTAGGCGACAGTCACCTTGTCAGCGGCACCATCGGCGGTGGGAAGCGAGCCCTTGAGTTGGCGGGCCACCACGCTTTCGGCCTTGCCGGCGTCGCGCTGCTCTTCGGTTTCGCCCACGCAGACGATCACGGAAAGGCCAACGGCCAGCGCCGATTCGGCCTTGGCCTTTACATCGGCGTCCTTTTCACCGTGATCGGCGCGCCGTTCGGAATGGCCCACGATGACAAAGCCCGCGCCCGCATCTTTCAGCATGGCGGCCGAAATATCGCCCGTATGCGCGCCGCCTTCGGCCGCATGGCAATCCTGCGCGCCAACGCCGATCAGGCCGGCTTCCTTGCGCGTGGCGTGGATCAGCGTGAAAGGCGGCGCCAGCGCCACTTCCACCTTGATCAGGCGTTCTGCCGCGCGATCGATTGCGCGGGCTTCCGACAGCATGGAACGGGTTCCATGCATTTTCCAGTTTCCAACGATATAGGGGCGCACGGCCATCTTGTTACCTTGCAATATCCAACACAGGACTATTCCGTGATCCGCCAGCAGGGACGGCAATGGCCTGCGCGCTAGAGCGCGCTGCCGCGCTTGTCAAAGCCGGTTTTCTGCGCAGGCGGTATGTGCGCATGGCTGTTGCGGGCGCGCCGCAGGGGCGATAAAGCGCGGGGCGCACGGCCCGCCCGCTGTTGTGCCGCAAGCGTTCACAATGCCCCTTTTGCCATACTGCCAGACGAGACCCGCCCCATCATGCTCCAGTTCTTCCGCCGCTTCTTCCAATCGAAGGTAGGCATTGCCGTTACCCTGGGCTTTCTGGCGCTGATCGCGTTTGCCTTTGCCAGTTCGGACGTGGCGAACACCGGCACGTTCGGCGGTGTTGCCGGGGGAGACCGGGTAGCCGTGGTTGGCGACACGCGGATTGATTCCAGCGATCTGGCACAGCGCACCAGCAATGTGCTTGCCCGCATCCGGCAGCAGAACCCCACGCTGTCCATGGAAGCCTTCATCGCCGAAAACGGTCTGCGCGACACGCTGGACGACCTGATCAACCGCACCGCGATTGCCGAATTTGCGCAGCAGATGGGTTTTCGCGCCGGATCGCGGCTGGTTGACAGCGAAATCGTGGGCATGGCGAATATGCGCGCGCTGGACGGCAGTTTCGATACCGAGGCGTTCCGCACCGCGCTGCGCCAGCAGGGCATCAGCGAAGACACGTTCCGCCGCGACCTCGCCATGGGCCTGCTCGCCCGCCAGATGGTCGGCCCGGCCGAACTGGTGCCGCAGATGCCGCTGAAAATGGCGCAGCGTTATGCCCAGCTTCGGCTGGAGACGCGCAGCGGCCTGATCGCGGCCCTGTCGGCCGAAGCCTTTGCGCCCGCCGGTGACCCCACCGACGCCCAATTGCAGACGTTCTATCGGGCCAACAGCACCGATTACATTCGCCCCGAACGACGCGTCATTCGTTATGCGGTTTTCGGTGAAGAAGCCTTTGGCGCCGCCGCCACCCCGACCGAGGCCCAGATTGCGGAGCGTTTCGAACGGGACAGCGCGCTCTATGCGGCAAGCGAAACGCGCAGCTTCACGCAGCTGATTGCCCCCACACAGGCCGCCGCACAGGCGATTGTGGATGAAGTGCGCGGCGGAACCAGTCTGGAAGCATCGGCGCGCAGCAAGGGCCTGGGCACGACCCGCGTGGGCCCGGTTTCCCGCGCCGATTTTGCCGCGCAAACCAGCAATGCCGTGGCAGACGCGGCCTTTGCCGCCGCCAATCGCACCATCACCGCGCCGGCGCAGGGCGGTCTGGGCTGGTATGTGCTGCGCGTCGACAGCATCGAACGGCGTGCCGCCCGCACACTCCCCCAGGTGCGCGGCGAAATTGCCGAGCAGCTTGCCTCCGAATTGCGCCAGATCGCACTCGGCGATGGAACCGCGCGGATCGAGCAGGAGTTTTCCGAAGGCCGCAGCCTTGCCGAAGTGGCGCAGGAACTGGGCGTGGAACTTTCCACCACGCGCCCGGTGACGGCCGCAGGACAAGTCTATGGCACGATGGAATCGGCACCTGCCGCGCTTGCCCCCGTCCTGTCCACCGCTTTCGAGATGGAGCGCGGCAATCCGCAACTTGCCGAGGCCGTGCCGGGCACAAGCTTCATCATTTTCGATGTGGCGGACATCACGCCCTCTGCCGTAGCCCCGCTTGCCGAAATCCGCCCGCGCGTCATCGCCGACTGGAAGCGCAGTGAAGGTATGCGGCTCGCAGGTGGCGCGGTGCAGCGCATCCTGACGCGGGTGGAGGGCGGCACTACGCTCGCTGCCGCGCTTCAGGCCGAACGCGTCAACATCCCCGCGCCGCAGACGCTGCGTTTCAGCCGTCAGGAGGTGGAACGTTCCGGCCAGGTCGGCCGCCCGGTTGCGCTGTTCTTCTCGATGGCGGAAGGCACCACCAAGGGTCTGGAAGCACCCGAAGCCGGTGCCTGGTTCATCGTGCAGCTGAACGACATCAGCGCGCCCGACGTGGAAACCGACAACCCGATCGTGCGCGAAACGGCGCTGCAATTGCTGCCCTTCCAGCCCCGCGAACTGGCCGATCAGTTCATCGCCGCCATTCGCGCAGTGGTGAAGGTGGAAATCAACGAACCGGCGGTCGAAGCCGTCGCGTCGCAATTGACCGGCCGCGGAAACTGAGGAGCGGTCCGCTGAACGCACCTCAAACCCTGTCCGCCGCGCGCCCCGAAAATGCCGCCAATGCCCGTGCCGCGCTGGCCGCTGGCCGCCACGCGCTGATCTGGCGCAAGCTGGTGGCCGACACCGAAACACCGGTGGGCGCAGCGCTCAAGCTGATCGAGCCGGGGCGCGGCGATTTCCTGCTGGAATCGGTGGAAGGCGGCGAAGTGCGCGGGCGTTATTCGCTGCTGGGCCTTGATCCCGATCTGATGTTTCGTGCCACAGGCGCACAATGCGAACTGAACCGGCAATGGCAGCACGAGCGGGATGCCTTTACCCCCCTGCCGGGTGACAGCCTGTCCGAACTTCGCGCGCTGGTGCAATCGTGCCGCATCGAAGTCCCGGCAGAGCTGCCCTCGGCGCTCGCCTGCATCGTGGGCTATTTCGGGTACGAGACCATCGGCCTTGTCGAAAAGCTTCCGCGTGCGCCGCAAAGCGCGCTTGCCTTGCCCGATATGCTGTTTGCCCGGCCAACCCTGGTGCTGGTGTTCGACCGGCTCACCGACAGCCTGTTCTGTATTGCTCCGCTGTGGGCAGATGGCAACGACCCTGATCGCGCGATCGATCTGGCGGGCGAGCGGATTGACGAGGCGCTGCGCAAGCTGGGCCGTGCCGCACCGCATACGCCCCGCGTGCAGGATCTGCCGGAAATGGCGCTGAACGCGGTGCTCGACCCGGCCGATTACGAAACCATGGTGCTGAAAGCCAAGGATTACATCACCGCGGGCGATATCTTCCAGGTGGTGCTGGCGCAGCGTTTTACCTGCCCCTTCCCGCTTCCGCCCTTTGCGCTTTACCGGGCCTTGAGGCGGGTGAACCCCTCGCCTTTCCTCTATTTTCTCGATCTGCCAGGCTTTGCCGTGGTCGGCTCCAGCCCCGAAATTCTGGTGCGCGTACGCCCTGATGCACATGGCGAAGCCGAAGTGACCATTCGGCCCATCGCCGGCACGCGCCCGCGCGGCAAGACACCTGAGGAAGATGCGGCGAACGAGGCAAGCCTGCTGGCCGATCCCAAGGAATGTGCCGAACATCTGATGCTGCTCGATCTGGGCCGCAATGATGTGGGCCGCGTGGCATCGGCGGGCAGCGTCAAAGTGACCGCCAGCTACACCATCGAACGTTACAGCCATGTCATGCACATCGTCAGCAATGTCGTGGGCAAGCTGGCGCCGGGAAAGGACGCGCTGGACGCGCTGTTCGCAGGCTTTCCGGCAGGCACGGTTTCGGGCGCGCCCAAGGTGCGCGCCTGCCAGATCATTGCCGAACTGGAGCCCGAGACGCGCGGGCCTTACGCAGGCGGCGTGGGCTATTTCGCGCCCGATGGTTCGGTGGACAGCTGCATCGTTTTGCGTACCGCCGTGGTGAAGGACGGGGTTATGCACGTGCAGGCAGGCGGCGGGATCGTGGCGGACAGCGATCCTGCCTATGAAGCGGCCGAATGCCGTCACAAGGCCAGCGCCCTGGTAGCGGCCGCGCGCGAAGCGGCGCGCGTGGCAGCCGAGCCGGAGTTCGGGCAGTGACCACGAATACCGCCATCAATACCCTTGCGGCTCACCCCGCTTCGGGCCGATAGGGCGCAGCCATGATCCTCGTCATCGACAATTACGACAGCTTCACCTTCAACCTGGTCCATTACGTGATGGAATTGGGGGCAGAGGTGCAGGTGGTGCGCAACGATGCGCTGAGTGTGGCCGAAGCCCTGGCGCTGAAGCCTGCGGGCGTGCTGCTCTCACCTGGTCCCTGCACCCCGAATGAGGCGGGGATCAGCCTGCCGTTGGTAGGTGCCTGTGCCGATGCCGGTCTGCCGCTGCTTGGCGTGTGCCTTGGGCACCAGTCGATCGGCCAGCATTTTGGCGGCAAAGTGGTGCGCGGCGGGCTGATGCACGGCAAAACCTCTCTCGTCACCCACGACGGCACCGGAGTATTTGCCGGCCTGCCCAGCCCTTACACCGCCACGCGCTATCACTCGCTGATCGTGGAGGACATTCCCGATTGCCTTCTGGTCAACGCGACCAGCGAAACGCCGGGGATTGATGGCACGGCAGTGATGGGCTTCCGTCACCGGGATCTGCCGATTCACGGCGTGCAATTCCACCCTGAAAGCATTGCGACCGAACACGGCCATGCCCTGCTTGCCAATTTCTTGGCGTTGTGCGGGATCGAACCGAAAGCCATCGCGGCATGAGCCTGTCCTTTGCCGAGGCAGAGGCGCTGTTCGGGCGGATGCTCGACGGTAAGATGGCCGATGCCGATATCCGCGAATTGCTGACAGATATGGCTGAACGGGGCGAAACGGCGGAAGAAATTGCCGGCGCGGCCAGCGCCATGCGCGCCCGGATGAAGCGCATCGTCGCCCCGGCCAACGCCATAGACGTCTGCGGCACCGGCGGCGACGGGCAGCACAGCCTCAACATCTCCACCGCTGTCGCGCTGGTGGTGGCGGCTTGCGGCGTGCCCGTGGCCAAGCACGGCAACCGCGCGGCCAGTTCCAAGGCGGGCGCAGCGGATACGCTGGAGGCGCTGGGACTCAACCTGTCGCGTGTGGGCGAAGTGGCGGAACAGACGCTGCCTGATATTGGCATCGCCTTCCTGTTTGCGCAGGCGTATCATCCCGCGCTGAAATGGGTGATGCCCATCCGGCGGGTGATTGGTCGGCGCACGATTTTCAACCTGCTTGGGCCCATTGCCAATCCGGCAGGCGTATCGCGCCAGCTGATCGGCATCGCCAACCCTGCCTATGTACCGATCTACCGCGATGCCATGCAATTGCTTGGCATGGACAAGGTCATGATTGTCGCCGGTATGGAAGGGCTGGATGAGCTTTCCATTGCCGGGCCAAGCCGGGTTGCGACCCTTGGCATTGATGGGATTTCCGACACCGTTTCGCCGGAGGATGCCGGCCTTGCCCGCCACAAGCTCGACGCCATTCGCGGCGGCGATGCAGCCTTTAACGCGGCCGCCTTGCGCCGTCTGCTGGATGGCGAGGAAGGCGCATACCGCGATGCCGTGCTGCTGAACGCGGCGGGCGCGCTGATTGTGGCGGGCGAGGCAGCGGGCTGGCGCGAAGGCGTGGAAGAAGCCGCGGAAGCCATCGACAAGGGGCTTGCCAAGGCGCTGCTCGATTGCTGGATCGCCGCGTGCAGGTGACCGGAACCATGACCAACAAGCTCATCGAAATCTGCGACACCAAGCGCGGCGAGGTGGCGCAGCGCAAGGCGCTCGCCTCGCTTGCCGATCTGGATGCCGCCGCCGCCAGCCAATCCGCACCACGTGGGTTCGAGGCGGCGCTGCGCGCCAAGGCGGTAGAAGAATTCGCGCTGATTGCTGAGATCAAGAAGGCGAGTCCTTCCAAGGGCCTGATCCGGGCGGATTTCGCGCCCGCCGACCATGCCCGCGCCTATCAGGCGGGAGGTGCAGCCTGCCTCTCGGTGCTCACCGACGCGCCCTATTTCCAGGGCCATGAGGATTATCTGATTGCCGCCCGCGCGGCGTGCGACCTGCCGGTGCTGCGCAAGGATTTCATGGTTGATCCCTGGCAGGTTGCCGAAGCCCGCGCGATCGGGGCCGATGCCATCCTGATCATCGTTGCCGCGCTGGACGAAGGCGTCATGGCCGAGATCGAGGCCGCCGCGATCGAGCGCGGTATGGATGTGCTGGTGGAAGTGCATGACGAGGCTGAGATGGAACGCGCCGCGCGCCTGCGCTCACGCCTGATCGGGGTCAACAACCGCGATCTGCGTTCCTTTGTGACCGATCTGGGCACCACTGAACGGCTGGCCCCGCTCGCGCCAGAAGGGACACTCCTGGTGGGAGAAAGCGGGATCAACAGCCATGCGGATTGCCTGCGCCTTGCCGCCGCCGGGGTGCGCACCTTCCTGGTGGGGGAAAGCCTGATGCGCCAGGGCGATGTCGCCGCCGCCACTCGGGCGCTGCTCAACGGCTGACGCTGAAACCAGCAGGCATCTGTGCAAGGCCCGCTCAATCTGGCATGGCCCCGCCATGACGAAACTCACCCATCTCGACGATAGCGGCGCCGCGCGCATGGTGGATGTCGGCGGAAAATCCGCAACCGTCCGCAGCGCCACCGCTGCCGGCTTCATCCGCATGGCGCCGGCAACGCTCGCCGCGGTGCGCGAGGGTTCCGGCCCCAAGGGCGATGTGCTGGCCGCCGCGCGTATCGCCGGGATCATGGCTGCCAAAAGAACGGGCGAACTCATTCCACTCTGCCATCCGCTTGCGCTGGATTCGGTCGCGGTTGATTTCACTTTCGAGGCCGAGGGGATCGCCGTATCCGCCCGCGCCTCCCTCACCGGGAAGACCGGCGTTGAGATGGAGGCGCTTACTGCCGCAGCGATGGCTTTGCTGACGATCTATGACATGGCCAAGGCGTTGGAAAAGGGCATGGTGATCGAGAATGTGCGCCTGATCGAAAAGACGGGCGGCAAAAGCGGGGACTGGCGCGCAGCATGAGCAAGGCGGGCAGCTTGCTAGACTGGCAATTGGCGCAAGACCGGCTGCTTGCCGCGATCGCTCCCGCCGGCACCGAGCAGGTGCCGACCCAAAGCGCAAGCGGGCGTATTCTGGCCCAGGCCGTTATTGCCCGGCGCAACCAGCCTGCGGCCGATCTGTCCGCAATGGATGGCTATGCCGTCGGCGCCGGCGATCCAACAGGCCCCTGGCAACTCGTGGGCGAAAGCGCGGCGGGGCATCCATTTGCCGGCGATCTGACGGCCGGCCGGGCCGTGCGCATCTCCACTGGCGCGCTCGTTCCCGTCGGGGCGAATGCGATACTGCTGCAAGAGAATGCGCGCATTGATGGAAGTCAGCTCAGCACAATCACCGGCAGCAAGGCCGAGGCAAAGCATATCCGCCGCGCTGGTTTCGATTTCGCTGCGGGCGATACGCTGCTGGATGCAGGCACCCCGCTTTCCCCGGCTGCTCTCGCGCTCGCCCTGATGGGCGGGCATGGCGCTGTCGAGGTGTTCCGCCGCCCCTCGCTTGCCATAATCGACAGCGGGGACGAACTGGCGAGCGATCCGGCAGCCGCGCTGCCGCACCAGATCCCCTCCAGCAACGGCCCGATGCTCGCCGCGATGGCTGTTCCCTATGTCTGCGCGGTGGAGCGGATCGGCCCGGTCGCCGACAACAAGGCTGCCCTGCTCGCCGCCCTGGAAACTGCCTCCGCCGCTGACGTCATCGTGACCAGCGGCGGTGCATCGGTGGGCGAACACGATCTTGTTCGGCCGGCGCTGGAGGAATGGGGCGCAACAATCGATTTCTGGCGCATTGCGCTGAAACCCGGAAAGCCGCTGATGGTGGCCCGGCGCGGAAAAACGGTCGTCCTGGGACTTCCCGGCAATCCGGTATCGAGCTTCGTTACCGCATGGCTCTTTCTCCTGCCCTTGCTGCGCCGGATCGGCGGCCATCCAGCACCTGCGCCGCAAACCGTCACGCGGCTCGTTGAAGCCGATCTTCCGGCAACCGGCGACAGGGCTGAATTTTTGCGCGGCGTTGCGAAGGCTGACACGGTTCGGACGTTCGATGAACAGGACAGCAGCGCCTTGCGGGTGCTCAGCCAGGCCAATGCGCTCATCTACCGCCCACCCGGCTCGCCCGCCCTGCAAGCGGGATCACCCGTGCAGGTCTTTCTGCTCCAAAATGGCGGTATCGCTTGACTTGAGTTGGACTGTTTCATAATTGTTCCTCGTTCGTTCCCGTATTGGAACGGAAATTCAGGGAACCAGCCCATGCTTACAGCCAAGCAGCGTGAATTGCTCGTTTTCATCCAGAGGAAGCTGGAGGAGACCGGCATTTCTCCCTCGTTTGAGGAAATGAAGGAAGCGCTCGATCTCAAGTCCAAGTCGGGCGTGCACCGGCTGATTTCTGCGCTGGAAGAACGCGGCTTCATCCGCCGACTGGCCAATCGCGCCCGGGCGCTGGAAGTGCTCAAGCAGCCCGACGATGTATCGGCCTCGCGCGCACCGCAGTTGCGGGCTTCTGCCAATGATGCGGTGGGGGGCAATATTGCCGCGCCGCGCGCGGTTCCGTCCGCAGCGTACGATGTGATCGATGTGCCGCTCCACGGCCGGATCGCGGCTGGCGTTCCGATCGAGGCATTGGAGGGGCAGCAATCACTTCCCGTTCCCGCCGCTTTGCTGGGATCGGGCGAACATTACGCGCTGGAAGTGTCTGGCGATTCCATGATCGAGGCGGGCATTCTCGATGGTGATTACGCACTGGTGAAAAAGACGAATACCGCCCGTGATGGCGAAATCGTCGTGGCACTTATCCGCAACGAGGAGGCAACGCTCAAATATCTGCGGCATGAAGGCGGCAAGATCCGGCTTGATCCGGCCAATGGCGCCTATGATCCGCAGATCTATGACGATCACGACGTGCAGGTTCAGGGCAAACTTGCCGGCTTGCTGCGACGCTACCACTGAGGATTTGCGCAGGGGAATGGCTCCAGAGGCAGCTTAACCCCCGCGCCACCAGCCATGTTCGCCCTGCTCTTGGGCCACGCTGCGCAGTGCGGGGCCGGACAGATTGATCGCAAGGCCGCCCGTTTCGGAAAGGCTCCGCCGGTCTGCCTTGATCCAGCGCGGGCGGCAACTTGCCGGCAGCCAGCGATCAGACACAACGATATCCGCCCTCTCGCACGCCGCCGCCAGTGCCCTTTCGGCTACCTGGTTGCGGCTGCGGCTCATCAGAATATGCCAATCGCGGCCTGCGCGCTTCAGCGTCACAACGCAGAAGTCGCCGTTGCATTCAGCGCCCGGCCATTCCGACAGGGGAACCGGTGTGCCCTTTACCCCCGCAAGCTCCATGAAATTTTCGGTGACGTAGGAACTCCGGCTTGGCCGCAGCACCAGCAGCCCGTCATTCTCTCCGGTGATGCCGACATGGCGCCCATCCCCCGAAATCAGGATATCGGGCACGGGGGTCAGCGCCATTAAGGCACTTGCGATCCCCACAGGCAGCAGTCCCGCAAGCCGGGCCTTCCCTTTCCACAGCGCCAGCCACAGGCCACCGATGACAAACAGCGCAAATGTCGCGCGTTCCATTTGTGGCATCAGCTTGACAGCCCCCGGCTGATCGGCGGTGAACCGGGCTATGGCGAGCAGCAGATCCAGCGTCTTGCCCGCAAGCCACCAGACCGGCGCGCCCAGACCGGCAAGATCGAGGAACAGGGCCAGCGCGATCAGCGGCATCGAAACGAAGGTGACCAGCGGAATCGCAACCACATTCGCCAGCGCGCCATACGTGCCGGCCCGATGAAAATGAAACATCACGATCGGCATCAGCGCGATCTCGATCACGATTCCGGTCAGCAGCAGCACCCATGCGCGGCGCGCATATTTGCGCAGCAGGTTTTCCTCGCGCGGGGCAAGAAAGCGGCGCACAGGTGCTGCGCCGTGGAACGCGACGATAGCGATAACTGCGGCGAAGCTCATCTGGAAGCTCGGCCCCACCAGTGATTCCGGCCAGAGCAGGAGGACCATCGCGGCGGCGGCTGCCACAATCCGCAATGACAGGGCCTCGCGCCCCATGGCCAGCGCGCCCAGCACCAACAACGCGGCGATGCAACTGCGCACGGTGGGAACCTCTGCTCCGGTCAGCAGGGTGTAGAATATGCCTGCCCCCGCGCCCACTCCCGCTGCCAGAAGCGGCAAGCGTACACGCAGCACCAGCCACGGCCACAAGGCAAGCAGCCGCAAAGCGAGCAGATAGGCTCCGCCGATCAACGCCGTGACATGGAGGCCGCTGATGGAAAGCAGATGCGTGAGGCCCGAATCGCGCATGGCTTCCTCGTCCGCCTGGCTGATGGCCCCGCGATCCCCGCTGGCAAAGGCGGCGGCGATAGACCCCGCCGGCCCGGCAATCTGCGCCCGCACATGAGCGGCAAGGCGTCGTTTGGCGGCCGCCAGCAGCGGCTCGTTCCGGCTGGCCTCCAACAGCACTGGCGGCGCGGTCACCGAACCTGTCGCCGCCAGCCCGTCAAACCAGGCGGCGCGGGCAAAATTGTATCCGCCGGGGAGCATGGGCGGTGCAGGCGGCATGAGCCGCGCCTGTAGGCGGATAACCGCGCCGGGGAGGAAGGAGGGATCATCCAGCGCAAGTGGAAGGTTCACGCGCACCTTCATTGGTTCGGTCGTCTCGGGATCGCGGATGGCCAACACCAGCCGGGTGCGCCCTTCTGCCGGCTGCTCGATCCGCTGGAGAATCCGGGCATCGAAGCGGCCAAACATGGCCCGCTCGATGGCGGGCGCGCCAACCAGCGCGGATCGCGCCCAGATCGTGCCCACACCCGCGGCAAAGGTCAGCCCCGCCGCCACACAAGCCATTACCAGGCGCCCCCTGTCCTCCCGCCCGCGCCACGCGGCCCATGCGCCAAGACTGAGGATGATCCCCCCGGCCATGGCAGCCAGCCAGCTGGCCGGTCCGGGCAGAACCAGCCACGCAGCTATTCCCCCCGCAAGGATCGCGGCAAGCCATGGCCCGCGGTCAAATCCGGCGTGTTCGAGAAATCCTTCGGCAACGTCGGCCATGCTGGACAAATTGACGCGCGTGAGCCAAGGCGATTGCCGCATTGCAGCATCGCCGGTCTCCTCCCCCATAGGGACCAGTGGCGTCAGGCGTGTTGCCATCAGCGGATAGGACAGGAAACAACAGCTTATGGCAAGTGGCGGCGCGGCGACACAAGGCACGGACATTCAGGCCGCGCGCCCGGTCGTGACTCGCTTTGCGCCCTCGCCCACCGGATATCTGCACATCGGCGGTGCGCGCACGGCACTGTTCAACTGGCTTTTTGCTCGCCATCACGGGGGCAAGTATCTCCTGCGGATTGAAGATACCGACCGCGCCCGATCGACCGAGCCGGCGATTGCGGCGATTTTCGACGGGCTGGATTGGCTGGGCCTTGGCGGGGATGAGGAACCGGTGTTCCAGTTCGCCCGTTCCGCGCGCCATGCCGAGGTCGCGCACCAGCTGCTCGATGCCGGTCATGCCTATCGCTGCTATCTGACGCAGGAGCAGCTGGCCGAGCGGCGGGAGAAGGCGCAGGCCGAACGCCGACCTTTCCGCATCGACAGCGAATGGCGCGATGCCACGCCCGAAAGCTGGCCCGCCGATGCCCCCTATGTCGTGCGCATCAAGGCCCCAAAGTCTGGCGAGACGACGATTACCGATGCCGTGCAGGGCGATGTGACCGTGCAGAATGCCGAGCTGGACGATTTCATCCTGCTGCGTTCCGATGGCACGCCCACCTATATGCTTGCCGTGGTGGTCGACGACCACGACATGGGCGTGACCCATGTGATCCGGGGCGACGATCACCTCAACAACGCCTTCCGGCAGTTGACCATCATCCGCGCAATGGATTGGCCGGAGCCGGTCTATGCCCATATCCCGCTGATCCACGGCAATGACGGGGCCAAGCTGTCCAAGCGGCATGGTGCCTTGGGTGTGGACGCCTATCGCGACGAGCTGGGCATCCTGCCCGAAGCGCTGTTCAATTACCTGCTGCGGCTTGGCTGGGGCCATGGCGACAAGGAAGAGTTCACCCGCGAAGAAGCTGTTGCGCTGTTCGATCTGGCGGGTGTGGGAAAAAGCCCCTCACGTTTTGACATCAAGAAACTGCTCAACATGAACGGCCACTACATCCGCGCTGCGGATAACGCGCGGCTGGCTGAATTGGCCGCCGCCCGCATTGGCCCACAGGCGGATCTGGAATTGCTGGTTCAGGCCATGCCTGTGCTGAAGCTGCGCGCCAAGGACATGAACGAGCTGGCCGACGGTGCCAAGTTCCTGTTCGTGCGCCATCCCATCCCCATCGATCCTGCCGCCGAGGCACTAATGGATGGGGACGCAAGGGCCCGGCTGACCGTGATTGCAAACCGGTTTCAGGCGGAATCGGACTGGACAATCGAGGCGCTGGAGGCCAATCTCAAATCCTATGCCGAGGAGCTGGGGGTCGGACTTGGCAAGCTCGCGCAGCCTTTGCGCGCGGCGCTGACGGGGCAAACGACTTCGCCGGGTATTTTCGACGTATTGGTTCTGCTTGGCCGGGAAGAAAGCCTGGCGCGGATCACCGCGCAGGCGCAAGCGTAATGGGCAGCAAGCCTGACACAAACATATTTCGTGCAGCTTAGGAGACGTGAATTGACGGACAAGAAAGCGCAGCTGACCGTCGGCGGCCAGACCCATGATTTTCCGGTCATGGCAGGCACAACCGGCCCGGATGTGGTGGATATCCGCAAGCTCTATGCCCAGACAGGGCTGTTCACCTATGATCCGGGCTTCACCTCAACGGCGAGCTGCGAAAGCGCGCTGACCTTTATCGATGGCGAGGAAGGCGTGCTGCTGCACCGGGGCTATCCCATCGGACAACTGGCCGAACATTCCAGCTTCATGGAAGTGGCCTATCTGCTGCTTAACGGCGAATTGCCGGACAAGGACACGCTCGCCACATTCGAGACCACGATCACCCGCCACACGATGCTGCACGAGCAGCTGATGACGTTCTACCGCGGTTTCCGACGTGACGCGCACCCGATGGCGATCATGTGCGGCGTGGTGGGCGCATTGTCAGCCTTCTATCACGACAGCACCGACATTTCCGATCCGATGCAGCGCCGGATTGCCAGCCATCGCCTGATCGCCAAGATGCCCACGATCGCGGCCATGGCTTACAAATATTCAGTGGGTCAGCCGTTCCAGTATCCGGACAACAGCCTGTCCTATACCGGCAATTTCCTGAAGATGACCTTTGGCGTGCCGGCCGAACCCTATGAAGTGATCCCGGCCGTGGAACGGGCCATGGACCGGATTTTCATCCTCCATGCCGATCACGAACAGAACGCCTCGACATCCACCGTGCGTCTGGCCGGTTCATCGGGCGCCAATCCGTTTGCCTGCATCGCGGCGGGTATTGCCTGCCTGTGGGGTCCGGCCCATGGCGGCGCGAACGAAGCGGCGCTCAATATGCTGAAGGAAATCGGCACGCCCGACAAGATTCCGCATTACATCGAGCGGGCGAAGGACAAGAACGACCCGTTCCGCCTGATGGGCTTTGGCCACCGCGTCTACAAGAACTATGACCCGCGCGCCACGGTGATGCAGAAGACCGTGCGCGAGGTGTTCGACGCGCTGAAAGTGACCGATCCGCTGTTCGAAACCGCCTTGCGGCTGGAGGAACTGGCGCTGTCGGATGACTACTTCATCGAAAAGAAGCTGTTCCCCAATGTGGACTTCTATTCGGGCATCATCCTGTCGGCCATCGGCTTCCCCACCACCATGTTCACCGCGCTGTTCGCGCTGGCGCGCACCGTGGGCTGGGTGGCGCAGTGGAACGAGATGATTTCCGATCCCGGCCAGAAGATCGGCCGCCCCCGCCAGCTCTACACCGGGCCGACTCAGCGCGATTACATTCCGCTGGACAAGCGCTGAGCCAAAAGGTTCAGCCGGCGGATGCTTCGGTGTCCGCCGGCAAATCCAGAATGAAGCGCGCGCCCTGGCCGGGTGCGCTTTCCACCGTCAAGCTGCCCTGCATCGCATGGGCCAGACGGCGCGAAATATACAGGCCCAGCCCCGATCCGCCGTCGCCGCTGCGGCCCAGACGTTCGAACTTGCGGAACACGCGTTCCTGCTGTTCAGCATCCAGCCCCTCGCCCTGATCGGCCACGATCACCCGTGCGCGGCCGCCCTCGCTTTCCACACGCAGCCACACGCGGGAACCTTCGGGCGCATAGCGGATCGCATTGCCGAGCAGGTTGAGCAGGATTTGCAGGACACGGCGAAACTCGCCAATGGCCGGCGCGCTTTCGTCCTTCTTGGGCGCGTCCACATTTATGCCGCGGTCCCGCGCGCGGACACCAAGGATGCCCGCTGCGCGCCTCGCCACATCGGCAAGATCGATATGGTCGGGTGCGGGGCTGAAATCCTCGTCCTCCACCATGTCGAGCGTGGTCAGGTCGTCGATCAGTGCCAGCAAATGTTCGCCGGCATTGGCGATATCGGCGGCATAGTTTGCATATTCATCCGCCAACGGCCCCGCCATGCGCGTGCGGATCGTCTCCGCATTGGCGATGATGCGCGAGACAGGCTGGCGCAGGACAGGGGCAATATCGCGCCCGATGCCGGGGCCGCGACTGCGCGGCGCTGTGGCCGGAAGTTTAGGCGGCGCAGGGCCACTTTCAGCCAATGGCTGTTCGGGGCACAGCAGCAGATCGAACCCGCCCAATTCTCCGCTCGCCTCGCCAAGGGGCACCAAGGTTGCGCGCCAATCACGTTGTGACCCCGCAAAACGCAAGCGCGCCCCATCCAGCAGGCGCCAATGTACGGGCTGATGGTGGATCGTCCCTTCCAGCTCGACAAAATCGGTCCAGGCCCGCCCCACGCCGGCGGAAAATGCGTGCTCCAATTCCGCTGTATCTGCTGCCATGCCTTGCCCGGCCAAAACCTGCTGGCGCGGCCCAAGACGGGCGGTGAATTCGGCGATCTGTCGGGCTACGGCGAGGTGATGCGTGCGCTCGGTATGCAGTTCGGGCGTGTCAACCGGGCGCGCCTGCCAGCCTGACAGAACGATGCGGCACCCTTGCCCTTGCGCATCAGGCTCCACTTCGGCCCAGGCGCTGATCTGTTCATCGCCATCCCGGGCCACAATCGGCCGGGCAAGACGAAGGCCAAAGCTGCGCGCCTTGCGCACCAGTTCGAGCAGTGCAGGCGTGATGATCGGGCCGGGAATGGTGCCGCCGCTGCGCCGGTGAAGGCTTGCCAGCGGCTCATCCGCTGCGGTCAGGTAATCCTGCGCATCGGTGCGGGCCTCGGCCTTGGGAAGCGTGTTCTGGCTCATGCCGAGTCGGTCTTCGCAAGGCTGGACGATGCCAACAGAGTCGAGGCGTGGTCAGGCGTAATCCAGTCGAGACCTTCGGGCGGTGTCGCATCGGGGTGAAAATACAGGAAATGCTGCTGCACCTTGTCCTGCCCCAGCCCCGCCGCCCGCAGGGACAGGGCAAACCGCGCCATCTGCCCTTCGCCAAAGGTCTGGACAATCAGGCCCCTGTCCTGCGCGGTTGCCATGGCGAGGGCAGTGGTAAACAGCGCCAGCCCCGCGTGATCCACCGCGAGCGCGCGCGGAGCCTTGCGACCAAGACCCATAACCAGGCGCGTCATCAGGCCAAGCCGGCTCTGCGCCTCGTCAAACTGGCGGCGCAAGGCAGCTTCGGCCAGCGCGCCGCTGGGATCGTCTCCCGCCTGGCTGCGCATCGCCAGCACGGCGCAATGGAACAGATCGCCCGGCAGTTCGCCCAGCGGCAATTCCATGCGGCGATGCGCCTGCATGAACCGCGCCTGCGCCGCTACCATGCGCATTGCCAGCGCAGGCACCCCGTCTTCGGGAGAAGCAGCCAGTTCCTGCAGCAAAGGGGACAGCACCGTGTCGAAATTGCTGCGCTGGTGGAGCAATTCGGTCAGCATTGCCTCCAGCGTGAGGCCGTGAAGATGCGCTAGAAGGCGCGTATCATCCATCAGCCGCGCCGCCAGATCGGCTTCCCACGAATCGGGCATTTCGGACGGATCAGAGGCTGCGCCAGCGGTGGCACGGGCATACAGCAACTGCCGCGCCAGATGAAGCACCGCCCCGCGCACGCGGGCCAGCACCTCATCGCTGAACATCGCGGCATCCCGGCAGGTCAAGAGATGGCGCAACACCGGGCGCGCATCGGCCAGCACCGCATCACCGGCCAACAGCCGTTCGCGCAACTGTGCCTCCACATCCTCGATACGCGGGGCCAACGTGATCTCGTCGCTCATCCTACACCGCATAGCCGCTTGTGGTTAAGCCGGAGTTATCCTTCGCGTGCGGGCCTGCTCTTCCGCAACTGGAGGATGTTGAGCGCCAGAAAGCCCAGCGCGGCGATCATGATTCCGGCCTGCGCAGAATGCACCGCGGCGCCCATCGCCACCACCAACGCTGCCAAACCCCGGTCCCGCAGCACCTGTCCCGGTGCACGGGCATCCGGGAGGCCGGCATGAAAGGCCGCCAGCAGGACAATCGGGGCAAAAATCTGCTCGACCGGATCACCGGCGATGGCCAACATCCCCGCCAAAAGGAGTGCGCCGTCAAGCAAGCCGCGCAACCATCGCCATTCCCTTCGACGGGTCGCCAGCGGGCCGAGGCGCGCACCCTGCGATCGGCGCACCATAAAGGCCGCCTCCAGCAACGGGGCGGCCAGCGCGAGCGCCCCGAAGCCGGCCACCGCAAGCGCATCGGCGCACAGCCAGATGCCCAGTGGCAGGAGCAGCAAAGCCGATGCCAGAACTGCCGGAAATGCCCCCCTACGGGCAATCAGAGGCGCACCCGCCCACCTTACCACCTGGCTGGCAATACGCGCTGACAGCGATGATCCTTGTGGGGGGATGGTCTGCCGCGAAAGCCAGTTCTGTTCGGCTGTCCGAACGGCTGCGGCGTCCGCCGGGATGAACCAGCTGCCGTCTTGCATCCGCGCCGGATCGACCGGGTAGGTCGGGATCCCCGCCTGCAAGGCGATGCGCAGCAAGGCCGAGGCCGCCTCCGCATCCTCGGGCAGATCGCGCAGCCGCGCGATCAGTGCACCGGGTATCAGCAAAGCCCCTGCCCAACTGCGCGCAAAATCTATCCGCTCAAATCCCGCATCGACCCCGATATCGGCCGGGAATGTCAGCACGCCTTCCTTTGCCGTCTGGCCGAATCCGTCCCTGCCCAGTGGCCAGGCAGACAGTTCGGGCATCAGGCCAGTCTCAAACACCAGCACCCGCTCACCCGGCATAGCGACCTCTGCCACGGCGTGCGGCCCGCTCAATTCGCGGAAGCGCAGGCCCAGATCTTCGGCAAGATGGCGCAGGGCAATGGCTTGCCTCCCGCCGCGCGCGCCGATCACCCAAACCTCGCGGCAACCCAGCGCTGCCGCACATTCCACCTGCCGCTCCGCTGCGGTGCGATCAAAAACGCGAAGTTCCGTTTCCCCCGGTGCAGGCGCATCGAGAGTCACCAGCACCGCATGGGCACTGGCTTGATCCAAAGGTGGAGCAAGAGGTGGTTTCAGGCGATTTGTGAACACGCCATCATGGTTACGCGCCTGCCCCCGCGCTGCCAAGCGGGCAGCGTAAAAGGAACCGTCAGACCTGCTCTTTCAGGCTTTGGCTGAACGCGGCCAGCTTGCGCAGCACGACCGGATCACCCGGTGCGCTTTCAAGAGCCTCTGCCGCCAAAGCAATCAATTCATGCGCGTGGAAACTTGCGCCAAGGCTGCGCAGCCGCAAGGCTGATACTTCCCAGTTGCCGTCGCACCGCGCACGCGCCAGCAAATCACGCTGATTGTCGAGGCTGTCGATAAAGCAGGCGCGCAGTTCCGCGGCCAAGGCCGGATCATTGCCTGCTGCGGCGGCCAGATTGGCCTCGAAATCACCCTTGTCGTGGTTCACCTGGCCAGCAGATAGCGACCACGCGTTAAGGCGGCTTTAAAGGCAAGGCCGGGGCTGGTATCCTGCGTGTCATGAACCGACGCAAGAACCTGCTCGCCCTGGATAGCCATTCCGCGGATGAAGGCACACCGGTGGCCACCAGTGATGCGCATGGCGACACGGAGTATTCCGACGCTGGAAGCGCGGATTGGCATGAGGGGCCGGAACCTCCTGTGCCATCTTCACGCTTTGGCTGGGTATTCCCCCTTTTGGCGGCAGGCGCGGTGATCGGCTGGACGGGCTTTTTCATCTGGGCCAACCGCGCCGCGATACTGGCGCCGGCAAGCCCGCAACAATGGGTCGGCTGGATCGGAAGCTGGTCGCTGCCCGTCGTGCTGGTTATCGGGCTGTGGCTTCTGGCCATGCGAAATTCCACGCGTGAGGCAACGCGCTTTGCCCGTGCAGCGCAATTGCTGGCCGCCGAATCGGCCCAGTTGGAAGCGCGCCTCGCAGCAGTGAACCGCGAGCTGAGCCTGGCGCGCGATTTCATCGCTTCCCAGTCGCGCGACCTGGAAGCGCTGGGCCGCGTGGCGAGTGACCGCCTGTCGCAAAATGCCGCCGCCTTGCAGGATCTGATCCGCGACAATGGCGAGCAGGTCACCGCCATCGGGCAGGTCAGCGACAATGCGCTCGCCAATATGAACCGGCTGCGCGACCAATTGCCGGTCATTTCCAATTCGGCGCGCGATGTCGCCAACCAGATCGGCCATGCCGGGAACACAGCCCAGAGTCAGCTCGACGAGATGGTTGCCGCTTTCCAGCGCCTCAACGATTTTGGCGAGGCGAGCGGGCGGCAAGTCGACGCCCTGCGCGCAAGGCTGTCCGATACGCTGACCCGCTTCGAGGAGCATCTGGCAGAACTCGGCCAAAAGGGAGAACAGCTCATCGGCACATTGCTTGAAGGGCAAGAGGAGGCACGCAGCCGCTGGGAACAGGCGGTGGCGCAGTTGCAGCAGGACACCACTTCCGCGATCGAGCAACTTACCGCCCTTGACCAATCGGCCATCGGCAATGCCCGCCAACGCATGGAAGCCCTGACGCAGGCCGGACAACGCGTGGACCGCGCCATTGTGGAAAGCATGGCTGCCTTCGATGCGGAAATCGCGCGCCGCCGCGAACAAGCCGCTCAGGCCGAGGCCGAGGCACTTGCCACGCTGCAAGAGCGGCTTGAACGCTTCGATGCCGAAGCGCGCCGCCGTGACGAGGCGCATATCGCGCATCTGGCCGATGTGGCCCAGCGCAGCGATGAACTTGCCCGCCGCCTCAACGCCTTCGATGCCGATCTTTCCCGGCTGTTCGGCAAGGGTCAAAAGGAAAGCGCACAATTGGGCGAGGCGGCCGAAACGCTGGTTGAACGCCTGTCGCAAAGCCGCGCCATCATGGAAGAAAGCCGCAGCTTTGTCTCACGCCTGACTGATGACAGCGTGCGCCTGCTCGAAATCATCCGGGCCAGTTCCGAACATTCCGAAAGGGATCTGTCGGACGCGATTGCCAAGGCGGAAAGTCGCCTGTGTGCTTTCGAAACCCGCAGCCTCGCTCTGCGCGACACGATTGCCGATGCCGAAGCACGCGGCGCAGCGCTGGCGGGTTATGTGGCAGAGGCACACCAAGGCGCCGGCACATCGCTGGAAATGCTTGGCGTTCTGGAGGACAATCTGGCCCGCATTGCCGGGCAAACGCGCGATCTGGCCGAAGGCGCGCAGGGCGAGCTGCGCGATGCCATCGCCGCGCTGGAGGAGGCCGTTACGCAAAGCGTCCGCCATTTGCAGGAACGCGAGAGGGAAGCCGTCCGCAACCTTGCCCGCCAGATCGGACAGGATGCCGGCGCAACGTTAGAGGAAACGCTGCGAGAGGCAGGCCGCAACGCGCTCAGCGAAATGGACGAGGCCGCGCGCAACGCTGCCGAAAAGGGCCGCGCGGTCGCGGTGCAATTGCGCGATCAGCTCGCCAAGGTGAACCAGCTCGCCGCCAATCTGGAAAGCCGCGTGGCGCAGGCCCGCGCGCAGGCCGAGGAACAGGTTGATACGGACTTCACGCGACGCATGGCGCTGATAACCGAAAGCCTCAATTCCGCCTCGATCGACATCGCTCGCGTGTTCGATGCCGAAGTCGCCGACACCGCCTGGGCCAGCTATCTGCGCGGCGATCGCGGCATCTTCACCCGGCGCGCCGTGCGGCTGCTCGACAATGGCGAGGCGCGCGCGGTGATGGGCGTTTACGAGCAGGATCCGCAGATCCGCGAGACGGTGAACCGATACATTCACGATTTCGAGGCGATGCTGCGCACCGTGCTTTCCACCCGCGACGGCAACGCGCTGGCGGTGACGATGCTTTCGTCCGACATTGGCAAGCTCTACGTGGCGCTGGCGCAGGCGATTGAACGTCTGCGCGACTGACCCACCGGCCCGTCCTGTCAGACGTTTGGGGCGTCAGCTTTCCCCATATCCCGGCGGAGTGCCGAAGATGTTGATGTCATCCACGGTAATCCATCCTTGCGTGTAGTTCGCAATATACAGGCCCGTCAGCACTGCCGACAGCAGCGTGGCGCGCAAGGCCACGCGACCGGGCCGGAAATTGACCGGCGCGCTTTCCGCCTGTCCGGGCACTTTGGCAACGCCTGCTTCGTCGGGCGTCTTGACGCCAAAGGGCAGCAAGACAAAGGCGCTCATCACCCAGAAGAGCAGGTAAATGGCAATGATCGAGGTCAGCTTCATTGCGCCTTTGCCTCCGTTGGCAGGATGACGCGCACCTGCGGTTTCTTGCCCGACCAGCGTTGCGCCGCGCGTCGTGCCGCTAGCCGCGCCGCCTCGCTCACCGCCGCACGATCACGCGCTGCGGCCCCGCGCAGAGCAGTCAGGGCGCGCTTTACATCTTCCACAGCTTCTTCCACGAACGCAGGGTAATCTTCATCCAGCGGCAGGCCGATACCTTCCACCTGCACCGCCCCGCCCTTTTCCAGAACAACCAGAACCACGCCGTCACGCGCCATGCGGCGGCGCATCGTTATGGCCTCGCCATCCGCGGGCACAATGATATCGCCGTCCAGCACCAGGCGGCCATTGGTCACTTCAGCCAGCTTGACCGGGCCATCGGGTGCAAGGCGCACAATATCGCCGTTCTTCTGCACGATCTGGCGCGGAATACCGCAGGATTTGCCCAGGCGCGCCTGTTCCATCATGTGGCGCATCTCGCCATGCACGGGCACCAGAATATCCGGGCGTATCCAGGAGTAGAGTGCCTCCAGCTCCGGCCGCCCCGGATGGCCGGATACATGGATGAAGCTCTGCCGGTCGCTGACCATCACGATGCCGCGTGCGGCAAGCTGGTTCTGGATGCGGCCAATCGCCAGCTCGTTGCCGGGAATGACGCGGCTGGAAAACAGCACCACATCACCTTCTTCCAGCGACAGCGGATGGGCTTCCTCGGCGATGCGGGCCAGAGCCGCGCGCGGCTCCCCCTGGCCGCCGGTTGCCACGATCAGCACTTCGCCCCGGCGCATCTCCATTGCGGTGTCGAAATCCACCAGCGGCGGAAAATCACCGAGATAGCCATTGGCCTGCGCCACCTCGATGATGCGCTCCAGTGAACGTCCCGCAATGCACAGGCTGCGCCCGGTCTCCCGCGCCACATCGCCCAGAGTCTGGAGCCGCGCGACATTGGACGCAAAGGTCGTCACCAGCACGCGGCGCCCCTTGTGCTTGCGCACTTCCTCCAGCAGCCCCTGATACACGGCGCCTTCGGAACCCGATGCGGCGGGATTGAAGACATTGGTGGAATCGCACACCAGCGCCAGTATGCCTTCATCGCCAATGGCGCACAGCTCGTCTTCGCTGGTGGGCACGCCGATGATCGGGTCCTCGTCCAGCTTCCAGTCGCCCGTGTGGAAGATGCGGCCAAAGGGCGTTTCGATGAGCAGCGCATTGCCTTCGGCAATTGAATGGGCGAGCGGAATATAGGTAACGCTGAAGGGGCCGACAGCGAACGCTCCATCCTCCTCCTCGATGATGTTCAGTTCGATGGCATCGGCATTGCCCGCCTCCTCCAGCTTGCGCAGGATAAGGTCCGCAGTGAAGGGCGTGGCGTAAAGCGGCACCCCCAGATCAGCTGCGAAATAGGGGATCGCGCCAATGTGATCCTCGTGCGCATGGGTCAGCACGATGCCGCACAGATCCTTGGCCCGCTCCTCGATGAATTGCAGATCGGCAAACATCAGTTCGGTGCCCGGATATTCCTGCGCCCCAAAGCTCATGCCCAGATCGACCATCAGCCATTGGCCCCGGCAGCCATAGAGATTGACATTCATGCCAATCTCGCCCGACCCGCCCAGCGCCAGGAACAGCAATTCGTCTTCAGGCGTGTAATCTTTTTTCATTCCGGTTCCGATTGGGGTTTCAGTCTGCTGCGCGGGCGGCAAGCATGGCCAGCCCCTGCAAGGTAAGATCGCCGTCAACGGCGTCGAAAATGTCGCTGTGCTGGTCAAACAGCACGGCCAGCCCGCCGGTGGCGATCACCTTGGCCGGGCGGCCGATCTCGGCGCGGATGCGCGCGATCAGCCCTTCCATCATCGCCACATAGCCCCAGAACACGCCGATCAGCATCTGATCTTCGGTATTTGTGCCGATCACGCTGGAACTGCGCGGCTGTTCAATGGCGATCCGCGGCAGCTTGGCCGTGTTGGAAACCAGCGCATCCAGCGACAGATTGATGCCCGGCGCGATGATCCCGCCGCGATAGGCACCGTCTGTGTCCACCACATCAAACGTCGTCGCGGTGCCAAAATCGATCACGATCAGATCGCCTGCATATTTGGCATGGGCTGCCAGAGCGTTAACCGCGCGGTCGGCGCCAAGGCTGCGCGGTTCGTCCACGCGAATCGGAAACGGCCAGGCGGCGGCGCCTTCGCCGGCAAAAAGCGGATCGACGCCGAAATATTTCTGCGCCAGCACTTCCAGATTGTGACGGGCGCGCGGCACCACGCTGCACACGATCATCGCCGAGACATCGCTGCGCGAAAGCCCCTCAATCTGCATCAACTGCAGCAGCCACACGGCATATTCATCGCCGGTGCGGCGCGGATCGGTGGCAATGCGCCAGCGCGTGCGCATCGCCTCGCCTTCAAACATGGCGAAAACGACATTGGTGTTGCCGACATCGACGGCGAGCAGCATCAATCCCTCTCCAGCATGACATCGCCTGCATGGATGACCTGCGTGGTGCCGTCATCCAGAGCGAGGCGCAAGGCACCGTCGGTCGCCAGTCCCATATAGGTGCCGCTCACCTTTTCACCAGTGGCGCAATGCACGCTGAGACGGGTGCCGGGCCGATGGGCCGCTGCTTCCCAGCGGGCGAGCAGAGGCCCTGCCCCATATTCGCGCCAGCGTGCCAGTTCGTCGGCCATGCTGTGCGCCAGATCTGCGGCGAACAGATTGCGATCCGTCGGCGCTCCGATCGCGGCCAATGCCAGAGTTTCGCGCCCGGCAATGCGCGGCGCGGCGGCAAGGTTCACGCCAATGCCGATCACGGCAAATGGCCCTTGCCGCTCGAGCAATATGCCGCAAAACTTGGCGCCCGAAAGCAGCACATCGTTGGGCCATTTCAGCACAAGCGATCCCGGCCGGGCCACGCGCCCCGATGCGGCTGCATAGACCGCCAGCGCTGCGACAAAGGACAGGCTCGGCACAGGTGGGTCACCTTCACGCAGGCGGACAAGTGTCGAGCCCATGAAATTGCCCGGTGCATCCAGCCAGGACCGCCCCTGTCGCCCGCGCCCGGCCGTCTGGCGATTGGCGATCAGCCAATAGCCTTCTTCCAGCGCCTCTCCTTTGCCCAGGCGCGCCAGCAGGTCGGAATTGGTCGAACCCGTCTCGGCAATGATGTCGAGACGCTGGCTCAACTCAACCGGCAAAGAACAGTGTCGCTGCGGCGTTGTCTGCCAGACCGCCCAGCCACCCGGTACCCAGCCAGGCCACGGGCGAGATCACGAGCGTGGCAATTGCCAGCAGCGCCCAATGCGCGACGTCGCTCTTGCCCTTGGCCCGGTCCACCGCCTCGTCAAAGAACATCACCTTGATGAACTTGAGATAATAGAACGCACCGATGACGCTGGCGGCAATGCCGACGGCGGCGAGCGCGATCAGATCAGCCTCCACAGCCGCCTGAAACACCACCAGCTTGCCGTAAAAGCCCATCAGCGGGGGTATGCCTGCAAGGCTGAACATGATCAGCAGCAGGCACCAGGCGAGCGCGGGCTGCGTCGAGGAAAGGCCCCTGATGTCGCCGAAGGTTTCGAGCGGATTGCCCTCTGCATCCTTCAGCATCATCACCGCGACGAAGCTGCCCACCGTCATGGCGGTGTAGAACGCCAGGTAAACCAGCATCGCACTGGCACCGGCCACGCTGGCCGTGGCAAGGCCGATCAGGATGAACCCGACATTGTTGATCGAGGAGAACGCCAGAAGGCGCTTGATATTGTCCTGACCAATCGCACCCAGCGCCCCCACCACGATGGACGCGATCGCCGCAAAGCCGACGATCTGCTGCCAAGCGAAAGGCTGGCTGCCAAAAGCCTCCAGCGACACGCGCGCCAGCAACGCCACCGCCGCCACCTTGGGCGCGCTGGCAAAGAACATGGTGACCGGCGCAGGCGCGCCTTCATAGACATCGGGCGTCCACATATGGAACGGCACCGCACTGATCTTGAAGGCCAGCCCTGCCAGAACGAAAATCACGCCCATCAGCAGACCGCCCGACAGGCCATCTGCCATCGCCACATTGATGCCGCCGAACGAGGTCGTCCCCGCAAAGCCGTAGATCAAGCTGGAGCCGAAGAGCAGGATGCCGGACGCCAACGCACCCAGCACGAAATATTTAAGGCCCGCCTCGGCCGATTTGTCATCATCGCGCAGAAAGGCCGCCAGCACATAGGAGGCAAGGCTGGTGAGTTCGAGGCCGATATAGAGCGAAATCAGATCGGTCGCGGAAACCATGATGCTCATGCCCAGCGCCGAAAACAGCACCAGCACGGCGAATTCGGGCCGCGACGCCTTGATCCGATCGAAATAGGCCGGCGCCACAACCAGCACCGCGCCCGCCGCGGCATAGATCATCAGCTTGGCAAGCCCGGCAAAAGCATCCATGCGCAGCTGGCCGTAAAACGCGATCGTGTCTGCGCCAGACAGGCCCATGCAGACGGATGGCGCCACAAGGAAGAACGCCCCGCCCAGCGCCACGCAGGACGCAATCGAAACCGGGCGCGCGGCGTCATTGCCGCCCCATGCCGCAAACAGCAGCATGATCAGGCCCGACAGGGCGAGGACCAGTTCCGGAATGACCAGTCCGAGGGAAGAGGTGAGATCCATCAGTGCGCTCCCCCGTGCGCTGCATGTTCATCAATTTGGACAGGTGCCGCCTCGCCAATCCACAGGCGCGCATCGCCTTCGGGCTTGACGCGGGCAAGGCGGGCATCAAGCGCGGCGATATCGGCACGCATCGGCGCCAGAAAGCTTTCCGGATAGACGCCCATCCACAGCACCGCCGCCGCAATCGGGCCAAGCATCACCCATTCGCGCAGCGTCAGATCAGGCATAGCGGCCGCATCGGCATTCGTCTGCTCGCCAAAGCAGACCCGGCGGTAGAGGTAGAGCATATAGGCTGCGCCCAGAATGATGCCGGTGGTGCAGACAAAGGCGACCCAGCTCGACACCTGATAGATGCCCGCCAGCGACAGGAACTCGCCCACAAAGCCGCTGGTGCCGGGAAGGCCAATGCTCGCCATGGTGAACAGCAGGAAAAACAGCGCATATTTCGGCATATTGATCGACAAGCCGCCATATCGGGCGATCTCGCGCGTATGCAGCCGGTCGTAGATGATGCCCACGCAAAGAAACAGCGCGCCAGAAACGAGACCGTGCGAAAGCATGACGATCATCGCGCCTTCCAGCCCCTGCACGTTGAAGGCGAACAGGCCCACCGTCACAATCGCCATATGCGCAACCGAGGAATAGGCGATCAGCTTCTTCATGTCGTGCTGCACCAGCGCGATCAGGCTGGTGACGACCACCGCCACCATCGACAAAGCAAATACCAGCCACATGAACTGCACGCTCGCTTCCGGGAACATCGGCAGGCTGAAGCGGATGAACCCGTAACCGCCCAGCTTCAAGAGCACGCCCGCCAGGATCACGGAGCCTGCCGTCGGTGCCTGCACGTGCGCGGCGGGAAGCCAGGTGTGCACCGGCCACATCGGCATCTTCACCGCAAAGCTGGCGAAGAAGGCGAGCCACAGCCAGGTCTGCGCGGACGGCGCAAAATCATACTGCATCAACGTCGGGATATCAGTCGTCCCCGCCTCGCGCGCCATCCACAGCATGGCGATGAACATCAGAACCGAGCCAAGGAGCGTGTAGAGGAAGAACTTGTAGCTGGCGTAAATCCGATCGGTGCCGCCCCAGATGCCGATGATGAGATACATCGGGATCAGACCAGCCTCGAACATGATGTAAAACAGGAACAGATCCTGCGCGGCAAAGGTGCCCACCATCAGCACTTCCATGAACAGGAAGGCCGCCATGTATTCACCCACACGCTTTTCAATCGAATGGCTGGCAAGGATGCAGATCGGCATCAGGAACACGCTGAGCATGATCAGCATCAGCGCAATGCCATCTATGCCCAATGCCCACTGGAACCCGGCGAAGAGGTTTGCCCGCTCCACAAACTGCCACTGGTCGCCGCCAATATCGTAATTGGCCCACAACACGATGCCCAGCGCCAGGTTCACCAGCGTGGCAACCAGCGCGACAGTCCGCGCCATCTGCGCCTGCGCAAAGAAGCAGGCCACCGCGCCCAGCAGCGGCACCAGCAGCATCACGGAAAGAATGGGAAAGCCGCTCATGCGAAAATCACCCAGCTGATCGCGGCGACAAGGCCGAGCAGCATCACCAGAGCATAGGAATTGAGATAGCCCGACTGGACCTTCTTGGCGAGGACAGCGCCCTTCTGAACCACATAGGCAGCACCATCGGGGCCGAAGCGGTCAATCACGCCGATATCACCCTTTTGCCAGAACACCCGGCCCAGCCACTGTGCCGGCACGACAAAAACGTGGTGATACAGCTCGTCGAACATCCACTTGCGGTAGACGAAGCGGTAGATCGGCCCCAGTTGGTCCGCCACCTGACCCGGAAAACTTGTATTGCGAATATAGCCATACCACGCCGTCAGCAGGCCCAGCAGCATCACCACCAGCGCCGAATACTTCACCCAATACGGCACCTCGTGCATCGCGTGCATCAGCGCTTCGTTATAGGCGATGGAGCCGTTCCAGAAGGCCGCACTGTCGAGGAACGCGCCCTTGAACACATAGCCTGCGGCCACTGCACCGATCGAAAGGATGACCAACGGGGTGAGCATGACCCAAGGGCTTTCATGCGGGTGATAGCCGCCTGTCCCTTCGTGATGATCGGGATCGGGCACCGAATGCGCCACATCATGCCCGGCGTGTTCCTGCGCGGGCGCGTTGGCCTCCACCTCGCCGTGACCGTGTGTTTCCTGCGCATCGTCGTGATGGCCGTGGCCGTGCGCGTCGTGGAGAGCGTGCTGGATGTGCTCGCTCTGCGCCCAGCGCGGCTTGCCCCAGAAGGTGAGGAACATCAGGCGCCACGAATAGAAGCTGGTCAGAAGGGCTGCGAACACGCCCACCCAGAAGGCAAACATCGCCACCTCGGTGCCCTTGGCAAAGGCGACTTCGATGATCGCGTCCTTCGAGAAGAAGCCCGCAAAGCCAAGGCCAAGATGGTAGACGCCCACCCCGGTGATCGCCAGCGTGCCAGCCATCATCGCCCAGAAGGTGATCGGTATCTCCTTCCGCAAGGCCCCGTAATAGCGCATATCCTGTTCGTGATGCATGGCGTGGATCACGCTGCCCGCGCCAAGGAACAGCAGCGCCTTGAAGAAGGCGTGGGTGAACAGGTGGAACATCGCCGCGCCATAGGCACCGACACCTGCGGCAAAGAACATATAGCCGAGCTGCGAGCAGGTCGAATAGGCGATAACCCGCTTGATGTCCCACTGCGTGGTGCCAACCGTGGCAGCAAACAGGCAGGTGGCCGCACCAATGAAGGTGACAACGCCCAGCGCAATCGGCGCCGCTTCAAACATGGGTGACAGGCGGCAGACCATGAACACGCCCGCGGTCACCATGGTGGCGGCATGGATCAGCGCGGAAACCGGCGTCGGCCCTTCCATCGCATCCGGCAACCAGGTGTGCAGGCCCAACTGTGCGCTCTTGCCCATCGCACCGATGAACAGCAGCAGGCACAGGATCGTCATCGTATCGAGCCGCATACCAAGGAAGGTGATGTGGCTAACACCCTGCATTGCGGGCGCGGCATCGAGAATGGCAGGAATGCTGGTCGTCTGGAACACCAGGAAAGTGCCGAAAATGCCCAGCATAAAGCCAAGGTCGCCCACGCGGTTGACCACGAAAGCCTTGATCGCGGCGGCATTGGCCGAGGGCTTCTTGAACCAGAAACCGATCAGCAAATAGGAGGCAAGCCCCACCCCTTCCCAACCGAAGAACATCTGCACCAGATTGTCCGCCGTCACCAGCATAAGCATGGCAAAGGTGAACAGCGAGAGATAGGCGAAGAAGCGCGGCTGATCCGGGTCTTCCTCCATATAGCCCCAGCTATACAGGTGCACGAGAGCCGAGACGCTGGTGATCACTACCAGCATCACGGCGGTCAGCGTGTCGACGCGCAGCGCCCAGTCGAACTCCATTGCGCCGGACCGCACCCAGTCGAGCACGGGGACAACGGCCGCCTCGGCATTACCGGCAACGAAACCAAGGAAGATCGGCCAAGACAGCGCACAGGACAGGAACAGCGCGCCGGTGGTGACCAGCTTGGCCGCGGTGTTGCCGATGGCGCGGTTGCCAAGTCCGGCGATAAGCGCAGCCATAAGCGGCGCAAAAACGATGATCAGGATGGAGGACGACACGGCAGGTTATCCCTTCATCCGGCTGATGTCGTCGACCGCAATGGTGCCGCGACGGCGGAAGTAGATGACGAGGATCGCAAGGCCGATCGCCGCTTCGGCAGCGGCCACGGTCAGCACGAACATGGCGAAAATCTGGCCGGTCAGATCACCCAGAAAGGCACTGAAGGCGACCAGATTGATGTTCACGGCCAGCAGGATGAGCTCGATCGCCATCAGGATGACGATCACATTCTTGCGGTTGAGGAAAATCCCCAGCACGCCCAGCACGAACAGCAGCGAGCTGACCACGATGTAATGTTCGACGCCGATCACAGCTCGCGCCCCCCAATGTCCACACCTTTGCCGATCTCAGGCTGCTTCAGCTCGGTCGCGTCTTCCGGCCGGCGCATATTCTGCTTGGTGATGTTCTGATGCGCGCGGGTTGCGCGGCTTTCGCGGTGAGTCAGCACGATTGCGCCGATCATTGCCACCAGCAGGATGATGCCCGCCACTTCAAACAGGAAGACATACCGGGTGTAGAGCAGCGCGCCGATATTCTCGGTATTGCCCTCGCCCAGCAACGGCGCGGCGCTGCCGTCGGGCGTCCCCAGCGTCACCGCGCCGCCGGCGTTGGCGGCGATAATGGCGACGAACAACTCCACGAACAGCACCACCGCCACCAGAGCGGCCAGGGGTGCGTTCTTGATGAAGCCTGCGCGCAGTTCGGCAAAGTCGATGTTCAGCATCATTACGACGAACAGGAACAGCACCGCGACCGCACCGACATAAACGATGATCAGCAGCATGGCGATGAACTCTGCCCCCACCAGCACCATCAGGCCGGCAGCGTTGAAGAAGGCCAGAATCAGCCACAGGACGGAATGCACCGGGTTGCGGGCCAGCACGACCAGCGCGCCGGAGGTGAGAACCATCACCGCAAACAGGTAAAAGGCGAGAGTGTGGATCATGAGTCCCCGTGTGAGTTGCCCGCGCGCTTAACGATAGGGCGCGTCGGCTTCAAGGTTTGCGGCAATCGCGCGCTCCCACTTGTCCCCGTTCGCCAGCAGCTTTGCCTTGTCGTAAAGCAGTTCTTCGCGCGTTTCGGTCGCGTATTCGAAGTTCGGCCCTTCGACGATGGCATCCACCGGGCAGGCTTCCTGGCAGAAACCGCAGTAGATGCACTTGGTCATGTCGATGTCATAGCGCGTGGTGCGGCGGCTGCCGTCCTCGCGCGGTTCCGCCTCGATCGTGATCGCCTGCGCCGGGCACACCGCCTCGCACAGCTTGCACGCAATGCAGCGTTCTTCCCCGTTGGGATAACGGCGCAGGGCGTGCTCCCCCCGGAAACGGGGCGAGAGCGGGTTCTTCTCGAACGGATAGTTGATCGTCACCTTGGGCTTGAACAGATACTTGAGCGTGAGGGCGTGCGCCTTCACGAACTCCCACAGGGTGAACGACTTGATGAGGTGAGCGACAGTGGTCATGAATAATGCCCCGTGGCCATCAGATAGCCGCTGACGACAAAGACGAATATCAGGGAGAGCGGCAGGAACACCTTCCAGCCAAGGCGCATCAGCTGGTCATAGCGATAGCGCGGAACGGTGGCCATCACCCAGCTGAACATGAAGAAGAAGAACAGGATCTTCAGCAGCAGCCACACAATCCCCGGCACGGCATAGAGCGGTTCCCAATCCACCGGCGGCAACCAGCCTCCGAAGAACAGGATGGCGGACAACGCGCACATCAGCAGGATGTTGGCATATTCGCCCAGCCAGAACAGCGCGAAGGACATGGAGGAATATTCGGTCTGATATCCCGCCACCAGCTCGCTCTCCGCCTCGGTCAGGTCGAAGGGCACGCGCTGCGTTTCGGCCAGTGCCGAGATGAAGAACATCACCCAGATCGGGAACAGCAGCGGGTTGAACACGAAGCCGTTGATGAAGCCCAGGCCATGGCCGCGCTGCGCCTCGATAATGGTGTTGAGGTTGAAGCTGTCCGCCCACAGCACCACGCACACGATGATGAAGCCGATTGAAACTTCATAGGAAATCATCTGCGCGGACGCGCGCATGGCGGAAAAGAAGGGATATTTGGAGTTCGACGCCCAGCCCGAAATCACCACGCCATACACGCCCAGCGAGGACACGGCGAAGATATACAGCAGGCCGACATTGATATCCGCCAGCACCATATCCGGCCCAAACGGAATCACCGCCCAGCTGAGCAGCGCCACGGTAAAGGTCAGGATCGGCGCGATCAGGAAAAGCCCCTTGTTCGCCGCTGAAGGAATGATGGTTTCCTGCAAGAACACCTTCAGGCCGTCGGCAAAGCTCTGCAACAGGCCGAAAGGCCCGACCACGTTGGGCCCGCGCCGCAAATTGATTGCCGCCCACACCTTGCGGTCCATGTAGATGATCATGGCAACGCCCAGCATCAGCGGCAGCGCGATCAGCAGGATGCCCGCCATGGTCGCAAGGAACCAGGCCCATTCGTAGCTCATGCCCAGCGATTGGAAGAAAGCGGTCATTCCGCGGCCTCCTTCAGATCGGCCCCGTGGAGCAGTTCATCCGAACAGCGCTGCATCACCGCGCTGGCCCGCGCGATGGCATTGGTGAGGTAGAAGTCCTTGATCGGGTAGCGGATTTCGCCCTGCGGCTTGTCCGGCCCGGCAACGCTGGCAGGCAGCGGGCCATAAGCAGCGAGTTCACCTTCATTGGCCAGCGCCGGCACGGCGGCGACCATGGCGGCGCGCAGTTCGTGGAAGCTGTCAAAGCCCACATTCACGCCCAGCGCATCGGCCAGCGCGCGCAGGATCGTCCAGTCCTCACGCGCCTCGCCGGGCGCAAACACCGCCTTGTCACTGCGCTGGACGCGGCCTTCCGTGTTCACATAGGTGCCGGGCTTCTCGGTATAGGCGCTGCCGGGCAGAACGATGTCCGCCGCGTGTGCGCCCTTGTCGCCGTGATGGCCGATATAGACCTTGAGGCTGTCCGCGAACTTGGCAAAGTCCACCTCGTCTGCGCCCAGCGCCAGCAGCACCCTGGGCTTGGCCGCAGCCAGATCGGCAATGCCGCCCTTGCTCACAAAGCCCAGCATCACCGCACCCATGCGGGCCGCCGCCATGTGCAGCGCGTTGAAGCCGTTCCAGCCATCCTTGATGACGCCCAGATCATGCGCCAGCTTCACCGCGGCGGCATGGGCACCGGCGGCAAAACCCGCCCCGCCCAGAATGATTGCCGGACGCGCGGCATTCTTAAGCGCATCGGTCACTTCGGAAGGCAGATTGGCCAGCACGGAAACATCCGCGCCAAGGAAGGTTGCCTGGTAAGTCGTTTCCCATTCCGGCCCGACAACAAAGACCTTTGCGCCATTCTTGGCCGCCTTGCGCAGGCGGACATTCACCAATGGCGCTTCCCAGCGCACATGGCTGCCGATGATCAGCACCGCGTCGGCGTTTTCGATCCCGGCGAAGGTCGAATTAAAATTGATCGCGGAAAGGCTGGAGCAGTCGTAATCCATACCCGTCTGGCGGCTTTCCACCAGCGCCGATCCGCTTGCCGCCAGCAGCGCCTTGGCGGCAAACATCGTCTCGCAATCGAGCAGATCGCCCGCAACAGCAGCAATCGAATTGCCCGGTTTAGCCGCAGCGATCTTCCTGAACGCCTCGTCCCAGTCTGCCTCGGCCAGCTTGCCACCCTTGCGGATCCACACCTTGTCGAGGCGGCGGCGCGTCAGCCCGTCAATCTGGTAGCGCGCCTTGTCCGAAATCCACTCCTCGTTCACATCATCATTGATGCGCGGCAGCACGCGAAGCACTTCGCGGCCCCGGCTGTCGATGCGGATGTTCGCGCCGACCGCATCGGACACATCGATGCCGAGCGTCTTCTTCAATTCCCACGGACGGGCTTCGAAGGCGTAAGGGTTACTGGTGAGCGCACCCACCGGGCACAGATCGATCACATTGGCCGAAAGCTCGTGCTTGGCGGCCTTTTCCAGATAGGTGGTGATCTGCATATCCTCGCCGCGATAGAGCGCGCCGATCTCATCCACGCCCGCAATCTCTTCGGAGAAGCGCACGCAGCGGGTGCAGTGGATGCAGCGCGTCATCGTGGTCTTGATGAGCGGCCCCATATATTTCTCGGTAACCGCGCGCTTGTTCTCGTCAAAGCGGCTGACCCCGCGTCCATAGGCCACGGCCTGGTCCTGCAAATCGCACTCGCCACCCTGGTCGCAGATCGGGCAATCGAGCGGGTGGTTGATGAGGAGGAACTCCATCACCCCTTCGCGCGCCTTCTTGACCATCTCGCTGTCGGTGCGGATTTCCTGCCCCTCGGTAGCGGGCAGCGCGCAAGAGGCCTGCGGCTTGGGAGGCCCCGGCTTCACTTCGACCAGGCACATCCGGCAATTGCCCGCGATGCTGAGGCGCTCATGATAGCAGAAGCGCGGGATTTCCTTGCCCGCCAGCTCGCACGCCTGCAGCACGGTTGCCCCAGCGGGAACTTCCACTTCCTGTCCGTCTACGGTGACCTTGGGCATTATTCGGCAGCCTCTGCAAACTTGGCGGCGCGCTCATGGATGCGGCGCTCGATTTCCGGGCGGAAGTGGCGGATCAGGCCCTGGATCGGCCACGCCGCGGCATCGCCCAGCGCGCAGATCGTGTGGCCTTCCACCTGCTTGGTCACCTGATGCAGCATATCGATTTCCTCCACGCTCGCATCGCCGGTTTCAAGCCGCGTCATCACGCGCCACATCCAGCCCGTGCCTTCGCGGCAGGGGGTGCACTGGCCGCAGCTTTCATGCTTGTAGAAATAGGACAGGCGGCTGATCGCGCGCACGATATCGGTGCTCTTGTCCATCACGATGACACCTGCTGTGCCAAGGCCGGAACCGAGTTCGCGAAGGCCGTCGAAATCCATATGCGCGTGGCGGATCTGTTCGGCAGGCACCAGCGGCACCGAGGAGCCGCCGGGGATCACTGCGAGCAGATTGTCCCACCCGCCGCGAATGCCGCCGCAATGCTTCTCGATCAGCTCCTCGAACGTGATGCTCATCGCTTCTTCGACCACGCAGGGCTTGTTCACGTGGCCGCTGATCTGGAACAGCTTGGTGCCCTTGTTGTTGTCGCGGCCAAAGCTGCTGAACCACGACGCGCCGCGCCGCAGGATGGTGGGCACCACCGCGATCGATTCGACATTGTTCACCGTAGTGGGGCAGCCATAAAGACCCGCGCCTGCCGGGAATGGCGGCTTGAGGCGTGGCTGGCCTTTCTTGCCTTCCAGGCTTTCGATCATCGCGGTTTCTTCGCCGCAGATATACGCGCCCGCGCCCCGGTGGACGAAGACATCGAAATCATAGCCGGAATCGGCCGCATTCTTGCCCAGCAGGCCCGCCGCATAGGCTTCCGCCACGGCGGCGAACAGCGTTTCCGCCTCGCGGATATATTCGCCGCGGATGTAAATATAGGCGGCGCGCGCGCGCATCGCGTAACCGGCAATAAGCGCGCCTTCGATCAGCTTGTGCGGATCGTGGCGGATGATTTCGCGGTCCTTGCAGCTACCCGGCTCGGATTCGTCGGCGTTGATGACGAGGAAACTGGGCCGCCCGTCCTTGCTTTCCTTGGGCATGAAGGACCATTTCATGCCGGTGGGGAAGCCCGCCCCGCCGCGCCCGCGCAGGCCGCTCGCCTTGATTTCGTCGATGATGGCGTCCTGCCCGACTTCCATCAGCTTTTTCGTGTTGTCCCAATCGCCGCGCTTTTGCGCAGCGTTCAGGTTCCACGGCTGGAAGCCATAGACATTGGTGAAGATGCGATCCTTGTCGGACAGGCTCATGCCATGCCTCCATTAGCGAACACATAGGCCCCGGCCAGCAGGACGATGCCCACCAGCGCGGCGGTCTTTACCAGACCCATCAGCACCTTCCAGGCGATGAAAACCAGCAGCAAGGCGACGAGGATGGGAAGCAGCAATTCCATCACCACTCGCCCCGGTAATCGTGGTTTTCGGTCACCATCGCGTGCAGCGTGGAAAGGGCATTTGCCGGCTCGCTCGTATGGCGGCCGGGTTCCTGCGTTCCGGTCTTGGGCTGCTGGCCCGCCGCCAGCGCATCGAGCACGGCGTCGAGACGTTCCGGCGTCAGATCCTCGTAATTGTCGTCGTTGATCTGCACCATCGGCGCGGTGGCGCAATTGCCCATGCACTCCACCTCGGTCAGCGTCCACATACCGTCATCAGTGGTGTGGCCCTTCTTCATCCCGCGTTTCTTGCAAGCAGCCATGATGTCGTCAGACCCGCGCAGCATACAGGGCGTGGTGCCGCAGACCTGCACATGGAATTTGCCAACCGGAACAAGGTTATACATGAAATAGAAGCTGGCGACCTCGACCACGCGGATGATGGGCATATCGAGCTCTGCCGCGACATATTCCATCACCGGCAAGGGCAGCCAGCCCTGCGTGCCGGTTTCCGCGCCAACCTGCCGCTGCGCCAGATCGAGCAGCGGCATCACCGCGCTGCGCTGCCGCCCTTCGGGATAGCGGGCGATGATGTCCTTCACCTTTTCCGCGTTTTCAGGCGTCCAGGCGAAATTGCCCCAGCGCGCGCGCAGTTCGGGCGTATCGGGTGCAAGGTGACGATTAGCCACGGGTCAGCCTCCGTTCGAGGTAGCGGCCCAGATACAGGCCGATCACGGCGGCAAAGGCCGTGGAGAGAATGTCCTTTACGCTTGCCGCGCCGTGAAACACGGCAAGATAAGCCGCAACGGCCGAAGCGAACATCGCCAGCGCGGCGATGAAGATGAAGATTTCGCGCAGGATCACCGGATGAACTCCACGCGGGCGCACTTGTCGCCTTCGAAAGTGTAGACCGCGATCACATCGAACGGTTCGACCAGCGGCGAGCCATCGGTGGCCGGCCCGCGCGTCACGTGTTCGCGGAACAGGACGTAATTGCCGATGGCTTGGCGTTCGACGATCTCGGCGCGGTTCTGCGGCCATTTCGCAAAAGCGGCAGCGAGGCCCGCACGCGTGCCTTCCTTGCCTTCACGCACGACTGGCCCACGATAATTCGCCTCGCAGGCGTCATCGGTCATGTAGGAGACGTAGAGGTCTGCGTCCTGCGCGTTGTAGGCCGCGATCATGGCTTCGGCGGTGGCGAGGTAATCGGAACTCACCGGTCACACTCCCCGAACACCACGTCGATCGCGCCGAGGATGGCGGTCGCATCCGGCAGCATATGGCCCTTGGACATGAAATCCATCGCCTGCAAATGGCTGAACGCCGTGGGGCGGATCTTGCAGCGGTAGGGCTTGTTTGTCCCGTCGCTCACCAGATAGACGCCGAATTCGCCCTTGGGGCTTTCGGTCGCCACATAGACCTCGCCCGCGGGCACGCGGAAGCCTTCGGTGTAGAGCTTGAAGTGGTGGATCAGCGCTTCCATGCTCTGCTTCATCTCGGCGCGCTTGGGCGGCACTACCTTGCGGTCCAGGCTCGCCACCGGGCCTTCGGGCATTTCGGCAAGACACTGCTTGATGATGCGGGCGGACTGATACACTTCCTGCACGCGCACCATGAACCGGTCATAGCAGTCCGAATTGGTGCCCACCGGAATGTCGAAATCCATCCGGTCATACACTTCGTAAGGCTGGCTCTTGCGGATATCCCACGGAATACCCGCCGCGCGGATCATCGGGCCGGAAAAGCCCCAGGCGACCGCGTCTTCCTTGCTCACCACCGCAATATCGACATTGCGTTGCTTGAAGATGCGGTTGTCCATGACGAGGGACATGGCATCGCCAAACAATTCAGGCAGGCGGGTATCGACCCAGTCGCCAATATCGGTCAGAAGTTTCAGCGGCACATCCTGATGCACGCCGCCGGGGCGCAGATAGGCATGGTGCATCCGCGCGCCGCTCATCCGCTCGAAGAAGTTCATGCAGTCTTCGCGCAGTTCGAACACCCACAGGTTGGGCGTCATCGCGCCCACATCCATCACGTGCGCGCCGATATTGAGCATATGGTTGCAGATGCGCGTCAGCTCAGCAAACAGCACGCGCAGATATTGCGCGCGGATCGGCACTTCGATGTTCAGCAGCTTCTCGATGGCGAGGACATAGGAATGTTCCATCGCCAGCGGGGAGCAGTAATCGAGCCGGTCGAAATAGGGCAGCGCCTGCAGATAGGTCTTGTGCTCAATCAGCTTTTCGGTGCCGCGGTGGAGCAGGCCGACATGGCAATCGATCCGCTCGATAATCTCGCCGTCCAGCTCCATCACCATGCGCAGCACGCCGTGCGCCGCCGGGTGCTGGGGACCGAAATTGATCGTGTAATTGCTGATCTTCTCGCCGGAAGTGGTCGGCGATTCTTCGAGCATCATGCCGCTCATTCACCGGACTCCTTCTTCTTCGCAGCAGACTTCTTCGCGGCGGGCTTTTTCGCGGCGGGCTTTTTCGCGGCGGGCTTTTTCGCAGCCGCCTTCTTTTCCACCTTGGCAGGCGCGACAGCTTCGGACTTCTCGGCAGCCTTGGCATCAGCCTTGGCGCCAGCGCCGGTGTCCTTCGGGCTGTCGGTCGTCTTGGGCGTCGGCGGTGCAGCGGGCGAAGGTGGCGGCGTGGCGGCCTTCTCGTCGCCCGGCAGGACATAATCCGCGCCTTCCCACGGACTGAGGAAATCGAACTGGCGCATATCCTGCGCCAGCTTCACCGGCTCGTAAACCACGCGCTTTTCCTCTTCGGAATAGCGCAGTTCCTGATAGCCGGTGAGCGGGAAGTCCTTGCGGAACGGATGCCCTTCAAAGCCGTAATCGGTGAGGATGCGGCGCAGGTCGGTATTGCCGGCAAACAGTACGCCAAACATATCGAACACTTCGCGTTCCAGCCAGCCCGCATTGGGCCAAAGCGTGGTGACGGTGGGAACAGGCGTCGCCTCGTCCGTGCTCACCTTCACCATCACCCGGTGATTGCGCGTCAGGCTGAGGAGCATATAGACCACCTCGAACCGTTCGGCCCGGTCGGGGAAATCGACCCCCGCCATTTCCATCAACTGCTGGTAATCGTGGGAATCGCGGAGCAGGCGCAGGGCATCCTCGATGCTCTCGCGCTTTACGGTCAGCACGATTTCGCCATGTTCTTCCTTCGCGGCAACGAGCATTGCGCCAAGCGCGGCAGAGAGCGTTTCCAGCGCACCTTCAAACGGCGCGTAACGCGGTGCGGAGTGGAGCACAGCCATCAGCGTTCAATCGTCCCAGCGCGGCGGATTTTCCGCTGCAATTGCATCACGCCATAGAGCAGCGCCTCGGCCGTGGGCGGGCAGCCGGGGACATAGATGTCCACCGGCACGATGCGGTCGCAGCCGCGCACCACCGAATAGCTGTAATGGTAATAACCGCCGCCATTGGCGCAGCTGCCCATCGAGATGACATATTTCGGCTCGCTCATCTGGTCATAGACCTTGCGCAGGGCCGGAGCCATCTTGTTGCACAGCGTGCCCGCCACGATCATCACGTCCGACTGGCGCGGGGATGCGCGCGGGGCAACGCCGAAGCGCTCCATGTCGTAACGCGGCATATTGACGTGGATCATCTCCACCGCGCAGCAGGCAAGGCCGAAGGTCATCCACCACAACGAACCGGTGCGCGCCCACTGGAACAGATCCTCGGTGCTGGTCACAAGGAAGCCCTTGTCGTTCACCTCGGTCTGGAGAGCGTTGAAGTAATCGGCGTCAGGCTGGCGCACCTGCCCGCCCTGGGCAGTCGGCAAGCCGGCAACGGCAGGAGTCATGGTGTTCATTCCCAATCCAACGCTCCCTTTTTCCATTCATAGGCAAGGCCCACGGCCAGGATGGCGAGGAAGATCATCATGCTGCCCCAGCCTACCCAGCCCGTCTGATCGAGGCTGACCGCCCAAGGAAACAGGAAGCTGGCTTCCAGATCGAACAGGATGAAGCTGATCGCCACGAGGTAGAAGCGCACATCGAAACGGTCGCGCGCGTCCTCGAAAGCGGGGAAGCCGCATTCATACTCGCTCATCTTCTGCGCGTCGGGCTTGTGTGCGCCAGTCAGGCGGGCCACGCCCATCGGCAGGAACACGAACAGCGTCGAAAGGCCGAGCGCCACGCCGAGGAACAGCAGGATCGGCAGATATTGTGTCAGATCGACCAAGGCAGACTCGCTGGCTTTGAGGGTTGCATCTATGACTGATGCGGCGGCGTCTAGGCAATGGCCCGCCATACTGCAAGGCCGATGGCGGCAGAAATCCGGGAGATTTCGCAAGAGCGCGTATATCCGGCAGTTCAATACCGCCAAGAGGCTGTAAATGGGGCAAATCCCGCGCAGCCCCGGCTGCGGATGCCGCTTGCGGATGCCGGCGCCCAAAGATTTGCTGCAATGCACAAACTTGCATGCGTCACATTCGGGCTTTAGATCGGGCCCAACCGGCACAACCTGCCGCCTTCCATTCGAAAGGCCCCCTGCCATGACTTCCCTGCATCCCCGCGATCCGATCGTCATCCTCTCCTATGCACGCACACCGATGGGTGCGATGCAGGGCGCGCTGGCGGATGTGGCAGCGACCGATCTTGGCGCAACCGCGATCAAGGCAGCGGTGGAACGGGCTGGCATTGCGGGAGAGGATGTGGAGCGCGTCTATATGGGCTGCGTGCTTCCCGCTGGCCTTGGCCAGGCGCCTGCCCGCCAGGCCGCGCTGAAGGCGGGCCTGCCTTTGAGCGCGCAAGCCACCACGGTCAACAAGGTGTGCGGATCGGGAATGCAGACAATCATCATGGCATCCGAGGCGCTGGCCGCAGGCGGCGCGGACGTGATCGTGGCCGGCGGCATGGAAAGCATGACCAACGCGCCTTATCTTCTGAAAAAGCACCGTTCGGGCGCGCGGTTGGGGCATGATACCGCCTATGACCATATGTTCCTTGACGGGCTGGAAGATGCCTACAAGCCCGGCACCGCGATGGGTCTGTATGCCCAGCAGATGGCTGATGCCTATCAACTGACCCGCGAGGAAATGGACGCCTATTCGCTTGCCTCGCTCGCGCGCGCCAATGAAGCGGTTGCGAGCGGTGCCTTTGCCGATGAAATCGTGCCCGTCACAATCACCACCCGCGCGGGCGAAGTCGTTGTCGATACCGACGAAGCGCCCGGCAAGGGCCGCCCGGAAAAGATCCCCGGCCTGCGCCCGGCCTTCACCAAGGACGGCACCATTACCGCGGCCACCTCCTCCTCAATCAGTGACGGGGCTGCGGCCATAGTCCTGTCGCGCAAGAGCGTGGCGGAAGCCAAGGGCCTGTCGCCGGTGGCAACGATCATTGCCAGCACCGCCCATGCTCAGGACCCCGCCGCCTTCACCACCGCCCCGGTGGGGGCCATCCAGAAGCTCCTCGAAAAGACCGGCTGGAGCGTGGACGATGTCGATTTGTGGGAAGTGAACGAGGCCTTCGCCTGCGTCACCATGTTCGCCATGAAAGACATCGGCATCCCGCATGAAAAGATCAATGTGAACGGCGGCGGCACGGCGCTGGGCCATCCCATCGGCGCCAGCGGCACACGAATCGTCGTGACACTGATCGCAGCGCTGAAGGCCCGCGGGCTGAAGCGCGGTATTGCAAGCCTTTGCATTGGCGGAGGCGAGGCAACCGCTCTGGCGGTGGAGATCGCCTGATCACATCCACCTCCGGCGGCGCAATCCCGCGACAATTGGGACACAATTAACCAGTTAAGCGTCTGAATTGGGGCTTATCCGCCGTTCAGCCGGTTGCAGAATTGATTTCCTGTGTTACCTCAGGTCACTTTTGGGCCTTGGGGGACGTCTTGCATGAAGAAGCTTGTTGTAATTGTTGCTGCAACCCTGCTTTCCGCCTGCGGCAGCGGTGACAATGGCTCCGCTGATGCAGTCACCCCGACACCTTCGCCCGCCGCACCGAACAGCCCGCTGATCGGCGTCTATGGCGGAACCGACATGGATGGGAACAGCTGGACATCGCAAATCAATGCGGATGGCACCTATACCGATACGGTTGGGGGCGAAGTTTCCGAAACCGGAGTCTGGACACATTCAGGGGATCAGGTGTGCTTCACCGCGCAAAGTGCGGAAGGGCCTTCACCCGCGCCCACCTGCCTGACGCTGGTCAATGTCAATGATGACGGCTCGCTGCTGATGGCCGATCCGGAAGGCAACGAAACCACCGTTCCGCGTTTGCGATAAAGGCAGCCGGCCGGCCTCAGGGCTCGCCTGCGCCCCACAGCCTGTCGCGCGGAACCCATCCGCGCCGCGGACCGACGGCAAATTCACACCAATCAGCTTCGCAAGCACCCAGATTGCCGGTCACGCCCTGCTCCACATTCCAGCGCAGCGCGGCATCGTGCGCGGGCATATCGCGCATGGGGGCAGGTGCACCTTGGGTGACGATGGCCGTGCGCCGCAGGGAAAGAAGCTGGTTGAACACCCACCCACGTGTGCCGTCCACCTCCTCGATCAGCCGCCAACCCTGCTGCAGCCGCAGCACCTTCACCGGCAAACCTTCGCGGCGGTAAACCCACGCAATGCGGTACCTTTCGCTTGGGCCGACACGCAGGTTTACCTCCTCGGATGAAAGGCTGGCCCAATAGGGCACCGCGCGATCCTGCGCCGATGCCGCGGCAGGCTGCATCAGACCAGTGGCCAAACAGAGAAGAAGAAGCAGCAGGCGCAGCACATTGCGTTTCATGCCCGTTACCTAGAGCACGCAAGGGATTCGCATCAAGCCGCTGCATCGCCCACTTGCCGGAAAGCTGCGCTCTGGCATAACACGCCCCGCTTACGACACGGGGCGCCGGGGAAACGCGGCGGGGATAGAGGGGGATACCGATGAATCGCAGGATTGCCGCGCTTGGCGCGTTTGCTGTCTGGTCGCTGCTGGCTCCGGGAGCCGCCATGGCGCAGGGCGGGCAGGAAATTGTCGAGGTGGTGGAAAATTCCGGCGATACCGCCTGGATCCTCGCTTCGGCCGCGCTCGTTCTGCTGATGACGCTGCCGGGCCTGGGCCTGTTTTACGGCGGGCTGGTTCGCGCCAAGAACTTCCTTTCGGTGTTCCTGCAAGTGGGCGCGATCGCGGCAATTGCCTCCACCTTGTGGATCGTGGTCGGCTACACGCTGGCTTTCGGGGACAGCAGCCTGGGCGGATGGCTGGGCGGCGGACAGCACTGGATGCTCTACAACCTCGACGCGGTCTATTCCGGCCTTGCAATTCCGGAGAGCACTTTCGTGCTGTTCCAGATGACCTTTGCCGCCATCACCCCGGCGCTGATGGTGGGCGCATGGGTCGAACGCGCGCGGTTCGCCTTCATCATCGCCTTCTGCGCGATCTGGGGCCTCGTGGTTTACGCGCCGGTCGCGCACTGGATCTGGGGCGGCGGCTGGCTGGCGGGCATGGGCGCGCTGGATTTTGCGGGCGGTATGGTGGTGCACACCACGGCCGGGATTTCCGCGCTGGTGATTGCGGTGCTGCTTGGCAAGCGGCAGGGCTTTCCCAAAAGCGCGCTTCTTCCCCATGCGCCGGGCATCACCATGCTGGGCGCGGTGCTGCTGTGGGTCGGCTGGTTCGGCTTCAATGGCGGATCGGCGCTGGGGGCAACCGCCTCGGCAAGCGATGCGATAATCAACACGCACGTTGCCGCCAGTGTCGCGGCGCTGGTGTGGATCGGGATTGAGCGGGTCATGTTCGGCAAGCCGACGACGGTCGGTTTTGCCACGGGCGCGATTGCAGGCCTTGCCACCATCACCCCGGCGGCAGGCTTTGTCTCGCCCGGCGCGGCGATCCTGATCGGCGCGGCAGCTTCGATCGTCTGCTATTACGCCATCCAGCTCATCAAGATGCGGCTGCATATTGACGATTCGCTTGATGTGTTCGCGGTGCACGGGGTGGGCGGCATGATCGGTTCGCTGCTGCTGGGGCTGTTCCTTTCCGCCGGTCTTGGCGGTGCGGGCTATGACAGCGTGGGCGCAGGCAGCATGGGTGCGCAACTGGGTGTGCAGGCGCTGGGCGTGGCTGTTGTGGCCGGCTATTCCGCCGTTGCCACCGCGCTGATAGCTCTTGCCATCAACCTGTTCGTGCCGATGCGCGTGACCGAGGATGACGAGGTGCAGGGCCTCGACATTTCCAGCCACGGCGAACGCGGCTGGGAGTTTGATTGAATGCAGAGGCGTGAGCGGTAGGCGGGCCACCATCAAGGGCGGCCCGCCTTGACCAGGCTCAATCCCCGGTCAGGATCCGGTCGACCAGTTCCTTTACCGTGGGCGTGTAGTTGTTCGAATAGAAGGGATCGGTCTTGAAGCGGTAGGCCGCGTGACCGGCAAAGACGAGGTTCTTGTCCAGCGGCTCGCCATGGATCGCGCCTTGCAGTGCCTTCTGGATGCAGAAGCTGCGCGGATCGGCCAGGCGTCCGGTCGTGTAATCGTCATGGTCCTTCCACGACGAGAAACCGCAATGCGACAGGCACCCCATGCAATCGGTCTGGTCCTGCCGGATCACGTTGCGTTCTTCGGGTGTCACAAACACCACGGTGTCATCCGGCGTTTTCAGCGCTTCGGTAAAGCCCTGCGCCGCCCAACCGCGTGCGCGTTCCAGATCGCGCGGGGCGACCCAGAAATTGCGGCCCTTCACGCCCACATCCAGTTGCACCGTGTGCTCGCCCGCTTCGACCCGGCTGTAGGGAATCTGCCGGTGGCTGCGTTCTTCCAGGCTACGCAGGAACGGATTGCGCACGGCCGAGCTGTAAAACCCTGTGGGGGAAAAGCGGTGCAGCAGCACATCGCCCGGCTCGATCGTGCGCAGCAGGTCTTTCCACGCCTGCGGGATCGGGCTTTCCTGCGTCAGCAGCGGCCGCGTGCCGAACTGAAAGGCGACAAGGCCCAGTTCCGGATTGTCGATCCAGTCGTTCCATTCACGCAGCGCCCATACGCCGCCCGCCATCACGATCGGCACATCTTCCGAAACACCTTCGGTGCGCATTGTCTCGCGCAGAGCCTTGACGCGGGGATAGGGATCTTCGGGCTTGGTCGGGTCTTCGGCATTGGACAAGCCATTATGTCCCCCCGCAAGCCAGGGATCTTCGTAAACCACCGCGCCGAGCAGTTCGGCCACCTTGTGATAGCTGCGCTTCCACAGCGCGCGGAATGCACGGGCGGAGCTGACGATGGGGAGATAATGCACATTGTAACGCTGGGCGATCTCGGCCAGCTTATACGGCATACCTGCCCCGCAGGTGACGCCTGACACCATGCCGCGCGTCTTTTCCAGAACGCCCTCAAGCACCGCCTGCGCGCCGCCCATTTCCCACAGGACGTTGATATTGATCGCGCCTTTTCCGCCGGAAATTTCCCAGGCGCGGCGCACCTGTTCCACCCCGCCGGCAATGCCATATTCGATCAATTCCTGATGCCGATCCTTGCGTGTGGCGCCGTGATAGACCTGCGGAATAACATTGCCATCCGCGTCATAGCTGTCGGCATTCACCGCGCTGACCGTGCCGATTCCCCCCGCAGCCGCCCATGCGCCCGAACTGGCATGGTTGGTGGCGGCAACGCCCTTGCCCCCTTCGATCAGCGGCCACACTTCGCGGCCAGCATAAACAATCGGCTTCAATCCCTTGAAATTCATCTATTCCTCAAACAGCCCCGACCTAACCAGACGGAACCTTTCCATTGCTGCCGGGCGCGCTGCACGGCTTGATATCTTTTGGCTGCGGGCGCGCTGCAGCCACTTCGAACTGCGCATAGTAGCCTGCGATTTCCGGCTTAAGGTCAAAATCGACAAGGCGAAAGCCCAAGCGACCAAATTCGCAGAACAGCAATTGCGGGGCAATCCCATGCTGATCGGTGGGCCGGTCGATATCGACCACGATCACCTGCCCGCCCGGCCGCAACGCTTCGCGCATACGCCACAGGAAAGCATAGGGCTCGGCAATCTCGTGATACATATGCACCATGAAGATGCGGTCGAAACTGGCGGGCGGCAGACGCGGATCATCAGCTGCGCCCAGCACGATAGACACATTGTCGAGCCGTTCGGCCTCCACCCGGGCGCCCAAGCGGCGCAGCGCATCCTCGTCGATATCGTTGGCGACGACGCGGCCCTGTTCCCCCACGCGGGCAGCAAGCCGCACGGTGTAATATCCCTCACCCGCGCCGATATCGGCCACGGTCATGCCCGGAACGATCGCCGCCTTGTCCATCACCCGCTCGGCCTCGCGCCGGTCGTCACGCGCTTCCTCGGTGGAAAAAGCTGTCGCGCCGAGCCCCGAAACCGGCCGGTGCGGCAGGGGAAACTCACGCGCCGTTTCCGGACGCGCGCCGTCCTGCGCCTGCTGGCAAGCCGACAGCGCCAAAGGCAGGCCTAGCGGCAAGGCGGCAGCGATAATCACTGACTTTGACAGGCGATCCTTCACACCGCCGCCTTTAGCGAGAGTGGAGGCGGTTGGCAAAGTGCACTGCCCTAGTCCACGTCCTCGACCGCGACCTTCTCGCCCGTCACCCGCTGCGCCAGCGCGGCAGCAATAAAGGGATCGAGCGCCCCGTCGAGCACATCGCCGGGCGCGGTGGAAACCACGCCGGTGCGCAGATCCTTCACCATCTGATAGGGCTGGAGAACGTAGGAGCGGATCTGGTGGCCCCAGCCAATTTCGGTCTTGGCCTCATACTCGCTGCCCGCCGCAGCCTCGCGCTTGGCCAGTTCGGCTTCGTACAGGCGCGCCTTCAGCATATTCATCGCGGTGGCACGGTTCTTGTGCTGGCTGCGGTCATTCTGGCTTGCCACCACGATGCCTGTGGGCAAGTGGGTGATGCGCACCGCGGAATCGGTGGTGTTGATGTGCTGCCCGCCGGCACCGCTGGCGCGATAGGTGTCGATGCGCAGATCGCCTTCATTGATCTCGATCTCGATATTGTCGTCGATCACCGGATAGACCCATACGCTGGAAAAGCTCGTATGGCGCCGCGCGCTGCTGTCATAGGGGCTGATGCGGACAAGGCGGTGCACGCCGCTTTCGGTCTTGGCATAGCCATAGGCGTTTTCGCCTTTCACCAGCAGCGTCGCGCTCTTGATCCCGGCCTGTTCACCCGCCTGATATTCGACCGTTTCAACCTTGTAACCGCGCTTTTCAGCCCAGCGGGCATACATACGCAGCAACATTTCGGCCCAATCCTGGCTTTCCGTTCCGCCCGCCCCGGCATGGATCTCGATATAGGTATCGTTAGCATCCGCCTCGCCCGAGAGAAGCGCCTGCACCTTGTCGGCATCGGCGCGTTCCGCAAGCCCTGCAAGAGAGGCGAGACCATCAGCCACCACGCTGTCGTCGCCCTCGGCCTCGCCCAGTTCGACGAATTCGACCGCGTCGGCCATCTGGCTTTCGATTTCGCGCACCGTGCCGATCGCCGCATCAAGCCGGCGGCGTTCGCGCATCACCTCTTCGGCCTGTTTGGGATTGTCCCACAGCGTGGGATCCTCCACGCGCGCATTAAGTTCGTCGAGGCGCCGCACCGCGCGTTCCCAGTCAAGCGCCTTGCGCACCAATGCCAGCGCGGCTGTGATCCGGTCAATATGGGCCTGCCCCTCGGCACGCATGGTCTGCTCTCCGCGAAAGATGAGGCGCGCCGTTAGCGCAAGGCGCGTCAAAACGAAAGGGCCGGACCACAAGGCCCGGCCCTTTCCGGCAAAACCGCTTTTCCTTTAACGCGAAAGCGCCCGAACCGCGGCCAGCGTACGGGTGACATGCTCGCGCCAGTCAAGGTCGGAATGGACCATCACGATGCGCCCGTCCGGAGCGATGACATAGGATGTGCGGTTGGTCAGCCCGTTGCCGAAAGCGACATCATATTGCTGGATGATATTGGGGCTGGCGCGGCCCACGGGGAAGGCATCCCGGCATTCCTCGCGGCTGAAACGCTGGAGCGTGGGGATATCATCCGCCGAAAGGCCGATTACCTGTGCACCCGCGGCGCGAAAATCGCCCATTGCCTCGGCAAAGGCGTTGGCTTCCAGCGTACACCCCTGCGTGAAGGCGCGCGGGAAGAAATAGAGCACGACCGGCCCCTTGCGCAGTTCCGCCGCCAGATCAAAGGCGAAGGTTTCTCCTGCCAGGGCGCCAGTAGTGGTGAAGGCGGGCGCACGTGTGCCGCTGGACAAGGCCGCAGCAGCAGGCGTCGCATGACCTGCCAGCGCAAACGCGGCCAGAAGGGGGAGGATGAACTTACGCATATTCATGGCCGTGAATCCTCTTTCTCTCCAAAGGAAGGCATCTCCTAGGCCAGATCGTCGATTGGCCCAAGCCCTCCCAAAGGCGGTGCATCAATAGATGCCGCCCTGCTCCTCCACGAAATTGCCCGGCGTCTCGGACGGACGCTCACTACTTGCACCAGTCGGGCCTTCCTCGCGCCGCCGCAACTGGGCAAGGATCAGTTCGCGCATGGCGTCGATCTCGTCCTGCCGCTGGCTGCGGCGCGGTTCGGTATCGGGCTTGAACGCTTCCCAGATCACCGCGCTTTGCGGTTCATTTGTGGGCCAGCCATCGAACACGCGCCGGCCCGTGCGGCGGTCAATGCGCACCATGCGCACCCCTTCGGGCGCAAGAAATGGCCGGCCGTCCCACCGATCGCGGCTGGCACGCACAAAATCGCCGAAGATCGGCGCCCCGGTATTCCCGCCCTGGATCCAGCCACCCAGATTGCGCGGCTGGTCGAACCCGACATAGGCACCCGCCACGATATCGGGCGATCCGCCCACGAACCAGGCATTGGTGGGGCCGGTCGACGTGCCCGTCTTGCCGAAAAGCGGGATGTTCAAATCGCGCAAGCGCGTCGCTGTGCCGCGTTCGATAACCCCTGTCAGCATATTGACGACCTGAAACGCGGTGCGCGCATCCATCACCTGCCGACCGCGCGGGGCAAGGCGCGGCATGGGCGAGCCATCCCATTCGTCCATGTTGCAGCCGGTGCATTCGCGCGTGTCGGATTTGTAAATCACCTTGCCATCGCGGTCCTGCACGTAATCGATCACGGTGGGTGCATTCAGTCGCCCGTGATTGACCAGCGTCGAATAGGCATTGACCATGCGCAGCACGGTGGTGTCACCTGCCCCCAGCGCAAAGGCGGGATAAGGCTGATAGGCACCCTTATCGGCAATGCCCACCGCCTCGAAGGTCTTGATCACCTGCTCCATCCCGGTGTCCATCGCGATGTGCACGGTCATCAGGTTCTTCGACTGTTCCAGGCCATAGCGCATGGGATATTCGCCGCCGCCCCGGCTGCCGCCGAAATTGGTGAAGCATTTTTCACCGAGATTGGCGCCCTGATAATAACAATACTGGCTGTCAGGGACCATGGTCGCGGGTGTCATCCCGGCATCGAGTCCGGCGGCATAGACGAAGGGTTTGATGGTGGAACCGGGCTGGCGGTTCGCCTGCGTCGCGCGGTTGAAATCGCTCAGCCGGGAATCGAAGCCGCCCTGCATCGCCAGCACCCGCCCCGTATGCGGATCCTGCGCCACAAAGCCTCCCGACACCTCCGGCACGGCGCGCAGGCGCCAGCCATTGCCCTGCGGAGAGACCGCGATCACATCGCCCGCCTTCATCGCATCGGGCACCCCGCCTGTCAGGCTGGCTTCACGGCCATCGGCAAAGGCAATTGCCGCCGATTGCCCGGAGCGCCCCGTCACCACGGCGATACGCCAGTCCTCATAGCTGATCGAGAGGTTGGAACTTGCCAGTTGCGAGGCCATATTGCCGTTATCGGGATTGAGCGTCGCTACCGGTCCTGTCCACCCGCGATTGCCGTGATAACGCAGCAATGCTGCGCGCAGCGCATCGCGCGCCGCGTCCTGCAATTCGGTATCGAGCGATGTGCGCACCCAGAGGCCACCAGCATAGACGCTGTTCCGGCCGTCTTCCGCCGTTTCGCCAAAACGCTCGATCAACTGGCGGCGCACTTCCTCCAGGAAATAGCCGGCATCGGCGGAGCGTTCGGCGCGCGCGCCTTGGATAAGGCCGAGCGGCATCGCTCTGGCGGCATCGCGCTCTTCCGCGGTGATATGGCCGTTGTCGAACATCTGGCCCAGCACGATATTGCGGCGGACAAGCGCCTGATCAAAGTTTGCTTCGCGGCTGTAGCTTTCGGGTGCCTTGGGCAGAATGGCGAGATAGGCCATTTCGTGCAGCGCCAGATCATCCACATCCTTGTCGAAATAGGCACGCGCGGCGGCCTGCACGCCAAAGGATCGGCGGCCGAGAGGAATTTCGTTGAGGTAAAGCGTGATGATCTCCTCTTTCGAGAGCACGCTTTCAATGCGCGTGGCGAGGATCATCTCGCGCAGCTTTCGGGTGATCGAATATTCGTCCCCGATCATGATATTCTTGGCGAGCTGCTGCGTGATCGTCGATCCGCCCACTGCGCGCTGGCCGGTGCCGATCTTGCTGACGTAATCGATCACCGCGCCGATGAAGCCGCCTGCATCAATCCCGCCATGCGTCCAGAAGGTCTTGTCCTCCGCGCTGGTATAGGCATTGAGCAATTGCGGCGGCAGATCCTTGAACTGCAGCGCCACGCGGCGTTCGCGTTCATACCGGTGCACGATCTCGCCATCTGCCCCACGCACGACCGAAGGCAGGTTGGTCTCGTACTCCAGCAGCACCTCCGCATCGGGCAGGTCGCGTGCCAGCAGGAACCAACCGGCAATCAGCAGCAGCAGCCCTGCACCCGCCGCGAGGACAAGGCGCCGGAACCAGCGGTTCTCGCGCCAATTGCCCTGAAACCAGGCCGCCAGACCGGCAATCGCGCCGCCTGCCTCGCGGCGGATGCGGTAATGCAGCGGCTGGGCGGCGGCGGTATCATCGGTATCGGACATGGCCCGCCTGTAGCACGCGAAAAGCGGTGGTTGCCAGATCGAAAGCACGGCCCATGCTGCGGGCCGGCTACTCCACCGGAACTTCGCGGGTTCGCGCCAACTGCACCCGGATGGCGCGCGCCATCACCTCGGCGAATGCGCGCTGCCCGGCGGGCGACGACAGGCGCTGCGCATCGGCTGCATTGGTGATGAAGCCGGATTCGAACAGCACTGATGGCACGTCCGGCGCGCGCAACACCGCCAGCGCGGCGGATCGCCTGGGCTCCGGATGGAAATCGAGCACGCCTTCTGCCTCGCGCAGGATAACATCGGCAAAGCCTTCCGATGCCGCCGATGTGCGGCGCTGCGCCAGTTCGACAAGAATAGCATTCACATTGGGATTGTCGCCGGACAGGGCCACACCGTTGATGCGATCGGCCTCGTTTTCACGCTCGGCAAACCGGGCGGCCGCCTCGGAGGACGCGCGTTCGGAAAGAGTGTAGACGCTGGCGCCGCTCACGCCCTCGCGGGCGCCGGCAGAATCGGCATGGATCGAAAGGAACAGGTCTGCGCCCAGCGCACGGGCAATCTGCACGCGCTCGGCCAACGCCAGATAGCGGTCATCGTTACGCGTCATCGCCACGCGGATTCCCCCTTCGGCCAGCAACTGGTCGCGCAGCGCACGGGCAAGGCCCAGAACAACGGCCTTCTCCTTGATCGCGGGGCCGGATGCGCCCGGATCATGCCCGCCATGCCCCGGATCGATCACAACGAGCGGGCGGGCAGCATCCTGCGGCCCTTCGATCTCGGGCAGGTCGAGCGCCTTTCCCGCTTCGGGCAGTTCGATGCGGATCACATAGTCGCGGCCCAGATAGGGCACCGGAATGACCTTGCCAAAGACATAGAGGCCCGCAACCGCGATCACCGGCGCGATGAAAAGCAGGGCAATCTGGATGCGATACCAAATCAAGCCGTTATCCGCCCACTATCCCCATATGCGCCCCGTATGCGCCCCGTATGCGCCCCATATGCGCCGTTGCCCATGACCGGGCGCATTACCTGTGCCCCTTGCCGACACAGCCTTGCCGATACCTATGCCGTGTTGAAAGGAAATTTACCAAGCCGCGCAATAAGGTTGCCGTGGCTTTCCCCAAATGCTAGCCCTGCACTTGCCCGAACATTCCGTTTCGGGACACTTCCGAACAGCAGATAATGCAGTTTCGGCAATGAATACAGGTTGATGTCGTGATGAAAAGCAAGAGCCACATGGTCAGCCGGCGGTCGCAAGATCGCCATGCGGCTGCCCCGGCTCTCGCGCAGAAGCAAACCCTGCGCCTTTGCACCCCGGCAGACACATTCCGCAGCGCCCGTGACCGGTTTGCCGGTTGCAGCGCCCACAATCCCTTCCCCTTCGCGCAGCGTATCCCGGCGGCCTGGTCCGCCGGTGGCGATTCGGCGTCTGGGGGAAATCAACAATATCGGCACGCAGTGGATGCGCCCGGCCCCTTGCGGCCCGGTTCCCGCCCTGGATCACGTGCCAGGAGAATTAACTATGGCAACGCGCATGCTTATCGATGCGCGCCACCCGGAAGAAACGCGGGTGGCGGTACTCAAGGGAAACCGGATTGAGGAGTTCGATTTTGAATCTGCTGAACACAAGCAGATCAAGGGCAACATCTATCTCGCCAAGGTAACCCGCGTCGAACCTTCGCTTCAGGCGGCGTTCGTGGATTTTGGCGGCAATCGCCACGGCTTCCTCGCCTTCAGCGAGATCCATCCCGATTATTACCAGATCCCGGCCGAGGATCGCGCCAAGCTGCTGGCCGAAGAACAGGCCGCGGCAGAGGAAGAGGCTGCGCTTCGGGCCGAGGAAGAGGACGAGGAAGACGACTTTTCCGGCGATGACGATCTGGACGGATCGGGCGTCGAGGAAATCGACACTTCCGAAAAGGATGATGTCGCCACGATCGAAGACGGCCAGGTCGCCAATGGCGACGGGGACGAGGATGACGGCGAAAACGGTTCGGACGACGACGCCGGCTCCGAAGGCGAAGAAGCCGAAGCCGGTGACGAGGGGCGCCAGGATCGCGGACGTGGCCGTGGCCGACGCCAGGGCAAGCGCAGCGGCGGCGGCAGCAGCCGCGCCAAGGAAATCGACGATGTGCGCGCCAAGCGCCAGGCGCTGCGCCGCCGTTACAAGATCCAGGACGTCATTCAGCGCCGCCAGGTGCTGCTGGTGCAGGTGGTCAAGGAAGAGCGCGGCAACAAGGGCGCGGCGCTGACGACCTATCTCAGTCTCGCGGGCCGCTATTGCGTGCTCATGCCCAATTCCAGCCACGGCGGCGGCATCAGCCGCAAGATTTCCAGCGGGTCGGACCGCAAGCGCCTGAAGCAGATCGTGGCCGAACTCAATCTGCCTCGCTCGATGGGCCTGATCGTGCGCACGGCGGGCCTTCAGCGCACGAAGACCGAGATCAAGCGCGACTTCGATTACCTCGCCCGTCTGTGGGACGAAATCCGCGAACGCACGCTGGCGTCCTCGGCGCCGGCAATGATCCATTCGGATTCCGACCTTATCAAGCGCGCCATCCGCGACATCTACTCGCGCGAGATCGAGGAAGTGGTGGTGGAAGGCGAAGGCGGCTATCGCGCTGCGCGGGATTTCATGAAGCTGCTGATGCCCAGCCATGTGCGGCGGGTGAAGGCCTATTCCGATCCGGTGCCGCTGTTCCAGCGCTATGGCGCGGAAGATCAGCTGTCCGCCATGTATGATCCGGTGGTGCAGCTGAAAAGCGGCGGCTATCTGGTCATCAATCCCACCGAGGCTCTGGTGTCGATCGACATCAACTCGGGCCGTTCGACCAAGGAACACGGGATCGAGGCGACCGCGCTCAGCACCAACCTCGAAGCCGCGCGGGAAATCGCCCGGCAGCTGCGCCTGCGCGACATGGCGGGGCTTGTGGTGATCGACTTCATCGACATGGAGCATTCCAGCAACACCCGCAAGGTGGAGCGGGCGATGAAGGAGGCGCTCAAGAACGACCGCGCGCGCATCCAGATCGGCCGGATTTCGAGCTTTGGCCTGATGGAAATGAGCCGCCAGCGCCTGCGCACCGGCGTGCTGGAAGCCAGCACCCGCTCGTGCCCGCATTGCGACGGCACGGGCCTTGTCCGCACCGCATCCTCTGCCGGTCTGGCCGCGCTGCGCCTGATCGAGGATGAGGCCGCCAAGGGCAAGGGCACGATCATCACCCTCTACGCCTCGACCGAGGCGACAATCTATCTGCTGAACGCCAAGCGCGCCGATCTGACCGAGATCGAGCACCGCTATGGCGTAACGGTGCAGGTCGTGCCCGAAGGCGAGAACGAGGGCGCCAAGATGCGCGTCGCCTCCTCCGGCCCGCGCCCGGCTGAGCCGCCCAGGTTCGAACCGATCATCGACGAGATCGAGCCGGACGAGGACTTTGCCGAAGACGAGGCAGAGGACGAGGACGAGGAGGACCAGGATCGCGACGCTCGCCGTTCGCGCGATGGTGACGGCGAACGCGGCGAAGGTCGCGCAAAGCGCCGGCGCCGCCGTGGTGGCCGCAATCGCGGGCGTGATCAGGACGATGCCGCCGGGCAGGAAGCCGCCGACGAAGCCCGCGACGAAAGCGATGCGTCCGATGAGGCAACTGCCCCGAATGGCGCTGGCGACGATACGGAAGCCCGCGAAACGCGCCGCAAGCGCCGCCGCCGTGGTGGTCGCGGACGTGGGCGTCGCCGGGATGCCGGCGAAGGCACAGAGACGCAGGAAAGTGCCGAAGGCGAAGCGGTGGGCGAAGTTGACGAAACTCCCGCCGCCGCGGTGGAAGCTGAAAGCACCGGGGAACCTGCCGCTGTCGAGAAGCCCAAGCGCAAGCGGGCACCGCGCAAGAAGGCGGGCGATGCTGAAGCGGGTGCCGAGGAAGCAGCACCTGCAATATCGCAGGAGGCTGCCGCTGTCGAAAATACCGTGGAAGATGCCCCTGTCGAAACCGCAAAGCCCAAACGCACGCGGCGCAAGAAGGCGGACGTAAGCGAAAGCGAGGCGGCTGCGCCTGCGGTTGAGTCGGAAATGGCCGCGGCGGAAGCTCCTGCCGAGCCAGCCAAGCCCAAGCGCACGCGGCGCAAGAAAACAGAGACCGCCGATACCAAGGCGGCCGAGCCCGTCGCAGCGGTGGACGAACCCGCAGCAGAGGCGCAAGCTGCTCCTGTTGCGCAGGATACGGTGCAAGCTGCCAACGATGCCAACGGCTCCGCCGAGGCGAACACCGAAGCTGGCGAACCCCGCCGCGGCTGGTGGCAACGCACCTTCGGCCAGTAAGCAAGGCGCCCAACATCACGAAAAAGGCCGGCTTGGCGCAATGGCAAGCCGGCCTTTCTTTTCGTAAGGCGCGGCGTGAATATTCAGGCTCCGAGACCACCCACGAGCCGGTATTTCAGCTCCAGATATTCGTCCATCCCGTGACGCGATCCCTCGCGCCCCAGTCCCGACTGCTTGACCCCGCCAAACGGCGCGACTTCGGTGCCCAGCAGCCCTTCATTGAGGGCAACCATCCCGTATTCCAGACCATCCATCACCCGCCAGGCGCGGCCGATGTCACGCGTGTAAAGATAGGAGGCAAGCCCGTAATGCGTGGCATTGGCAATGCGCAGGGCCTCCTCCTCGCCCGAAAAGCGCATGACCGATGCAACGGGGCCGAAGATTTCATCCTGCGCAATCTCCATGTCCTGGCGAACGCCGGTCAGCACGGTAGGGGTATAGAACTGCGCGCCCGCATTGTGCCGTCCGCCGCCGCAGGCCAGTTCGGCCCCCTGTTCGCGTGCACGATCCACCATGCCTTCCACGCGTTGCAGCGCGCGGTCGTTGATCAGCGGGCCGATCTGGCTGGCCGGATCGAGGCCATTGCCCACCACCAAAGCGTTGGCGCGCGCGGTGAACCGTTCGACGAAGGTATCGTGGACGCTGTCCTCCACCAGCAGGCGGTTGAGGCCGATGCAGGCCTGCCCCGCATTGCGGAACTTGGCGATCATCGCCCCTTCCACCGCCGCGTCGATATCGGCATCGGCAAACACGATGAAGGGCGCGTTGCCGCCCAGTTCCATGCTGGCGCGCTTGATCGTGCTGCCCGCCTGCGTCAACAGGATGCGGCCCACGGCGGTGGAGCCGGTGAAGCTGATCTTGCGCACGGTGGGGTGCGTGCAGAACACGCGCCCCACCATCGCGGCATCGGCGGATGGCAGGATGCGGAAAATGGCTTCGGGCACGCCCGCGCGCCGCGCCAGCGCTTCCAGCGCCAGAGCGCAAAGTGGTGTGGCTTCCGATGGCTTCACCACCATCGCACAGCCCGCCGCCAGCGCTGGCGCGGTTTTGCGGGTGATCATGGTGAGCGGGAAGTTCCACGGCGTGATCGCAGCGCAGGTGCCCACCGCTTCCTTGGTGACGATCACTTCCTTGCCGGGGCCGAAACTGGGCACGGTTTCGCCATAGGCGCGCTTGGCTTCTTCCGAATACCAATCGACAAAGCTCGCCGCGTAATCGAGTTCGCCGCGCGATTCCGCCAGCGGCTTGCCTGCTTCCAGCGTGCAGATCAGGCTCAGTTCCTCGCGGTGGGCGATGATGAGGTCGAACCAGTCGCGCAGCACCCGGCTGCGGTGCTTGGCCAGCGCCCCTGCCCAATCGCGCCGCGCAGCGTCGGCCTGCTGGATCGCGGCGTCGATCTCGCCTTCGGAATAGGTGCGCACGCGGGCCAGTTCCTCGCCCGTGGCCGGATTGGTCACGGCCATCCCGGCCTCGTCCAGCCCGTGTTCGATCAGGGAAAGGGGAAGCGTGGCCATGGGCAGATCATCCTGTAAGCAAAAGAAGTGGCGCCGATCTGCCCCTTCGCGCCCGCTTTGCCAAGGGACAAGGTTGACATTTTGTCCCCACGGCACCTAGGAGGCCGCGCCCTCTCCGCCGCCGCCCGGGCGCAGCGGATCCCTCGCACGGAGCCCATGTGACCGCGCTTTATGCCCTGCCCGATCACGAAGTGGTCATGGCGCTGCTTCCCCGCATCGGCCAGACCTGCCTTGGCGTGGACGAGGCGGTGGAGCGCATCCGCGCCCTGCCGGGCATGGTGCCGCTGGCAATCGACCATGCGGACGGCCCCGAAAATGCGCGCGTGCTGTGGGGCGATATTGGCGATTACCCGTTCCGCGAATGGCAATATATGTTCACCGTGGAGGCGCTGGCGAAGCAAGGCCGCGTGGGCGAGCATTTCGCCACGCCATTCGCTATCCTGCATGACGATCGCATCCTGCCCGATTCCATCGCGCCGTCGGGCTTCATGTTCCATATCAGCCGTTGTGGTTCCACACTCACCGGCAAGGCGCTGGCCCGCACGCCGCGCCATCTTGTCATCAACCAGGGCGGCCCCTTGCAGCGTGGTTTCTGGGCGACGCTGACGCGCGACTTTACGCAAGGCTTGGAGCCGAGCACGGAGAACCTTGCCGCTTTCCGCAATCTGACGCTGGCGATGATGCGGCGGCGCCTTCCGGAACAGCAGTTTTCGTTCATGAAGTTCATCAGCTGGAACACGCTGTATCTGGATTTCGCCCTGCGCGCCTTTCCGGGCGTGCCTGCGCTGTTTCTCTACCGCGATCCGGTGGAAGTGATCGCCTCTGTGCTCAAGGAAACCAGCGCGGTGCTGTGGGCCAAAGGTCGGCCGCAGGCGGGCTTTCTGGCCGATTGCGACTGGCGCGATACCGCCGCCATGGGCGATGTGGAATATCTCGCCCGCTGCTTTGCCCATTACCTGCGCGTGGCCGAAGCCGCGCAAGGCCCGGTGGCCCATGTGAATTACCGCAACATCAACCCGCCCAATTTTCCGGCCATGCTGGAAAAGGGGCTGCGCTTCACCGCCAGCGCGGATGAGCTGGCACTGATGCTGGAGCAGTTCCAGTTTCACTCCAAGGATGACAGCGATTCCAAGGCTTTCAAGGCGGACAGCGCCGCCAAGCAGGCCGCCATTTCGGATGCGGACAAGGGCCTTGTCGCCCGTTTCTGCGCCGATCCGATGGCGCGGCTGGATACATCGCCTGCCAATCTTTTCCCGCATTCAGCCTGCGTATAAGCTGCGCATGAGACTTGCCGCCGCCCGCCCCGGCCCTACGATACGAACGCATTGATGGAGAACACCGTGACCACCGCCACCGACAAGACGCTCAGCGTCGTCATTCCCAACCACAATTACGGCCGATTTGTGGGTGCTGCCATCGCGAGCGTGGCCGCGCAGACCTATGGCCCGATCCAGCTGATCGTGGTGGACGATGCCAGCACCGACAATTCGGTGGAGGAAATCCACAAGGCGCTTGATGCCGCGACAACGCTGGATGCCACGGTGTTGATCGCGCTGGAGGAAAATGTCGGCAAGCTGGGCGCTTTGAACCGCGCGCTGGAGCACGTGACGGGGCATTATTTCATCATTCTCGACAGCGATGATGTGCTGCTGCCCGAATATGCGGAACGCACCATTGCCGAACTGGAAAAGGCACGCGCGGAGGATTCTTCGATCGCTTTCCTCTATACCGATTGTATGCTCATCAACCAGGCGGGCGAACAGCTGGATCGCGGCAAGTCGGCCGCGTGGGAACCCGCGCTGCTGGAGCGCTATTCCTTCGTGCCCGAACCTGCCACCTGCCTTGCCGCGCCGGTGCTGGAAGCTGCCCCTTATGACGAAGCGATCCGCAAGGGCACCAAGCACCACAAGTGGAAGAAGATCGTGGCGAATGGCTGGAACGGCCGCCATCTGGCCGAACCGCTGTTCTGCTACCGGATGCATGACGCCAATCTTTCAGGCATCGGCAAGCGCGTGACCGCCGAGGTCGAAAGCGGCATTGGCGGCGAGCGCATCCTGTCGGGCTATTGGCCGCTGCAAACCACCGAGCGCTGATTTATATGACAAGCTTTCCGCTGACGCTGGACAATGCGCGCATCTGCGTGGTGGGTCTTGGCTATGTCGGCCTGCCCGTGGCTGTGGCTTTCGGGCAGAAGTTCCCCACGGTGGGCATCGACATCAAGGCGCAGCGCGTGGCCAATCTCAAGGCGGGCCATGACGAGACGAAGGAGGCCACGGCAGAGGAGTTGGCGGCGGCAACGCAGCTGACCTTCACCACCGACTGGGCCGATGCAGCGGATTGCAATGTCTTTATCGTCACCGTGCCCACCCCGCTGAACGATCACAACCACCCCGACCTCTACCCCCTGAAAAGCGCGACCGAGGCGATTGCCCGCGTGTTGAAGCGCGGCGATATCGTGATCTATGAAAGCACGGTCTATCCCGGCTGCACCGACGAGTTCTGCGTGCCGATTCTGGAGGAATTGTCGGGCCTCACCTACAATGCGGATTTCTTCTGCGGCTATTCCCCGGAACGCATCAATCCGGGCGACAAGCTGCGCAAGCTGCCCGATATCAAGAAGATCACCAGCGGCTCGACCCCGGCGGCGGCGGACTTTGTCGATGAATTCTACCGCAGCGTGGTGACGGCAGGCACGCACCGGGCCAGTTCCATCCGCGTGGCGGAAGCGGCCAAGGTGATGGAAAACACCCAGCGCGATCTCAACATTGCGCTGGCGAATGAACTGGCGATGATCTGCAACCGCATCGGCATAGACACGCTCGAAGTGCTGGAAGCGGCGGGCACCAAGTGGAACTTCATGGCGGTGCGCCCCGGCCTTGTCGGCGGGCACTGCATTGGTGTTGATCCCTATTACCTCACCCACAAGGCCGAGGCGATCGGCCACCATCCCGAAGTGATCCTGGCGGGTCGCCGCATCAATGACCGGGTAGGCAAATATGTCGTCAACCAGTTCGTGCGCCTGATGGGCCGCAAGGGCTTGCTGACGGGCGACATCCGCGTGCTGGTGCTGGGTTTTGCCTTCAAGGAAAACTGCCCCGATCACCGCAACACCAAGGTAGCAAGCATTGTTGAGCACCTGAACGAATTCGACATCCCCGCCGATGTCTATGACCCGTGGGTGGACGCCGATGAGTGCGAGCAGGAATACGGCATCCGCCCGATAACCACGCTTGAACCCGGCAAATATGATGGCGTGATCCTGGCCGTGGCGCATGATGATATCGTCGCCATGGGCGCAGAAGGCATCCGGGCGCTGGGCAAGCCGGGCGCGGCTCTATACGATGTAAAGAGCGCGCTGCCCAAGGATGCGGTGGATCAGCGGCTTTAATCTCGCAAAGGAGTCCCTGCGAAGGCAGGGACCTCCCCCCGCAAGACGCCCGACTGCCCGAGATCCCAGCCTTTGCTGGGATTCAGTCCTGCTGCGCTGCCAAGCGCCTCTTGATCAGCGTTTCTTCGGTCAGGTCAAAGCTGTGCTTGTGGTCGACATCGATCGGGCCCCAGGGGTAATCGAGCCAGGACACATCGACCGATACCTTCATTCGGCGGCCAATTGCGTCCATCAGCCCCTGCAATCCGCGCAGCTTCAGCTTGTAAATGATGAACGGCCACACGCCGAACGCCTTCAGGATGCGCATATGGCGCTTGCCGAACTGGCCGCCGCCTTCGAACACTTTCACTGCTTTCAGCGAATTGGGCGTTTTCAGCGCATAGAGGTTGCAGCTCGAAAAGCCGCCATCCTTCAGCCTGTGGAAGGCCAGGCCCGAATTGGCGTAATCCTGCAAGACCACTTCCTCGCGCGTGAAGCCGACCACGGCATCGGCTTGGCTGGCCAGCGCATCGCGCACGAAATCGCGGATGATTTCGGGCGTGTGCAGCGCATTGTCGCCGGTGGTAATGATCATCGGCAGCGGGCTTTCGATCTCGGCCACGGCTTTGAGCACGCTGTCTGCCAGATTGCCGTGCGACTGGACGAACACCACGCGGCCTTCATCCACCCAGCGCTTCATGGCAGGGGTGGCGGTGAGAATATCGGCGCGGTCGACTGAAACGTGGATCTTGGCAAAACAACCGCTGTCCACCAGCGCTTCCAGCACGCGTTCCAGCATCACTTGCCCGTCCAGCGTGACGAGGCACTTGTGCGACAGCCCCTGAATCTTCGCCACCGGGTCATCCACCCCACGGCGGCTGGCGGCCATGACGAGGCAGGAGGCTTGCGTAACGCTCTGGGTCATTTCGGGGCCTTTCCGGCAGGCGTGAAAGCGGCGGCGCGCATCAGATCGCCCGCATCGGCAAGGCTGGCAAAGCGGGTGAGGACATCGCGCAGGGCCGCACGGCCATCGCCTTCCAGCACGCCGATGCAGCATTCGTCGAACTTGGCCCAGTATTCCTCCCAGCTGAACGGCGCGGCCTTGCTGCCCTTTGGCCATTCGTGGACGGATTTCAGGACGCGGCCATCGTTCAGCGTGATGTGGATTTCGGTTGGAAATTCGCCTTCCAGTTTATCTACGGGGTGCCGGTGGATAATCGGGAATAGACTGCGTACATCCTCTCCCCAGACCGCTTCGTCGGTAAAGTCGGCAAGGCTGCACCGCCCACGCGCCAGCACGCAGCCCACCGCATATTCGGCAGAGAACTTGGCCTCCAGCGGGCTTTGCGGATCGGTGTAGAACACATTGTTGAAATGGACGCGCGGCATATGCAGATCGATGCGCGCCACATCGGCGGCGGTAAAGCCATGCGCCGCGCGCAGATCGAGCACCCCGTCCATCGCCCGGTGGATCGCCCCGCAGGTGGGGAAGCGCTTCACGCGGAACTTGTGTTCGGTAATCAGCGGCGGTTCGCCCACGCTTTCCAGCTCGAAACGCAGGTTTTGCCCGTGTTCGATATGCGTGATGGTGTCGCGCAATTGCTCGTAATCCGGCCCCACCATCAAGCGGTTCATGCCGGTACGACCGTCCAGCGTGTCGCGCCCGGCGGTGATCCCCGCGGCGGCCATACGCGCCGCCATGATCCCTCCCTTGGCGGCAAGGCCCGCGTGCACCGGCTTCATCTCGGTGCCGAATTGGCTCATGAAGCCAGAGGACATGGACGTGGCGATGGACAACGCCCGTGCGCAAGCCTCCGCTCCCAGCCCCAGCAGGCGGGAGACAGCAGCAGTCGCGCCCATCACGCCCACCGTGGCGGTGGCGTGCCATCCCCGGTTGCGGTGCGTGGGATTCAGCCCCTGCCCTATGCGTCCCAGGATTTGCAGGCCTACGATATAGGCATCAAGACACGCCGCGCCGGAAAGGTGCTCCTCCTCCGCCACGGCCATGATCGCGGGCAGCAGCACGGTAGTCGGGTGCGCCTTGGGCGGATCGAAATTGTCATCAAAATCCAGCGCATGGGCGATCGTGCCGTTGACCAGAGCGGCCCACGGCGCGGCCAGCGTTTCAGGCCGCCCGAACACGCTGCACGGCCCCGCGCCCCACGGCGCCACGGTGGCAAAGAGCTTGTCCGCCACCGGCTCCACCGCGCCGGGCACCATGACGGCCACCGTGTCCACGAATTCGCGGTGCGCCCAGTCCAGCGCATCGGCAGGCCATTGGGCGGGCACCGTGGCGATCCATTCGCCGTAAATATCGAGCGGATTGGGAGAGGAAAAGTCTGTCACGCGCGCCCCTGTAAACGCGGGGGCCTTTGGGTGCAACTAGGGCGCAATAACCTCGCCATCCCAGCCGATCAGCATCCCCGATTGGTCTGGCCCCACCTGCATCACCACATCGACCAGCGCCTGCGCGGCATCGCGCCGCATCCTGAGCTGGCCGGGCGGCAGGCCCTGCTGAAAGGGTGCGGACAGGCGCGTCTCCACCGTGCCGGGATGCAGCGCCACGATCGCGCCGAGTTTGTGCGTTCGGCCCAGCTCGATCGCCCAGTTCTTGACCAGCATATTGAGCGCCGCCTTGCTGGCCCGGTAGGAATGCCAGCCACCCAGACGGTTATCCGAAATGGAACCAACCCTGGCCGACAGCACCGCAAACACGAAGCGGCGGTCGCGCGGCATCAGCGGCAGGATATGCTTGGCGATCAGCGCGGGGCCGATCGTATTGACGGCAAGGGCCCGCGCCATCGCCGCGGCGTCCATTGCCTTGTAGCTTTTTTCCGGCGGCGTCCCGTCATCCAACGTCAGCGCACCACTTGCCACCAGAACAAGTTCGGGCGGATTATCAGCCATTCTGGCCGCCGCGGCGGCAATGCTGGACTCGTCCGTCAGGTCAAAGGTGAAGGGTGCAACCAGATGATGGCGCGGCACATCCCCGCCTCGCGAACCGGCGCTGACTGGCACCGCGCGATCGGCAAGGACGCGGGTAAAGGCCGCGCCGATCCCCCCACTTGCGCCAAAAACGGCAGCGGAAGCCGGCCAGGTTCCAGTTACAGGCTTGGATAATCCCATCTGGTTGTTCTAGCGACCCCCGCCGGCAGCGCCACAATGGACCTTCTGCCGTATCCTTTCCGGGGGAACTTCCCCGAAAGCGGGGTTGCTGGCAAGGCGTCTCTCACCTAAATGGGCGGGGATTGGAGAAAGCATCGCAATGGCAACCTTCACCCTTCCGAAGAACAGCAAGATCAATGGCAACGGCACGGTTCACAAGGCCGAGGGCGCTGCGCGGGTGAAACGTTTCCGCATCTATCGCTGGAACCCGGATGACGGGCAGAACCCGCGTTACGACACGTTCGAGATCGATCTGGACAATTGCGGGCCGATGGTGCTGGACGCGCTGTTCAAGATCAAGAACGAGATCGACCCCACGCTGACCTTCCGCCGTTCCTGCCGCGAAGGAATCTGCGGTTCGTGTGCGATGAACATGAACGGCAAGAACGGCCTTGCCTGCACCACCGCGATCGAGGATCTGCCGGGCGAAGTGCGCATCACCCCCCTGCCGCATATGCAGGTCATCAAGGATCTGGTGCCCGATTTCACCAATTTCTACGCCCAATATGCCAGCATCCGCCCCTGGCTGCAGACGGTGTCCACCACGCCCAGCGGCAAGGAGCGCCTGCAATCGCCCGAACAGCGCGAAAAGCTCGACGGCCTTTACGAATGCATTCTGTGCGCCTGCTGCTCGACCGCCTGTCCCAGCTATTGGTGGAACAGCGACAAGTTCCTTGGCCCGGCGATCCTGCTTCAGGCCTATCGCTGGCTGGCCGACAGCCGCGACGAGATGACGGGTGAACGGCTGGACGAGCTGGAGGATCCCTTCCGCCTCTATCGCTGCCATACCATCATGAACTGCGCCAATGTCTGCCCCAAGGGCCTGAGTCCCGCGCGCGCCATTGCCGAGATCAAGAAGCTGCAGGCCGAACGGCAGGCCTGACCTGTCGGGCCTGATTTCCCGGTACGAAGCACTGCTGGCATCGGGCGAATTGCGCCCGGATGCAGGGCAACGTGCCGCTGTCGAAGTGCTGGCGCAGGTGCAGGCCGGGCTGGAAAAGCCCGCCGCCACGCCCGGTTTGTTCAAGCGGCTGGTTGGTTCCGCGACGCCGCAAGGGGTGCGCGGCGCCTATCTTTGGGGCGGCGTGGGGCGCGGCAAATCCATGCTGATGGATCTGTTCCACGATACGCTTGCCCTGCCCGCTGCCGCCAAGCGCCGCGTGCATTTCCATGCCTTCATGCAGGAAGTGCACGCGCGGCTGCGCGATGCGCGAAGGGGTGAGACTGGCGACCCCATTCCCCCGGTCGCCGCTGCCATCGCCGCCGGTCTGCGTTGTCTTGCCTTTGACGAGATGGTGGTCAACAATTCGGCCGATGCCATGATCATGAGCCGGCTGTTCCGCGCGCTGATTGTGGATCACGGCGTCACCGTTGTCACAACAAGCAACCGCCCTCCGCAAGACCTCTACAAGGACGGCATCAACCGCGAGTTGTTCCTGCCATTCATTGACCTGATTGGCGAACGGCTGGACGTGGTGGAACTCAACGGCCCTGTCGATTACCGGCTCGACCGGATTGGCGGAATGGCAAGCTGGCACGCACCGCTGGGCGATGCGGCCACGGCGCAACTGCGCGAATTGTTCTTTCGCCTCACCGACTTTGCACCCGAAGATGCCGCCCACGTCCCCAGCGCCGAGCTGGATGTGGGCGGCGGGCGGACACTGCACGTGCCCAAGAGCCTGAAGGGTGTGGCCGTGTTCAGCTTCAAGCGACTATGCGGGGAAGCGCGCGGCGCGGCGGACTACCTCGCCATCGCGCAGGCCTATCACACCGTCATACTGGTCGGCATCCCGCAATTGGGGCCAGATATGCGCAACGAGGCGGCCCGCTTCGTCACGCTGATCGACGCGCTGTACGAAAACCGCGTGAAGCTGTTCGCCAGCGCCGCAGTGGAGCCCGCCGCGCTCTATCCCAAGGGTGACGGCGCGTTCGAGTTTGAACGCACAGTCAGCCGGCTGATGGAAATGCAGAGCGCCGATTACATGGCGCTGGGCCACGGCGAAGACGGCTAGACGACGCCCAAACGCGCCAGCGACTTGTCGAGCATGATAAGCTGCCACAGCAGCCGCGAATGGTCGCTTCGTCCGGAAATATGCGCCTCGGCCAAGCCGCTCAGCACCGTCTTGTCGAACCACCCGGTGCGCGCCAGTGCCGAACCGCTTGCCACGCCGCGCGCTTCGTCCGCCAGCGGCCCGCGCAGCCATTGCGCGATCGGCGTCACAAAGCCTTGTTTGGGCCGGTAGAGGATGTGTTCGGGCAAATGCCGCTCCATTGCCTTCTTCAACAGCCACTTGCCTTGCCGCCCCTTCACCCGCAGTCCTTCGGGCAGGCTGGCGGCAAATTCCACCAGACGGTGATCGAGCAGCGGCTCGCGCGCCTCCAGGCTCACCGCCATGCTGGTGCGATCCACCTTGGTGAGAATATCGCCCGGCAGCCAGAACTTCAGATCGGCATATTGCGCGGCATCGAGGCCCGAACGGGCGGGCGCGTTCTCCATCAGGCGCACCACCGCATCCTCCGCGCGGTAATCGTCAAGGATGCCGCGAAAGGACGCAGAATACAGCGGCAGGCGCACTTCGGGCGGCACGCTGGAGAGTGCGCGAGCGTATCCTTGCGCAGCCGATCCGGCGAGCGCTTGCAGCGTCGATTTGAAGCGCAGCGGACGCGGTGCCCAATCCGCCTTGGGCCATGCCTCGCCCAAGGGGCCGAGCACACCGGAACGCAGCCTGGCTGGCAGCAGTCGCCGCACACGCTCCTCGTGATGGTGGAATACCTGCCGCCGGTATCCCGCCAGCGCCTCGTCCGCGCCATCGCCCGACAAAGCCACCGTTACGCCTTCCCGCGCAAGCTGGCACACGCGCCAGGTTGCCAGCGCGCTGGCATCGGCAAAGGGTTCATCGAACATGGCCGCAAGCTGGTCGATCGCGTCGAACTGGTCGGCGCTGACGGTGCGTGCGGCGTGGTTGGTGCCGAACAGGCGCGCGACTTCGGCGGCATATCCGGTTTCGTCCACTTCCGCGACATCAAAGCCGATGGAACAGGTGTTGACCGGCGCGGCGCTCGCCTCGGCCATCATCGCCACCACGCTGGAGCTGTCCACCCCGCCCGACAGGAAGGCGCCCAGCGGCACATCGGCCACCATGCGGCTGGTCACCGCCTCGCGCAGGTGATGCAGCAGTTCGGCCTCCAGATCGCGCGGCTTGCCGCGGCGCCGCTCCGCAAAGGAGATGTCCCAATATTGCTGCGGCGGCGCAGGCGGGGCATCATGGTGCAGCAATTGCCAGTGGCCCGCCGGCAGCTTGTCCACGCCCCTGAGGATGGAGCGGTGATCGGGGACATAGCCAAAGGCCATGTAATCCTCGATCCCCAGCGGATCGACCTCGCGCCGCAGCAACGGATGGGCAAGCAGGCCTTTCAGCTCGCTGGCAAAGGCCAACGACCCGTCGGACAGCAGCGCGGTGAACAGCGGCTTCACCCCGAACCGGTCGCGCGCCAGAAACAGCGTGCGCTCGGCCTTGTCATATATGGCAAAGGCGAACATCCCGTTGAAGCGGCTCACGCAATCGGTGCCCCAGCGCTGATAGGCGGCCAGAATAACCTCGGTATCGCCCGATGTGCGGAACTCGGCACCCAGCCCTTCCAGCTCGCGCCGCAGTTCGCGGTAATTGTAGATCTCGCCATTGAAGCTGATGACATGGCGATCATCGGCGGAATGCATCGGCTGGGGGGAGCCGGCAAGGTCGATAATGGAAAGGCGGCGATGGCCCAGCCCCACACCGGGAGCCGTCCACACGCCCGATCCATCCGGGCCGCGATGCGCCAGTGCATCGCACATCCGCGCCACGCGGGCGGGATCGACCGGCTTGATTGTGCCGCAATGAAAGAGGCCTGCAATTCCGCACATGGTTCAGCGCCTTAGGGAAGCTGCGCCACGCGGTCCATCCATTCGCCAATGCCAGCGTCGGCGTCGCCCGTCGCCGCCAGGAAACGGCGCAACGCCTCCTCTGCCGGCACGGGGCCGCCTTCAGGGGCGGAAAGAATGAGCGTGATGGTGGGATGCGGGTCGAAAGTCAGCCGGTCGCGGATATTGGACAGTTTCAGCCGCGCCACGCTGCCTGTGGTCAGGTCGCGGTGGCGGTAGAGCGTGAGTGCCAGGCGCTGCGTATCGGAAAACGCCTGCAAGCGGTCGGACAGCCCCATGGCGAAATCGGGGCCGGGCGAATGCCAGCGCCAGTCGGTATCGGGCATCAGCGCCCCTTGCCCGAACGATCCCGCCTCGCGCCCTTCATCCTGCGCGGCATAGAGCGCGTAGAACACATCGACACGCGCCCCTTCGGAATCCTGATAGAAGGCGAGCAGCCGGTGATCCGCGCCGCCTGCACGCGGTTCCCACCACAGGCCGGGCGCGGCTTGCACCTGCTGCCAGCCGGGCACCGCAGGCAAGGTGATCTGCGCGGGGATTTCGGCCTCCACCGTGCGCGCGCTGATCGACCAGGCGGCAATGCCGGCAAACAGCGCGGCAATCACGCCAAGGCACACCGCCCCGCTGGCGCGAAAGCGTTCGATCGGGGCGAGTAGCGGCCAGTCGGCAATCGCCTGCCCATCAATGAAACGGTCATCGCGTGGGCGGTCGAAGAACGGCCAGGCCATCGCCAACAGCAGGCCCATAACCAATGCGAAGAACACCCAGCCGTAGAAGATGTGATCGAAGCCCACGGCAAATTCGATCCCCTGCGACTGCGCGATATAGATCGTGCCCCACGCCCGCACCCCGTTGGCGATGATCGGCAGGATCACGGCGGCTGCCATGAAGCCTGCGCGCCGCCACCAGCTGACAAAGCAGACATGGGCCGCCAGCGTGCCCAGCGCCACCATCGCCACAAGGAACTTCACGCCCGAACAGGCCTCGGCCACTTCGAACAGGCCGATCGGCGTATCGATGAACACCCCGTCGATCACCGCCGGAATCCCGCTGAAGTGCACCAGCGCGATGGTGAGATCGGCGGTAATCATCTGGAGCGCGGGCACCAGCTCGTCGCCAAAGGGGACGAGGAACAGCATATAGGAAATGGGAAACAGCAGCGCCGCCGTTACCCGCACGCCCAGCAGGGTGATGGCGCTTGCCTGCAGCGCCAGCACCAGCGCCAGATGCGTCGCCAGCGCCAGGCCCGTCAGATCGCCCAGCAGCCACAGGAACAGCGCGCCCGCGACGCCGATCAGGCCCGGCCACCAGGCTTGCGGCGTCACCTTTACCAATTCGGGGCTGCGCATATGCACCAGCCAGCCGATGATGAACGGCACGAACAGGATGTGGTTATAGGTCGAACTGTCCCAGAACTGGCGCGCCATATCGGCCACCACATGGGCAAACATCAGCAGCAGGAACGCCCAAGCCAGCGCCAGATGCAGCAGCGGGCGGCGCCAGTGCGGGGCAATCGCCTCGGTCAATCGTGCGCGGCGCGGCAGGGCAAGATCAAGCGGCATTGCGCGCCTCCTGCGGCGGAATATCCAGCAGGCACGGCAGATCGGCCAGCATGGCAGGCCAGGACTGCCGCTCCACCACAAAGCGGCGCGCGGCATCGCCCATGGCGCGGGCAAAGGCGCGATCGGTCAGCAGGGTTTGGATCTGCGCGGCGAAATCCGCATCATCGCCGCCAATGGCAAAATGCTCGCCATTGCGCGCCGGAATGCCGGTGGCGGCCCCCTCGCTCAAAACCACGGGCCGCGCCATCGCCATGGCTTCCAGCACCTTGTTCTGCACGCCGCGCGCAATGGCAAGCGGCGCGACCACGATATCCGCCCCTGCCAGAAAGGGGCGCATATCGGGCACCGCGCCGTGCACGGTGCAGCCGGGCAAGCTGCCCAGCGCCCGCACTTCCGGCGCCGGCGAGCGGCCCGCAATGTGAAACTGCGCGCCCGGCGAAGCGCGCTGAACCAGCGGCAGGATCTGCCGTGCCATGCGGCTGGCAGCGGCAATATTGGGCGGGTAATCCATCTGCCCGGTGAACAGCAGATGCGGCCCTGCCCCCTGCATGGCGGGCGCGGCTTTCACCCGGCCGGGCGCGAAGTGATCGGCATCTATGCCATTGCCCATCACCCGGATGGAACGGGCCTGCGGCGCGCGGGACTCAAAGAGCGCCGCTTCCTGTGCACTGATCAACAGCGTGTGGTTCGCACGGGCGGCAAGCCCCGCCTCCACCTTAGCCAGCAAGCGGGCTTCGCGGGCATGGATCACCGCCATCGGGCCGCGCGTATCGCGGGCATAGGCTTCGAACTTGGCCGAATCGACATCGCACAGATCGACCACCAGCCGCCCTTTCCACGATGGCGGCACGAACTGGCCCATCTGGCCGGAAAAGACATAGACAGCGCCAATGCGACCGCTTGCCAGCTTGCCCTCCACCCAGCGGGACAGGCCGGAATGGGCATAGGCCGCAAGGCTGACCGGCTCACCCTTGACCATCGCTTCAACCCCGGCCAGCGGCAGGGGCTTGCGGCGCGTAACCACGCAGGCCGATGCAGCCAAGGAGGCCACTTCGCCTTCATGCGCGCGGTCTGCCTTCGCATCCACGAAACAGCCGATATGCACCGGCGCAATCTGCGCCAGCGCACGCAGGACATGGGCCGAACGGATGCGGTCGCCGCGATCGGGCGGAAACGGCAACCGGTGCGCCAGAAAAAGGATCTCGTCGCTACCTTGCATCACGCCTTACCCCAACCCGCGCGCGATCAGCGGGCCAAGCCGGTTCGCCAGCGCCAGCGGCAGACGCTTCCACAGGGCAATGCGCGCGGCGTGCTTCGCGCTGGTGGGATCGGCATCGCGCGGCGTATGGCCCGGCGCGGTCCATACACCATAGCTGAGCGGATGCGGCGCAAACCCCCAATTGCGCTTGAAGTGATAGGCGCCGCTGCCTGTCTTGCTGCGCCCGAAATCGAACCGGTCGCAGCCGCGCGCGCGGGCGTGGTTCATCAGCGCAAAATACATCACGTCATTGGCGCGCCAGTGCCGCGCCGCCGCCGTGCCGCCGCCCCAATAGGGCATCACCGCGCCGCCGTGATACAGCGAGAGCACGCTCGAAAGCGGCACGCCATCCTTCCACACGGTCAGGATATCGGCATCCAGCGCGTCCAGCACCGCATCGAACAGGCTGCGCGGAAAAACCGGCGTGCCCAGATTGCGCACGCTTTCGGCATAAACCGCGTAATGCGCCGCCCTGTCCCGCTCTGCCCGTCCCGTCGTCACCTGCATCGCATGGCCCAGCCCGCGCCGCACCTCGGCGCGCTGCTTGCGCGGGATGGCAAGGAGCTGCGCCTCCTCATCGGCGGCAAGCGGCGCGACGAAACCGCAATGGCTTTCGCTGCGCAGATGCCAGCCTGCGGGCACCGGCCCGCCGCGCAATTCCACCGTGGAGCAGGAGAGGCGCTGCGCCAATTCTTCCACCCCGCCCGCCAGCGCCCGTGCGGCGCTGTGATCGCGCGCCAAAATCCCGCCTTCGACCGCAAAACCGCTGGCGGCCAGCATCCGGCCGAACAGCGGGGAGTGAATGGCGTTCAGCGGCAAAAAGCCGGCTATCGATCCGCCACGTTCTGCCAGCAAACCATGCGCGGCGTTGCCCGTGCCGCGCTCCACTGCCAGCAGCCAGGCGGGGCGGTGAAACACGCTGCCGCCCGTTTCCGCCACAAAGGCATCAATCCGCGCCACTTCGGCAGGATCGCGCAGATCCGCCCCCCGCAAGGCCAGCGCCCGTGCCGAGGCCGCATCCGTGGCGAATGGCGCATTCATGCCGCGCGCGCTTGCAGCAGCGCCTTTTCGCGGTGCGCCAGCACATCCATGCGGCCCCAGGCAAATTCGTGGATCAGCTGGCGCAGCTTGGGCGCCATCTTGTCCAGATTGGTGTAATGGCGCAGCCGCGATTTCAGCGGCGCGCCCGCCACGCGCGGCTGGCCGGGATCTATTTCCCACGGGTGGAAATAGAAGATCGCCGGCCGCCCATCAGTGCGGTTCACCTGCCGGATGGCCCAGCGCGAAAAGGCATAAGGCAGCACGCGAAAAAATCCGCCGCCGCCCGCCGCCAGCCGCTTGCCCCCGAACATCGCGGTGGTGACGGGTATCTCCACCAGATCGGCCCAGGGCAGCGGGCGAAAGGCAAAGCGCGGCGCGTCGGCCCATCCGTAATGGTCATGCGCCACCGGCGCGACGCTGCTGGAATAGGCATATCCCTGCTCCACCAGCTCGGCAAAGGCCCAGGGCGTGCGGTGATCGATGGAAAAGCTTGGCGCGCGGTAGCCGGTGACAGGCAAGCCTGTGGCGTCCTCGATCGCCTTGCGGGCGCGTGCGATATCCTCGGCAAATTCCGCCGGGGTCAGCTTGAAGACGCGCGTATGATCCCAGCCGTGGCTTGCGACTTCGTGCCCGCGCGCGGCAACTTCTCGCAGCAAGGGCGCGTGGCGCTGTGCCACCCAGCCCAGCGTGAAGAAGGTGGCGCTGGCCCCCGCCTCGTCAAACAGGTCGAGAATGCCATGGACATTGCGCTCCACCCGGTCATCCAGCCCGGCCCAGTCGCCGCGCTCGATCACATCCTCGAACGCGCCGACCTGGAACCAGTCCTCGACATCGACCGACAGGCCGTTGACGATGCGGCTTTGCGCATCAGCCCGTTCACGGATGGTCACCGCATTCACCGCGAAGCGCTCCTTCAGGCAGCCTTGCTTTCGTCCATTTCGCCTTCGATCCATTCGATCAGCATGGTCAGCGTCTGGCGGATCGTGCGCTCCTGCTCGAAATTGCGCGCTTCGAGCCGGGCAATCTGTTCCTCAAGCGCACGGATTTCGGGCTGGATCGCCTGCGCCACCGCCTCATCCTGCTGATTGGCCATTTCGATTACGGCCTGTTGCAGTTCGGCAATCTGCGCGTCGCGTTCGGCCAGCAAGGTGTCGAGCACCTGCGCGTCAACCCCTGTGGCGGGGGCAGGAACACCATCGGCTTCAACAGCCCGTGCAGCTTCGGGCGCGGGCACCGGCTGGCGCAGCGGCTGCGGGGCAGCCACCGGAAAGGCGCGCTCGCCTGCCATTTCGTCCAGCACCGACTGCAGCATGGCGGCATCGATGCGGCTGCGTTCTTCCACCGCGCCCAGCAACAGCAGGCGGTTGGCAATCTGGTTCACCCGGCGCGGCACGCCGCCGCTCGCTTCGAACAATTCGGCAAAGACGCGCTGGTCGAAGGCGGGGTTGCCTTGCCAGCCGACCTTTTCCAGACGGTGCACGATATAGGGTTCGATCTCGCCCTTCTGCATCGGTTCCAGATGGTGCGCAGCGATCACGCGCTGGCGCAGCTGCTCCAGATCGGGGTGACTTTGCAGCGTCGTGCGGAATTCGGGCTGGCCCAGCAGCAGCGTTTGCAGCAGCGGATGGTTGCCCAGCTGGAAGTTGGAGAGCATCCGCAGCTCCTCCAGCGCGGAAACGGCAAGGTTCTGCGCTTCGTCCACCACCAGCAGGCAGCGCCGGCCTGCCCGCGCCTCGTCATGCAGCAGCGCCTCGATCGCGCCCAGCGCGCTGGCCTTGTCATGCCCTTCGATGTCGAGGCCAAAGGCCTGCGCCACCACGTGCACGATCTCCTCGCCATCCAGCTTGCTGGTGACGATCTGCGCCACGGTCACCTGCGCGGGGTCGATATTGGCCATCATGTGGGCAACCAGCGTGGATTTGCCCGCGCCAACCTCGCCGGTGATGACGATGAAGCCTTCGCCCTGCGCCAGACCATATCCCAGATAGGACAGCGCCTTGCGATGCGTGACCGAGCGGAAATAGAATTCCGGATCGGGGGTAAGCTGGAAGGGCTTTCCGGTCAGGCCATAGAAATCATCAAACATGGATCGGCTCCCTCGGATCCGTCAAAAGGAATAGCGCAGGCCGACAAGGGCGCTGGCATTGGTGTAATCGGGCAAGGCTTCGCGGGTGACGCCATCGACGCCCACGGCTGCGGTGCCGGTCAGGCCGCGGATAAGCTGGCGGTAATAGGCAAGCGCGGCGGAATACCCCATGCCCTGGCCCTGGCTGTCGAACCCGCTATCGAACCAATTGGCATAGGCATTTGCGGAAATGCCCGATGCCTGGTCAAGCTGCTGGCTGGCATAGGCGCCGATCCAGATCGTTTCGTCGAGCAGGCCATCCACATTCGCAAGCGCGCTTCCGGCGGCGGCGATATAACGCCGCTGGTCATACCCTGCTGCCACGCCATAGCTGGTGCGCCCCGTCCCGCGCGCGATCGATCCCACCACGCCCCGGCTGCGGAACACCGCGCTGCGCAGCGAGCCCAGATTGCCCAGCGCGCAGGAACCGCCCTCCAGCGCCGCCACACAGCCGCCCAGATCGCCGGTCAGCAAATTGCGGAAGGCCTGGAATTCGGTCGGCAGGTTGGACAGATTGTCCACCAGCACGCCGCCAAAGCTGTTGATCGTGTCATAGGCGCCAATATTGACGCTGGTGCGCGGATTGGGCGCATAGGAGATAGAGCCGGTATAGCTCATCGAGCCATAGCGCCGGCCCACCGTGGCGGTGAGCGAGGTGCGGCTGCTGGGCCGCCACATCACGCCCGCATCCCAGATCAAGCCATCGGTCTCATAGGCGATAGTGCGCGGGCTGGCTTTGTCAGTCACAAAGCGGCCATCGGGGCCGACCACCGGATCACCATCCCCATCGCGCACCGCATCGCGCGCGGAAACCTGCACATCCTCGTAACCCACACCACCAACAAGCGCCAAGGTGGGGGACAACGGCACGGTCACATCACCGCGCACATAGCGGTCATCCAGCCGCTGATCGAGGTTGGAGACGTCCTGCCGGTTCCAACCGCCGCCCACACCCACGCCAATCGGCAGCACCGTGCCCGGCGCGAAACCAGCGCGCGCGGCGGCCTGCTGGCTGAGGCTGGAATCGAATATATCCACCGGCTGATCGCCCGGCGCCAGCACCACCGCATCGGGCGCTTCCACGCGGGTATAGCCGATGCGGTAGCCGGCGGTCACTTCCAGCTGATCGATATTGGTTTGCAGCGAAGGCCCGGCATAGACCGAATAGACCTGGCTGGTGGAACTGTCGTCCACATCGAACCCACCCAGCGAGGTGGAGCCGCCGCTTTCCACGCGGGTGCGCGCGGCAAGGCCGCCTGCCTCCAGCGTCAGGCGGCGCGGCACCAGCGCCAGCGATGTGCGAGCAATGCCGCTGATGGCGTCGCCATCCTCGACATCGCCATAGCCGATCCGGCGCTCATACCGCAGCGAGAGCGAGCCGGCGCTGTTGCGTCCGGCAAAGCCGGTATCCACCCCGGCCGCAAGCCTTGTATAGGTCACCACATCGTCACCCGGCGAAAGCTCGGCGGTGAGCACCTGCGCCGCTTCGATATAGGGCTGCACATTGACATAGCGCGACGATTGACCACGCGCAGAACCGCTGGTTTCACCGCCAGCCGACACCGCGGCTTGCGCAAAGGCGGGCCCGGGCGCCGCCAGGCTGAGCGCGAAAGAGGTGGCCGCCAACAGGCGGGGGGCGAAGGGTCGGGGCATCCTAGCCTCCATATCCATAGTAAGAGCCGAAGCGGCGCCCGCTGGGACTGAAACGGGCATCGTTCAGAAGCAGCTTGATGTCGGGGCAGCTGGACAGCAGCGTCAGCGCATCTTCCAGCGCGCTCTGCCCGGTCTTGTCGGCACGGGTGACAACCACCGCCTGCCCCACATGATGGGCCAGATCGGCGGCGGGCGAAGCGGCGAGAGCGGGCGGGGAATCGAAAATCAGCACGCGTTCGGGCGCGCCCTGCGTCAGCCGCGCCAACACCTCGCCGGTGCGCGCGCTGGCAAGATATTCGCTGTCGGCGTGGGTCGGGTTGCCGGCGGGCAGCACAGACAGCCCCGCAATGTCGGTGGCGATGACGCAGTCCTCGATGGCAATGGCGGGATTGGCCAGCGCATCCATCAGCCCCGGCCCCTTGGGCAGGCCCAGCAGCGACAGGATCGAGGGCTTGGCCACATCAGCGTCCACCAGCACGACTTCGCAATCGCGCTCGGTCGCCAGTGCCAGCGCCAGATTGGTGGCGCAGAAGGTCTTGCCTTCATTGGGCAGCGGCGAACACACCAGGATGCGCTGCGCAAGATCGGCGTGCGGGCCATCCGCGCCGGCGCGCACCGCTTTGAGCAATTGGCGCTTCACGATGCGGAATTCCTCCAGCAGCGCGGTCACCGGGCCTTCGGGATTGATAAGCCCGTTATAGGCAAGCCTTTCGCGGTCGATCACGCCGCGGCGGCGGGTAAGCTCGATGCGCGGGGCCGGCGGCTCGGCAGCGGCGGCAGGCGGGGCCTCTGCCTGTGGTGCGGCGGCAACTGCGACAGGGTCAGCCGCCGGGTATGCTGGCACAGGTTCGCCCGTCTCCGGCACGGCGCGGCGCGCGCCCTTGTTGTTCAAGGGCCGGTTGACCGGCGGGGCCAGTTCGCGCGGAACGGGTGCGGGGGCGAAGCCGGACTTTCCGATCAGGCCCTCGGCCCGCTCGAACAGCGACTTGCCGCCGGATTCGCCCGCCTCGCCAGGGCTGCCGGGCAGAGGGATCTTGCTGTGTTCGGTCATCTGGTCCCCCTCACGCCATCAGCCCGCGCTGCGCGATTTCGAGGCCCAGCAGAACCACGAAGACAACGCCCAGCCCGCCCGATGCGGCGGCAAAATATTTCATCCGGCGCGCCGCCAGTTCCTTGCCCGCCACCGTCAGCGCATGGCTCACCGTGCCGATCACGGGCAGGTCGAATGTCCGCTCCAACTGGCTGGCGGTGGAGAAGGTCGAGCCGAGCTTGCTGAGCGCGAAGGCTGTGCCCGCGCCCGCGCCCAGGCCCAGAATCAGGACAGCGAACAAGAGCAGCGGCCGGTTGGGCGCGGCAGGCTTGCGCGGGGTGGACGGCGGATCGACCACTTCGAACTGCACCGCGCTGCGCTCGGTCTCCACCTGCCCGCGCAGGCGCAATTGTTCGCGGTCGCGCAGCAATTCTTCATACTGGGTGCGCAGCACTTCGTAATCGCGGCTGATGCGCTGCGCTTCGGCCGAAACGCCCGGTTCGCGCGACTGGCTTGCCATGACCGAGGAGATTTCCGCCCGCAGCGCCGCCGCGCGCGATTGCAACGCCTGCACCGCGGCAAGCCGCTGCGCCCGCATGGTGACAAGCGATGTGTAGGCGGGATTCTGTGTCCCGGATGCGCCGTTATCCGCCGCGGCCCGCTCGCGCAGGGTGGCGATCTGCCGGGTAATGGTGACGACGTCAGGGTGCTGATCGGTGAGGCCCTGCGCGCGGTATTGACTCAGCGTCGCTTCAGCTTGAGCCAGCAAGACACGTGGCCCGCCGCCTTCGGCAGTCAGCAGCGTGCGCGGGGTGCTGGCAATCTGCCCGTCGATCGCGGCCAGCGCACTTTCCGCCGCCGCCAGATCCGCCTCGATACTGCGCAATTCCGCGCGTGAGGCATTCAGGCTTTGCTGAAGCGCGGCCGTGCCGCCAATCAGCTCGGGATGCAGCGCTTCGAATTCCAGCCGGCGCTGCTCGGCCTCTTCCAATTCGCGCTGGCGCTGGGCGAGCTGTTCGTTGATGAAATCGATCGAACTGGCCATGTCACCGCGTGCGCCGCCGAGATTTTCCTCGCGGAAGATGTCGATCATGCGCTGCACGATGGTCTGCGCCAATTGCGCGTTCTCGCTGTCGCTCAGGCTGCGCCGACCGCTGCTGGCGGTGATTTCGAACCTATTTTCGCCTTCGGCGGTAACCTTGATGTCCTTGGTCAAGGCTTCCACCGCGCGTTCCATGTCGCTGGCATTGGTAATTCCGTCGCCCAGCGACGTGGAGCGAACCACCTTCTCCAGATTGACCGAGCTCACCAATGTCTGGCGCACGCGCTCGATCCTGCGCTGGCGGCTGGCGGTGCCGATGCCGATCTGTTCGGCCAGCACATCATCGAGCTGCACGAATATGCGCGCTTCCGAAGCATAGGAATTGGGGATCAGCGCCACGGCCAGCCACCCGGCCAGGCACACCGCCCAGGCAATGCCCAGCGCCAGCCAGCGCCGGTTCCAGACCGACCAGATCGCCGCGCGCACTTCTTCAAGGAGGAGGTTCAACGCCCGTGGCTCCCTGTCAGAACATACTTTCGGGTATGATGATCACATCCCCCGGCATCAGCATCACATTCGCCTCGCTCTGCCCCCGGCGCAGCAGATCGTTGAGGCGCAGGCCATATTCCTGCTGACGCCCGGTGGTGCGATCAAACCGGATCAGGCGTGCGCGGTTGCCCGCGGCAAATTCGGACAGGCCGCCCACGGCGATCATCGCGTCGAGCAGCGTCATATTGGCCCGGTAAGGCAAGGAGGCGGGCTGTTCGGTCGCGCCCACAATGCGCACCTGCTGGCTGAATGTGCCGGCAAACTTGTTGACGATCACCGTCACCAGCGGATCGGCGATGTATTGGCTCAGTTGCAGACGGATATCCTCGGCCAGCATGGTAGGCGTCTTGCCCACGGCGGGCATATCGGCCACCAGCGGCGTGGTGATGCGGCCATCGGGGCGCACCTGCACTTCGGCGCCCAGTTCGTCATTGCGCCAGACATGGATGGTAAGTTCGTCGAGCGGGCCGATCACATATTCCTCGCCCGGCCCTTCCTGCATGGCGACAAAGGTGGCAGGCGCAAGGCGCGGCGCGGCGCCGGGGCTGGCGCATCCCGACAGCACAAGCGATGCGGTGGCACCGGCGGCCAGCAGGGAGGCAATTCTGTTCCTTCGCATTGCGCGCGTCCTCAAAAGTGTTCGGGCAACAGAAGCGGTGACGGGAAAAACCCGCCACGGTTCCACAGCCCGCGGATCCAGCGTGCACACTGGGCAAAAAGGGTGAACATTGCGTTAGCCTTGGCCGCGAAACTCCCTGATTTGCGGGATTTTCGGGGTGCTGTCCCGAAAGGGGACGCTGCCCGGTGAAGAGCTTAAACCAGCATTTCGCGCGCCGGCCCCTGCCCCAGAAAGGCAGAAGGGCTGGCGCTGGCGCCATAGGCCCCGGCGCAGAACACCGCCACCAGATCGCCCACATCGGCGCGGGGCAGCTGCGCTTGCTCCGCCAGCCGGTCGAGCGGGGTGCACAGGCAACCCACCACGCTCGCCTCCTCCTCTGCCAGTGCATCAAAGCGTGTCGCAATGGCGAGCGGATAATTGCGCCGCACCACCGTGCCGAAATTGCCGCTGGCCGCCAATTGGTGGTGCAGCCCCCCGTCGCAGACGAGGAAAACCTGCCCGTGGCTTTCCTTGCGATCAACAATGCGGGTCAGATAAACGCCCGCCTCACCCACCAGAAAGCGGCCCAGTTCTATCGCAATTTCCGTGTCCTGCAGTTCGGGCAGCAGGCTCGCAAACCGCTCTTGCAGCGCCGCACCGACGGCGGCGATATCGAGCGGCTGATCCTTGTCGAAATAGGGGATGCCAAAGCCACCGCCCATGTTGAGATGCACCAACGGCGCACCGATGGCCTGCGTCAGACGCGCGGCCACATCCAGCACATTGCCCTGCATCTCGATCACCGCGCCCGCATCCAGCGCCTGACTGCCGGTATAGATGTGCAAGCCGCGCCATACCGCGCCTGCCGCAATGATCTCGCGCGCCAGCGGCGCAACCGCGCCCTCGTCCACGCCAAAGGGCTTGGCCCCGCCGCCCATTTTCATACCCGATCCGCGCAGCTCGAAATCCGGGTTTACGCGAATGGCAAGGCGCGGGGTCACGCCGAGCGCGGTGCCCAGCGCCAGTGCCCGGCGCGCCTCCCCTGCCGATTCCAGATTGATCGTGACGCCCTGCCGGATCGCGGCGGTCAATTCGGCATCGGTCTTGCCCGGCCCGGCAAAGCTGATCTCGCGCGGGGTGAACCCCGCCGCCCGCGCCATCGCCAGTTCCCCGCCCGATGCAATGTCGAGGCCATCGACCAGGTCGGCCATATGTTCGAGCAGCGGCGCAAAGGGATTGGCCTTCATTGCGTAATGTATCTTCAGCCGCGCGGGCATGGCGGCGCGCAGGGCCGCCATCCGCGCGTCAATCAGCGCGCGCGAATAGACAAACAGCGGCGTCCCGCCCGCTTCCTTCACCAGCGCGCACACCTTGCGCCCGCCAATCGCCAGTTCGCCATCCAGCGCGGCAAAGCCGGGGGGGATCGGGCCCAGCGGCTTCATTGCGCCCCCTCGCCCTGCGCCATCTGCGCCAGCGCGGCGCGGTCGATCTTGCCGTTGGGGCCAAGCGGCATGGCGTCAAGATAGCGGATCATGTGCGGCTGCATGAAGCCGGGCAGATCATGGCGCAGCGCGTTGCGCAAGCCTTCTGCATCGCCGGGGCCGCGCACGAACAGCCAGATCGCCTGCCCCAGCCGATCATCCGCAACGCCCAATGCCGCCGCCTCCACCGCAAGGCCGGTGGCAAGCGCCGCTTCCTCGACCTCCGACGGGCTAATGCGGTTCCCCGCGCTCTTGATCATCGCATCGCGTCGGCCCACGAAATAGAGCAGCCCTGAAGCATCGCACACCACCCGGTCGCCCGACCATACCGCCATCCCGCCATAGCGAGAGACTGCGGGCGCGGGGCGAAAGCGCTCCGCCGTGCGCACAGGATCGTTCCAATAGCCCTGCGCTACCAATGGCCCGCAATGCACCAGTTCACCCTCCTCGCCAGCGGCGGCGATGTCGCCCGCATCGTTCACCACCAGAATCTCGGCAAAGGGGATCGCCTTGCCCATCGAAGTGGGATGGCTGTCGATCAGCGCGGGATCGAGAAAGGTCGAGCGGAAGGCTTCGGTCAGGCCATACATGGCAAACAGCCGCGCCTGCGGGAAGGTGGCGCGCAGACGGCGCACCAGATCAGGCGTCAGCGCGCCGCCGCTATTCGTCAGGCGGCGTAGCGGTGCGACCGATCCGGCCGGCCAATCCGCCTCCAGCACCTGCACCCACAAGGGCGGCACAGCGGCGAGCGTGGTGACGCCATGCCGCGCGCAGGCCTTCACCACATCGCGCGGCAGGAGGTAATCGAGCGGCACGGCGCAGCCGCCCGCCACCCAAGTGGAAAGAAGCTGGTTCTGCCCGTAATCGAAGCTGAGCGGCAGCACGGCCAGTGTCACATCATCCGCCGCCAGCCCCAGATAATGCGCCACGCTGACCGCCCCCAGCCACATATTCGCATGGCTGAGCATCACGCCCTTGGGACGTCCGGTCGATCCGCTGGTGTAGAGGATAGCGGCCAGATCGGCCGGATCGGCGGCAGATGGCGGCAGTTCGCGCCCGTCCGCATACGCAGCGGCCAATGCCGCGGCTTCCTCCACCACGCGGCACCCGGCGGGCAAGTCGCCGCTTTCCAGCGTGGCAAGCCGCGCAGGCGTGCCGATCAGCAGGCGGGCCACGCAATCGGTGAGAATATGGTTTACCTGCGCCCGCTTGAGCAGAGGATTGATAGGCACGTGGACAAGACCCGCGCGCGCCGCTGCCAGCGGCATCAGGCAGGTCACTTCGCCCTTGGCCGCCCATGTCGCCACCCGCGCGCCCGGTTCCAGCCCCAACGCATCCAGCCAGCCCGCAAGCTGCGCGACACGGCTTCTTAAGTCCTTCCAGCTAAGCGTGCCCTCGCGCAAGGTCAGCGCCGCATCGCCATCCGCCCCGCACAATGCGAGGTGATCGAGCGGGCGCGGCACGGGATCGGGCGCGGTGGACACAGGAACTCCATCTGGAGAAGCGGGCTTTGGGCGAAATCGCCTATCACGACACGGTTAACGAACTGCATGGCCTTGGCCTGTGCGGCAAGGGGCCGTTTGCGCGTGTCGAATGGTTCGGCTTGCTGGAACAGGCCCAAGGGCTGTCTGGCCAGCGGCCCTTCATCGCCCTTGCCAGCGATGCGAGCGGCGCGATCGCCCTGCCGCTGATCCGGCGTGGCAAGGAGCTGGACATACTCTCCAACTGGTATGCCTTCACCTGGGCACCTCTGGAAACGGCGGGAGCCAGCCCCGCCTTGCTCGATGCACTGGCCGGCGCCTTGCGCGCCTACAGCATCACTCTCACCAAGCTGGATGCCGCCGATACCGACCGTCTGGAAGCCGCCTTTCGCCGCGCGGGCTTTTTCGTCAGCCGCGACATCTGCGACACCAACCACTTTCTCGCCATCAACGGGCGCAGTTTCGCCGAATACCTCGCCAGCCGCCCCGGCCCCTTGCGCACCACGCTGAAGCGCAAGGCGAAGAAGGTGGAGGTGCGCCTGTCCCGCCACTTCGACGCCGCTGACTGGGCCGCCTACGAGGCAATCTATGCCGCCAGCTGGAAACCGGCCGAAGGCGATCCGGCCTTGCTGCGCGCCTTTGCCAGGCAGGAGAGCGCACGCGGCCATTACCTGTTCGGCATGGCCTTGGCCGATGGCCAGCCGGTGGCCGCGCAGTTCTGGACCGTGGAGGATGGCACGGCCTATATTCACAAGCTGGCGCATCTTCCCGCCGCGGACGCGCTTTCCCCCGGCACCACGCTGACCGCCGCGCTGATGGAGCAGGTGATTGACCGCGACCGTGTGGCGCAAGTCGATTTCGGCACCGGCAATGACAGCTACAAGGCCGACTGGATGGACGCCGCGCGCCCGCGCTTTGCGCTCACTTGCATCCACCCCGCCGCGCCGCGCCACTGGCTGCAACTGGGCAAGGCGCTGATCCGCCACCTTGTATCGCCCCATTCCGATGGTTAGGGGCGCAGCATGACCGACCAAGCGATGATCGAAAACGAATTGCGCGCGCTTTTGCGCGATTGCCTTGGGCTGTCGCAACAGCGCGTGGACGCGTTTGACGCGGATACCGGCCTGTTCGGCCACCTGCCCGAACTCGATTCCATGGCCGTGGCAACCTTGCTGACCGAGATGGAGGATCGCCTCGGCCTCGTGATCGAGGACGACGAGATTGACGGCGAAATGCTCGAAAGTTTCGGCGCATTGCTGGCCTTCGTGACGGCCAAGCGGCAAGCGGGCTGACCGGGCGTGCACTTCGCCAGTTACACCGCGCCCGGCGGGCAGGAGGAACTGGCGCTGACCTTTGGCGATCCGTCCGCCTCCACCCGCCTGCTGGTGCTGCCTGCCTGGTTTGATGAAGCAAACAAGCTGCGCCATTTTTCCGTGGAGCTGATGCGCGCGCTGGAACGGGCCGGGGTCGCCAGCGTGCTGCCCGATCTGCCCGGCTGCAACGAAAGCCTCGCCCCGCTGGCGGCGCACGATCTGGCTAGCTGGCGCAGCGCCGCCCTTGCCGCATCGCAGGCCTATGGGTGCACCCATGTGCTGGCCATACGCGCGGGCGTGAACCTGGCGCCGGATCTGCCCGGCTGGGCCTATGCGCCGCTTGCCGGAAAGGCGGCATTGCGCGCTCTGCTGCGGGCGCGGGTCGTCGCAGCGAAGGAGGCAGGCCGCAGCGAGAGCAGCGAGGCTTTGCTCCAAACCGGCAAAAACGAAGGGCTGGCTTTGGGCGGCTATCACCTGGGCGCGGAAATGGTAGCGGCGCTGGCAAGGGCGGAATTGCCCGCGCATGGCCTGCACACGCTCACCCCGGCAGACTTCGACGCAGCGGGCCTGTGGCTGCGCGCCGAGCCCGATCACGACGGCGCGCAGGCCGAAGCGCTTGCGGCGCGGATCGTGCAGGATGTGCAGGGATGAGCCGGCGGCATTTCGCTTTTCCCTGCGCAGGCGAAACGCTCGCCGCCACGCTGGATGATGCGGCGGGCCGGGTGGGCCTGCTGATCGTAACGGGTGGCAACGAGGTGCGAAGCGGGACATTCAGCGGGCAGGCAAGGCTGGCAGCCCGGATCGCGGCGGCAGGCTATCCGGTGCTGCGGTTCGACCGGCGCGGCGTGGGCGATTCCACCGGCCGCAACAGCGGCTTCACCGGCAGCGCGCCTGATATTGCCGCGGCGATCGCCGCTTTCCGCGCACAGGCTCCGCATATCGAGCGCCTTGTCGTTTTCGGCAATTGCGATGCGGCCAGCGCGCTGCTGCTTGCCGGCGGCGCGGGATGCGATGCGCTGGTGCTGGCCAACCCCTGGACCTTCGATTCGGCAGACGAAGGCCCTGCCCCGCAAGCGGTGCGCGCACGCTATGCTGCGAAGCTGAAATCCCCGCGCGAGGTGCTGCGCCTTCTCCAGGGCGATGTGTCGCTGGCAAAGCTGCTGAATGGCCTGCGCCGCGCTCTCAGTCCCTCTCGGTCCCTTTCGGGCCTGTTGGGGGATATGCAGGCCGGGCACGCCCGCTTTGCGGGCAAGACCGCCATTCTGCTGGCCCCAAGGGACCGCACGGCGCAGGCGTTCATGGCGGCGTGGCCTGCCAGCAAGCGGCTGTGGCAGCTATGCGAAGATGCCGATCACGGATTTAGTGGCGAGACGGCATCCACATGGCTTTTCAGCGCGTTATGCGCCGTTCTTGAGGAAGAGGCTGGCCAGCTCGACATGGGTTGACCAGCGGAACTGGCCCACCGGGCGAACCTGCGCCAACCGATAGCCCGCCGCCGCCAGCAAGGCCCCGTCGCGCGACCAGCTGATGGGATTGCAGCTCACATAGGCGATTTTTGCGACCCCGCTTGCCGCCAGCTGCTCGACCTGCGACCGCGCCCCGGCCCGCGGGGGATCAATCACGACCCCGTCAAACCGCGCCAGCTCTGCGGGTTGCAGCGGATTGCGGAACAGGTCGCGGTGCGCCGCCTCCACGGGCAGGCGGTGGCGGGAAGCGGCCGCCTTGCAGGCCAGCACCGCGTCGCGTGCGGCCTCTGCGGCCAGAACCGGGATGTGCCGGGGCAGCGCAAAAGTGAAGGTGCCCAGCCCTGCAAACAGATCCGCCACCGCGCGGCAATCGCCAAGCCATTCGCGCACCGCGCCGGTCAGGGCATCTTCGCCATCCTGCGTCGCTTGCAGGAAGGCGCCTTGCGGGAACGGCACCGGCACGCCGCCCAGCGTCACGGTGACAGGCTCCGGTTCCCAGAAGGTTTCCGCGCCAAAACCCTGATCGAGCGACAGCCGTGCCAGAGTGTTGTCGCGGCAGAAATCGAGGAGGTCCTCGGTCTGTTCCAGCCCTTCGACAGTCAGATTGCGGATGGTGCAATCCACCCCTTGATCGGCGAGTGCCAGATCAATCTCGGCAGAAAACTTGCCTTTTCTTTTCGAAAGATAATCCCGCAACTTGCCAATAAATGTGAATAGTTCATCGGTGAGCACATGGCATTCGCGCAAATCCACCACCCGATGCGATCCGGCCGCGTGGAAACCGATCAGCGCCCGGCCTCCGCCTCCGTTCACCGCACGCAGCGAGGCCCGGCGGCGCGACCGCGGCGGAGAGAGATGCGTGGGCGCAACCACGGCGGGTTCCATGCCCTGCGCACGGGCGGCGTGGAGCACGCGCCCTTTCACCATCTCCGCAAGCCCGTCATCGTCGACCTGCTGCAATTCGCACCCGCCGCATTGGCCGAATTGGCGGCACGGCGGATCGATATGGTGCGGCCCCCGCGTGATCGTGCCGTCCGCCGTGACCAGATCACCTGGGGCGGTGCCGGAGACGTGGCGGCCCGATGCGGTGACTCCATCGCCCTTGGCGGCAATGCGGATGATTTCTTCAGGCCCGCTCACAGAAAGGCTCTCCACGCCTGCGGCAGGTGCGCCACAAGCGCCCCGGCGGAAAAGGCAGGCCCGGCCAGCCGCGCCGCCTCGGCATGGAGCCAGCACGCCTCCTCCGCCGCGCGCAACGGCGTGTCGGCCTGCGCGGCAAGACGGCTGGCCACAAGGCCCGCCAGAACATCGCCCGTCCCCGCCGTGCTGAGCCAACTGCAGGCCGGCGGCATGAAGGTGAGCGGCACGCCCGGCGCAGCGATCAGCGTATCCGGCCCCTTGGCAAGTACCACCGCGCCCAGCGCTTCGGCCAATTCGACCACCTCCTCGATCCGCCCATCACCCACCACGCCGAACGCCTCGTTCAGCGCCTCGCGCTCACCGTCATGCGGGGTAACGATCAGTGGTGCGCTGCGGCCTTGCAGCATGGGCGGTTCCAGCAGATGCAGCGCATCGGCATCGCAGACGGTGGGGATATCGAGTTCCAGCACATTCGCCAAAAGACCTTGCGCCTCGCTACCCCGGCCAAGGCCAGGCCCGATAAGCACCGCATCGATCCAGCGGTCATGGAACAATTCCTCGGTCGGCACACGGCGCAGCACGATATCGGGCGGGAGCGGGAAAGATTCCCGCCCGCTCGTTTCAATCCGGACATAGCCCGCTCCGCCGCCTTGCGCTGCCCGTGCCGCCAGCACCGCGGCACCAGGCATGGCCCCACCCACCACGCTCAGCAGGCCGCGGCTGTATTTGTGCGCGCCCATCGGCGGGGATGCGAGGTGCGGACGCGTCGAGACCCGCATGGCATCGGCCATCGGGGCAATCCCGATATCGACCAGCCGCCGTGCGCCCATCAATTCCATCGCGGGCATCTGCCAATGCGCGGGCTTCCACGCACCCAGCGCGATCGTCAGGTCGAAAACCGGAAGCGCCGCGTTGAGGCATTCACCGCTGTCGGCATCCACGCCGCTGGGGAGATCAACCGCGACACGCAAGCGATGCGCCCCCGCCAGATCGTTCAGCAACCGCTCCAGCGGCGGTTCAAGCGAACGGGCAAGCCCGCTGCCGAACAGGCAATCGACAAACACCTCACCCGCGGCATGGGTAACGCTTTCCCCGCCCCAGGCTGCACGCGCCGCCCGCGCGGCTGCCGTTTTCGGTTGCATCGGCGCCACCACCTGCACCGCCACCCCCCGCTGGTGCAGCAGGCGCGCAATCACATAGCCATCGCCGCCATTATTGCCCGGCCCGCACAGCACGGTGACGGGCCGTCCGGCCGACAGCCGCCAGACATAATCGGCGGCACCCGCCCCAGCGCGTTCCATCAGGCTGGACACGGTTTCCCCGCCGTCAATCAGCGCCTGCTCCGCCGCCTGCATCTGGGCGACGGTGAGAATCTGGTCAGGGCGCAGCATCGCCTGCCGTTTCGGCGGTTTTGGCGGCAATCGTTGCGGGCAGGATGTAGCGATCGGCCGCTACCGTCACCGCGATTTCCCCATCATAGACGGTGATCTGCGCCGGGTCCGCGCCATCGGCCGCTGCCACACCCGACCCATCGCCTTGCACCGCAAGACGGCGGAACCCGCCATCCTCGTGATGGATGACCAATATCAAGGCGCCGTCCTCCACCGCGCGTTCCACGGTGCAGACAGGGGCCAGTTCCGCAGCACCGCCCGTAGCGCAGGCAATAGTCTCGCCTTGTGCGACAGCTTCTCCATCCACCGCATCTCCACTCGCTGAACAGGCCGCCAGCGCCAACAGGCAGGTGGCGGGAACAAGCGCGCGCATATCAGCGGGTCTTGAGCTGCGAGATATCGCGGATTGCCCCGCGCGCGGCGCTCGTGGTCATCGCGGCATAGGCTTTGAGTGCCACGGAAAGCTTGCGCGGACGTTCCTGCGCCGGTTGCCAGGCGCCATCCCCCTTGGCCTCCATCGCGGCGCGGCGGTGGGCCAGTTCCTCGTCCGAAACCAGCAGATTGATGCTGCGCGCCGGAATGTCGATGGCGATAGTGTCGCCATTTTCCACCAGCGCAATCGCCCCGCCCTCGGCCGCTTCGGGCGAGGCATGGCCGATCGACAGGCCCGACGTCCCGCCCGAAAAGCGCCCGTCGGTGAACAGCGCGCAGGCCTTGCCCAGCCCCTTCGATTTCAGATAGCTGGTGGGATAGAGCATTTCCTGCATCCCCGGCCCACCCTTTGGCCCTTCATAGCGGATCACCACCACATCGCCCGCCGTGATTTGATCGGTCAGGATCGCGGTCACGGCATCGTCCTGGCTTTCGAACACGCGCGCTGTGCCGGTAAACTTCAGGATGCTTTCATCCACGCCCGCGGTTTTCACGATGCAGCCGTCAGCGGCAATATTGCCATACAGCACCGCCAGCCCGCCATCCTTGCTGAAGGCGTGTTCAGCCGATCGGATCACGCCGTTTTCGCGGTCGAGGTCGAGTTCCTTCCACCGGCGATTCTGGCTGAAGGCGACCTGCGTAGGCACCCCGCCCGGCGCGGCGCGATAAAATTCATGCACCTTGGGATTATTGGTGCGGCTGATGTCCCAATCATCCAGCGCGTCACCCATTGTGGGGCTGTGCACAGTGGGAAGCGCGGTATGGATAAGTCCCGCCCGCTCCAGCTGGCCGAGGATCGCCATGATCCCCCCTGCACGGTGGACATCTTCCATGTGCACATCGCTCTTGGCCGGGGCAACCTTGGACAGGCACGGCACGCGGCGGCTCAGCCGGTCGATGTCCTTCATGGTGAAATCCACCCCCGCCTCGTAAGCGGCGGCGAGCAGATGCAGCACGGTGTTGGTCGATCCGCCCATGGCAATATCCAGCGTCATCGCGTTTTCAAACGCGGCAAAGCTGGCGATGGAGCGCGGCAGGACGCTCTCGTCGCCTTCCTCGTAATAGCGCTTGGCCAGCGCCACGGACAGGCGACCGGCGCGTTCGAACAGGCTCTTGCGGTCGGCATGGGTGGCCAGCACCGAGCCGTTGCCGGGCAGCGACAGACCCAGCGCTTCGGTCAGGCAGTTCATTGAATTGGCGGTGAACATCCCGCTGCACGATCCGCAGGTGGGGCAGGCCGAGCGTTCGATCTCTGCCACCTGTTCATCGGTATAGCTGTCATCCGCGGCAGCAACCATGGCATCCACCAGATCGAGCGCGTGTTCCTTGCCGCCAAGGATAACCTTGCCCGCTTCCATCGGCCCGCCGGACACGAAAACGGCCGGAATGTTGATGCGCATCGCGGCCATCAGCATACCGGGCGTGATCTTGTCGCAATTGGAGATGCACACCATCGCATCGGCGCAGTGCGCATTGACCATGTATTCGACGCTGTCGGCGATCAGATCGCGGCTGGGCAGCGAATAAAGCATCCCGTCATGGCCCATGGCAATGCCATCATCCACCGCGATGGTGTTGAATTCCTTGGCCACGCCGCCCGCCGCCTCGATCTCGCGCGCGACCAGCTGGCCCAGATCCTTGAGGTGGACATGGCCCGGCACGAACTGGGTGAAAGAGTTGACCACGGCGATGATCGGTTTGCCGAAATCCTCGTCCTTCATGCCGGTGGCGCGCCACAGGCCGCGTGCGCCGGCCATGTTGCGGCCGTGGGTGGTGGTGCGGGAACGGTAGGCGGGCATTTTCGCTATCTCCTTGCCACCTGCTCTTGTCAGCTTGGGCGAAAGGGTCAAGCGCTTTGCAATTCCACGGTCGAAAGCCGCGCGTGATAGGCCACCCGGCCTAGGCGCTACGGAGGCGCTGGACGCAGGTTTTCGCCATGCGCACCAGCATATCGGCGAGGCCGGGCTGGAACTTTTCGCGCCCCGCAATATCCTGCCGCAGCTCGATGCCGACATAGGGCAGGCCCACCGGCTCGCAATGCCGGTTCATCGTGGCATTGAGCAGCACGCCCGAATACGGCTCCTGATCGCCCACGGTCAGGCCTTCCACCTCCAGCATGGAGATGGCGATGCGCGCGACGCGGTCATCGCTGTTGTAAAGGACGCCAACTTGCCACGGCCGGGGCTTGTCGCAGGTGGCCAGCGCAGGGGTGAAGCTGTGCAGCGAGACGACGAGAGCGGGCTTTGCCTCGGCCAGAAGGAGGGCCAAGGCATCGTGATAGGGATCGAAGAAGCGCGCCAGCCGCGCCTCCCGCTGCTCCGGCGTCAGGACATTGCCGGGAATGGCGTGGCCGTCGCTGCTGGCGGGAACTACGCCAGCACTGTCCCGGTCGCGGTTGAAATCGCACACAAGGCGGCTGACCTGCCCCTGAAAAGCGGCAAAGCCCGGCTGCTGCGCCATGATCGTGCCGATGGCCTCTACGCCGATATCGACCGCAATATGCTCATCCAGCAAGGCTGGCACGATGCCGAGGTCGATATCCTCCGGCACACGGTTGCTGGCGTGATCCGAGACGACGAGGATGCCGCCGGTTTCCGGCTGGCCGACAAGGCGATAGGCTTCGTGATCCATTTGCCTGCGATTAGCGGAGCTTGCCCGTCAGAGTCCACCATTGCGGCCGGAAATGGCGCAGCGCCGCCGCCGCCGCATCGCGCTTGTTCACCGAATCATAGATCGCAAAGCAGGTGGCGCCCGAACCGGACATATCCACTTTCCAGGCATTGGTGACCTTGAGCCGGACAATAACCTCGGAAATCACCGGACACAGCTTTGCGGCAGGGGCAAGCAGGTCGTTGCGCCCCGCCAGCGCAATTTCGCGCGCGGTGCCTGTGGGCAGGGGCCCGCGATCAATCCCGTCCCACGCCTTGAACACAGGCCCGGTGCTGAGCGGCACGCGCGGATTCACCAGCAGCACGGGCTTGCCCGCAATGTCATCGACCACATCCGCCCGCTCGGTCCCCGTGCCCGTGCCGATATGCGTGCGGCTTTCGACACAGGCGGGCACATCCGCGCCAAGCCTTGCCGCGCGCTCGCGCCAATCGTCGGGCAGACCATGCGCCGCCTCGATCAGGCGGAACACCGCGCCCGCATCGGCCGAACCGCCACCCAGCCCCGCCGCCACCGGCAGGTTTTTCTCCAAAGTCACCGCTAGCCCGCCGGGATGCGGCAAAGCGGTGAGTGCCTGCGCCACGATATTGCCGAACGGATCGGTCAGCGCGCCCGCAAACTCGCCCACCACGGTGAGGCTGTCCGCCTCACCGGCGCGCGCGGTGAGTTCATCGCCTGCATCGACAAAGGCGAACAGCGTCTCCAGCTCGTGATAGCCATCCTCCCGCCTGCGCCGCACGTGCAGGGCAAGGTTGATCTTGGCGTAGGCGGTTTCGCGCATCGTCACATATTCGGATAGGTCGGGCCGCCGCCGCCTTCGGGCGTGACCCAATTGATGTTCTGGTTCGGGTCCTTGATGTCGCAGGTCTTGCAGTGGACGCAGTTCTGCGAATTGATCTGGTAGCGCGGCTCGCCCTCCTCCAGCCCCAGCCATTCATACACGCCCGCCGGGCAGTAGCGCGTCGATGGCCCGGCATAGACGCCCAGCTCGCTGGCCTTTTGCAACTCCAAATCGGCCACTTGCAAATGGCACGGCTGATCTTCCGCATGGTTGGTGCCGGACAGGAAAACGGAGGAGAGCCGGTCAAAGGTGATCTTGCCATCGGGCTTGGGATATTTGATTGGCTGGAACAGATCGGCGCGGCCCGTATTGGCGGCATCGGTATGGTGCCCCATTGCGCCGGTGATCTTCAGGCCCAGCGTGCGCAGCCACATATCCCCGCCTGCAAACAGGCTGCCCAGCGCCCCGCCGAACTTTGCCACCAATGGCTGCGCGTTCTGCACCTTCTTGAGTTCGTCCGCGATCCAGCTTGTCCGCACCGCCGCATCATAATCGGCCAGCGTGTCCTTTTCGCGGCCAGCCGCCAGCGCCGCCGCCACACTTTCGGCGGCCAGCATCCCGCTTTTCATCGCCGTATGCGTGCCCTTGATGCGTGGCACATTCACAAAGCCCGCCGCGCAGCCGATCAGCGCCCCGCCGGGGAAAGCGAGCGTGGGGACGCTCTGCCACCCGCCCTCGTTGATCGCCCTGGCGCCGTAAGCGACGCGCTTGCCCCCCTCGATCACCGCGCGGATGGCGGGGTGGGTCTTCCAGCGCTGGAACTCCTCGAACGGGGAGACATAGGGGTTGGCATAATCCAGCGCGGTTACAAAACCCAGCGCAACTTGCCCATCGGCCTGATGATACAGGAAGCCGCCACCCCAGCTGTCGCTTTCGGAAAGCGGCCAGCCTTGCGTGTGGATGACCCGGCCCGGCTCATGCCGGTCGGCAGGAATGTCCCACAACTCCTTGATCCCAAGGCCATAGACCTGCGGCTGACAGTCCGCATCCAGCGCAAAGCGCGCCTTCATCTGCTTGGTCAGATGGCCGCGCGCGCCTTCGGCAAACAGCGTGTATTTGGCGTGCAGTTCCATGCCCGGCTGATAGTCGGGCTTGTGGCTGCCATCGGCCGCCACGCCCATGTCCTGCGTGGCAACGCCCATGACATTGCCCGCCTCGTCGAACAGCACCTCGCTCGCCGGAAAGCCGGGGAAGATCTGCACGCCCAGCCCCTCGGCCTGTTCGGCAAGCCAGCGGGTGAGATTGCCGAGCGATCCGGTGTAAGTGCCCTTGTTGCTCATCAAGGGGGGCATCAGCAGATGCGGCAATTCCCACTTGCCCGCCCGCGTCAGCACCCAGTGGTGGTTTTCGGTCACCGGCACCTTGGCGAGCGCGCAACTGGCGCGCCAATCGGGCAGCAATTCATCCAGACTGCGCGGATCAATCACCGCGCCCGACAGGATATGCGCGCCCACTTCCGCGCCCTTTTCCAGCACGACGATTTCGCAATTGGCGTCGATCTGTTTCAGCCGGATTGCGGCAGCAAGGCCGGCTGGCCCCGCGCCCACGATCACGACATCCACTGGCATCGATTCCCGCGCGCTCATCCCAAAGGCTCCAACAAAAGGCTGTTCATGGCATCAGGGCTTGATCGCTGGCGGCAGGCAGGTCAAGAGCAGGTGCATGGAAAGCCGCCCATCCCCCGGCCCTTCCGCTGATCTGGCGGAGCAGTTCGCCGCCGCGATTGCCTGGTGGCGGCAGGCAGGCGTGGATTGCGACTTTACCGACAGCCCCGTGCGCTGGTTGCAGGAGGTTGATCCCGATGACACGGCGACCCATGCCGAGGTGCTGAAGACTGCGCCTCGCCGCGCGGAACAGCCAGCCCCGCCCCCGCTGCCGCGCATGGGCGGAGAGCGCGCGAACTGGCCAACCAGTTTTGCCGAATTTGCCCCCTGGTGGCTTGCCGAACCCAGCCTCGGCCCGCCCGCCCGCCGGATCGCCCCGCGCGGGGTCGCATCGGCGGCGCTGATGGTTCTGGTGCCCATGCCCGAGGCGGAGGATCACGACAATCTGCTGTCCGGCCGGCACGGCACGCTGATTGCCAATATGCAGCGGGCGATGGGCATTGCGCCTGATGCGATCTGCGTCGCGGCGGCGCTTCCCGCGCATCTGCCGCATCCGGGATGGGACAGCCTGCGAACAGGCGGTCTTGGCGATGTGCTCCTGCATCTGCTCGCTCTCGCCGCGCCGCAGCGCCTGCTGGTGCTGGGCATGGATATCCTGCCGCTGCTTGGCCTTGAAAAGCGGCGGGGTGTGCAGCAATTGCCGCTGAACGACCGGGCGCTGCCCTTGCTTGCCAGCCATGCGCCCGACAATCTTTTGGCCAAAGGCATCGCCCGCGCGCAGCTGTGGCAGCGCTGGCTGGAATGGACGGATACGCGATGAAGATATTCGCCACGGGCGCTGTTGCCCTTGTTGCGGTGCTGGCGGCATCTCCCGCAATGGCGCAAGGATCACGCGACTACTATCTTGCCCACATTGCGCAAACAGATGTGCCGCGCCAGCTGTCTGATGCAGATGCCGCGTGGTACCGCACCCTGTTCCGCGCGATCGATGGCGAGAACTGGGCCGAGGTGCAGCGCCTGTTTGCCGAACGTGCCGACGGCCCGCTGCACGCGGTGGCGCGGGCGCGCTATTACCTCCACGCCCGTTCACCGCGCGTTGAAGCTGACCAGATACGCGCGTGGCTGGAAACGGGGCGCGAATTGCCCATGGCACATCAGCTAGTCCGGCTCGGTTCCACGCGCGGCCTGACCGATCCGCCGCGCCTGCCGGTGGAGAGCCAGGTGCGCCCGGTAGGCAGCTTCCCACGCCGCGCGCGCCCCTCCTCGATCGATGATTCGTCCATGCCCGAGGAGGTGAGCAGCGCGATCCTGAACGCTATCACCAACGACAATCCCGATGGCGCGCGGCTGTTGCTTGACGGGGTCGACGCGGCACTCTCTCCAGAGGCACGGGCTGAATGGCGCACGCGGGTGGCCTGGTCCTATTTCATCGAGAACATGGACCCGCAATCGCTGGCACTGGCGCGCACCGTGGCCGAAGGGCGTGGGCCATGGGTGGCCGAGGGCGAATGGACGCGCGGCCTTGCCGCCTGGCGGCTGAACGATTGCGACGAAGCTTTGACGGCTTTCCGCAGTGCCGCCATGCAGGCCCAGAATGTGGAACTGCGTTCAGCCGCGCTCTATTGGGCCAGCCGTGCGGCCCTGCGATGCCGCCAGCCTGCCTTGTCCAGCAGCTTGCTGGCCGAAGCGGCGGGCGAAGATCAGACGCTCTACGGAATGCTCGCGACCGAACAGCTCGGCCGCCGGCAGAGCGACCGGGTTTCGGCAGCGGATTTCACCGCGCAGGATTGGGAACAGCTCAGCCGCCATGCCAATGTGCGCACATTGGTGGCGCTGGCGGAGATCGGGCAGGATGGGCCGGCCAGCGAAATCCTGCTTTATCAGGCGCGGATCGGCCCGGCCGAGGATTACGCGCCGCTTTCGCGCCTCGCCCGCGAACTGGGTTTCGTGCAGACGCAGCTCAGCATGGCACACAACGCACCCACCGGCGCGCGCGCCGATCCCGCCAGCTATTACCCGGTCGGCAAGTGGGAGCCATTGAACGGCTGGCGGGTCGATCCGGCGCTGGCCTTTGCGCATATCCTCCAGGAATCGAACTTTCGCGCCAGCGCGCGCAGCCCGGCCAATGCGCAAGGTTTGATGCAGATCACCCCCATCACCGTGCGCCAGCACGCCCCGCGCCTTGGCCTCAATGCCGATCAGATCGATATCTTCGAACCGCGCACCAATCTCGCATTCGGCCAGCGCAATCTGGAAATGTTGCAGGAAGACCCCGCCACGCGCGACAAGCTGCCCAAGATCATGGCCGCCTATAATGCGGGCCTCACGCCCGTGCGGCGCTGGGAAAGCGAGATCCGCGATTTCGGTGATCCGCTGCTCTACATGGAAGCCATCCCCTATTGGGAAACGCGCAGCTATGTCGCCATCGTGATGCGCAATTACTGGATGTATGAAAGGCAGGCCAACGCTGCATCGCCCAGCCGCCTTGCACTGGCGCAGAACCGCTGGCCCGCCTTTCCGGGCACAGGATCGGGAGGAAACTGATGGCAATCGACACTTCGCGCGCCTTCAAACCCATCAATATCGCGGTTCTGACCGTGTCGGACACGCGCGGGCCTGACGAGGATACATCGGGCGACATCCTCGCCCAGCGCATCACCGATGCCGGGCACAAGCTGGCCGCGCGCACGATCGTGAAGGACGATGCGGACGTGATCGCGGCGCAATTGCGCGCGTGGATCGCAGACCCCGCCATTGATGCGGTAGTTTCCACCGGGGGAACGGGGCTGACAGGCCGCGATGTGACGCCCGAAGCGCTCGACCGGGTGAAAACGCGCGACATCCCCGGCTTTGGCGAGATCTTCCGCCTGATCAGCTTCAACACAATCGGCACCTCCACCGTGCAATCGCGCGCCTGCGCCGTGGTGGCCGATGGCACCTATATCTTTGCCTTGCCCGGTTCGAACGGTGCGGTGCGCGACGGGTGGGACGGCATCCTTGCCGAGCAACTCGATTCCCGTAACCGACCCTGCAATTTCGTTGAACTGATGCCTCGCCTGCGCGAGGTCTGATTTCCTCCAGGAGCAAATTGGGTGGGAACCCTTTGCCAGTCGCAGGATTGTCGCAATGTGGGCTTAATCGAGAAGCCCCATGGATTTTGACAATCAAGGAAGGGTCTTACGCATGAAAAAATGCGCAATCGGCTTGCTGCTCGCATCCAGCGTACTGGCAAGCCCGGCAATCGCGCGCGATGGCCAGGTTTATCTGGGCATCGAAGGCGGCGTTGTTCACGCCGAAGACACCCGCTTCGACATTGCGGGGACAAATCTCTCGATCGATGCCGAAGCCAAGGACATCGGCTGGGAAGCGGGCGGCGTTATCGGCTATGACTTTGGCCCTGTCCGTCTGGAAGCCGAAGGCAGCTACAAGCGCTTCGGCATTGACACCATCACCGGCCCGGTCGGCCCCATTCCCACTGGGAGCAATTATTTCGCCACTGGCACTTATGACGCCAGCGGCAGCGCGCGCGTGTGGAGCGGAATGGGCAATTTGATGCTGGATTTCGGCGGCAATGACGGGATCGGATTCTCGATCGGCGGCGGCGCAGGCATTGCCGATGTGGACTTCCGCAATGTGTCTGTTCCGGGCCGAGTGGCGCTGGACGACAACGATGTGCGCTTTGCCTGGCAGGGCGTGGCCCGGCTTTATGCCCCGGTCACCAACAATATCGATATCGGCATCAAATATCGCTACTTCAACGTAGAGAACGCGACGCTGAACGACCGCTATAGCATCAACGAGCAGACCGCGACCGGCGCGAATTCGCGCAATGCCCGTTACGATCTGACCACCCATTCGGTGCTGGCGAGCCTGATCTACAACTTCGGTGGCGCTCCGGCCCCGGCTGCTGTGGCTCCGCCGCCGCCGCCGCCTCCGCCCCCGCCGCCCCCGCCGCCCCCGCCGCCGCCTCCCCCGCCGCCGCCGCCGCCGCCGGTGGTGCAGTGCAACCAGGGCCCCTACATCGTGTTCTTCGATTGGGATTCCGCGGCGATCACGGCGGAAGCGGCCACGGTGCTGAACTCGGCCGTCACGGCTTACGGCAATTGCGGCAGCGCCGCGATCATGCTGGCCGGCCACGCCGACCGTTCGGGCTCGGCCCAGTACAATGTCGGCCTGTCGCAGCGCCGCAACGAAGCCGTGCAGCAGTATCTGACCGGTCGCGGCATCCCCGCGGCACGCATCAGCAGCGAAGCCTTCGGCGAAACGCAGAACCGCGTTCCCACCGCCGACGGTGTGCGCGAACTGCAGAACCGCCGCGTGGAAATCACCTACGGTCCGGGTTCGGGCCGCTAAGGGTCGGTTTCATCAACACGAAAACAGGGGCCGGAGGGGAAACCTTCCGGCCCCTTTTCGTGGCGCTCCCTCTCTTTTCCGTCGAACTGGTTGTCAGGCAACCAGCCGCAATGAGGAAGTGGCGCGGCGCGGGCGCAAGGAGATATTGGCAAGTCCCGGCTCCGTCGCCAACCTGTCGACCAATTCGCCCGACAGCGCAAAATCGCTGCCCAGCCGAACAAGCGGATCGGCCATCTCGCCAATCTTGAGCCGCACCAGCACCTCGCCATGTTTGGGCTTACCCGGAACAAGGCAGGCGCGCAGAGCGACAAGTCCCTCTTCGCTTTCCACATCGCATTCCAGCACCATGCGCGCCGCGTCGTGCACTTCAGCTAGGGGGCGCGCGGCGCGCACGGTGAAACGCGGCTGGTCGTCGGGATTCGGCTTGTCCACCTCGACCGTCAGCAGCACGCAGGTGCCATCGGCTGCCCAGCGGATGAAATTCTCCACCAGGCCTTCCTCGAAGCAGGCAGCAGAAAACTGGCCCGTTGCATCCGAGAAGGTCGCGCGGACAAAATCCTTGCCGCGCTTGGTGCGGCCTTTGCTGGCGGTTTCGACAAGAGCAGCCATGACCGCCTGCACACCCTCACCCGAAATTTCCCCACTGGCGAGCGAGGCATAGCTGCGCGCACCGTGCGCGGAGGCCGCCACCTTGTATTCCGCCACCGGATGCGCGGCGAAATAGAAGCCGAAATTCTCCCGCTCCGCCTCCATCTGCTGCGAACGGTTCCATGGCGGGGTTTCGGTCAGGCGCAGGGCCGGTTCGGCATGATCATCCCCGCCAAACAGTCCGCCCTGCCCGCTGGAGCGTTCGCGCGTGGCGGCATCGGACACAGCCAGCAACATATCGGCATTGGCCAGCACCAGCGCGCGGTTGGCCTCGAGGCAATCGAGCGCGCCCGCGCCCGCCAGACCTTCCAGCATCCGCCGGTTCATCGCCCCTGCAGGCGCACGTCGGAACAGATCCTCCAGCGACACAAAGGGGCCGTTCGCCTCCCGTTCGGCCACCACCTGCTCCATCGCCTTTTCGCCGACATTGCGGATGCCTGCCAGCGCATAGCGCACCGCGTGGCCCTCTTCGGTCCGCTCCACGCTGAATTCGGCCTGCGAACGGTTGATGTCGGGCCCCAGCACCGTAATGCCGTTGCGCCGCGCATCGTCCACGAACACGCTGAGCTTTTCGGACTGGTGCATATCGAAGCACATCGAGGCGGCGTAGAATTCCTCCGGATAATGCGTCTTGAACCAGGCGGTCTGGTAGCTGAGCACGGCATAGGCGGCCGCGTGGCTCTTGTTGAAGCCATAGCCGGCGAATTTGTCAATCAAGTCGAACAGGCTGTTCGCCTCGCCCTGAGGGATACCGGAAACCTCGGCGCAGCCATCGATGAAGCGCTGGCGCTGCGCATCCATTTCGGCCTGCACCTTCTTGCCCATGGCGCGGCGCAGCAGGTCGGCATCGCCCAGCGAATAGCCCGCCAGGATCTGCGCGGCCTGCATCACCTGTTCCTGATAGACGAAGATGCCATAGGTTTCGGACAGGATGCCTTCCAGCTTGGGGTGCGGATATTCGATCGGCGCCTCGCCGTTCTTGCGTTTGCCGAACAGCGGGATGTTGTCCATCGGGCCGGGGCGGTAAAGCGAGACGAGCGCGATGATGTCCTCGAACACGGTGGGCCGCACCTGCGCCAGCGTGCGCCGCATCCCTTCCGATTCCAGCTGGAACACGCCCACCGTATCGCCGCGCTTGAGCAGGGCAAACACCTGCTCGTCATCCATCGGCAGCCGGTCGAGATCCACCTCAACGCCGCGCCCGGCCAGCAGATCCACTGCCTTGCGCAGCACCGAAAGGGTTTTCAGGCCAAGGAAGTCGAACTTGACGAGGCCGGTATCCTCCACGTGCTTCATGTCGAACTGCGTCACCGGCATATCTGATCGCGGATCGCGGTACAGAGGCACCAATTGCGCCAAGGGCCGGTCGCCGATCACCACGCCGGCCGCATGGGTGGAGGAATTGCGCGGGAAGCCTTCCAGTTGCAGCGCCAGATCGACCAGCCGCTTCACTTCGTTATCGTTCTCGTATTCCCGCCGGAAATCGGCCGCACCGTTCAGCGTGCGTTCCAGCGTCCACGGATCGGTGGGGTGGTTGGGCACCATCCTGGTGAGCCGATCCACCTGCCCGTAAGGCATTTGCAGGATACGCCCGCAATCGCGCAGCACGGCCCGCGCCTTCATCTTGCCGAAGGTGATGATCTGCGCCACCCTGTCGTGCCCGTATCGCTCCTGCACGTAGCGGATCACCTCCCCGCGCCGCGTTTCGCAGAAATCGATGTCGAAGTCAGGCATCGACACGCGTTCGGGGTTGAGGAAACGTTCGAACAGCAGGCCCAGCTTGATGGGGTCGAGATCGGTAATGGTCAGCGCCCAGGCGACCAGACTGCCCGCGCCCGATCCGCGCCCCGGCCCCACGGGGATGCCTTGCGCCTTGGCCCATTTGATGAAATCGGCAACGATCAGGAAATAGCCGGGAAAACCCATGCGGGTAATCACATCGACTTCAAAGTTCAAACGGTCGGTATAGACCTGCCGTTCCTCCGCGCTCATCGCGCCATAGGGCTCCAGCCGCGCCGCCAGACCACGCGCCGCATCCTCGGCCAGCATCCGCGCCTCGCCCTCCTGATCCCCGGCAAGGCTGGGCAGGATCGGCTTGCGCCGCGGCGGGGAATAGGCGCAGCGCTGCGCCACCACCAGCGTGTTGGCGGTGGCTTCGGGCAGGTCGGCGAACAGTTCCTCCATCATCGCTGCGGACTTGACGAAGCCTTGCGGATTGGAGCGCGGGCGGTCCGCGCTGTCGATATGGGTTGAATGGGCAATGCACAGCATCGCATCATGCGCGGCGTGCATATGCGGTTCGGCAAAATTGGCCGGATTGGTGGCGACAAGCGGAATATCCAGGGCATAGGCCAGATCGATCAAGGCAGGCTCAGCAGCCTCCTCTGTCGCCTCGCCCCGGCGTGTCAGTTCGATATAGAAGCGCTGCGGGAACAGCGCCATCAGCCGAACCGCAAGGTCGCGCGCATCCCCGTGTTTGCCAAGCGCGCACAGGCGCGTCACTCCGCCCTCCGCCCCGCCGGACAATGCGATAAGTCCGCCGGTGCGCCCTTGCAGCGCACCCAGCGATACGTGCGGCTCCATTTCTGGCGGGCGGTCCAGATGGGCGCAGCTGACCAGATGGGACAGGTTCAGCCAGCCTTCCTCATCCTGCGCATACAGCGGCAGGTAATCCACCGGCGCTTCGCCGCCACGCGACACGCCCAGCAGCGCGCCGATGATCGGCTGCACACCGTAATCGGCACAAGCCTTGGCAAACATGGTCGCCCCATACAGGCCATTGCGGTCGCAAATGGCAATGGCGGGGAAGCCGCGCTCCTTGGCAAGCGCGGCAATCGCCTTGGGATCGATCGCACCTTCGAGCATCGAATAGCTGGAAAACACGCGCAAGGGGACGAAGGGAGAAAAGGCCATGGCGCGACACTAGGCCTTGCGGCGCGAAGGGCAATCTATCGGCTACGCTTTCAACAGGCTTTTGCGCCAGAATGCAGGCTTATTCCAGATGTCCTTCGTGCAGCCGCACCACCCGGTCCATCCGCGCCGCCAGCCGCTCGTTATGCGTGGCGACAAGCGCCGCGCTGCCGTGCCCGCGCACCAGTTCAAGGAACTGGTCGAACACCTTGTCCGATGTCTTTTCGTCCAGATTACCCGTCGGCTCGTCAGCCAGCACCAGCTTGGGACTGTTCGCCAGCGCGCGGGCCACGGCGACACGCTGCTGCTCGCCGCCCGAAAGCTGGCTGGGGCGGTGAGTCAAGCGGTGTCCCAGACCAAGTGCTCCCAGCAAATCGCTTGCCCGCACCTGCGCCTCTGGCCGCGCCTTACCGATCAGCAATTGCGGAATGACCACATTTTCCAGTGCCGTGAAATCGGGCAGCAGGTGATGGAACTGGTAGATAAAGCCCAGATGATCGCGCCGAAGCTGCGTGCGCGTGGCCGCATCCACATTGCTGGCATCCACCCCCGCCATGCGGATCGTGCCCGAAAAGCCGCCTTCCAAGAGGCCTACGGCTTGCAGCATGGTGGACTTGCCCGACCCCGAAGGGCCCAGCAAAGCGACGATCTCGCCCGGCATCACATCGAGATCGACGCCGCGCAGCACTTCGATCACCTCGCCGCCCTGCTCGAAACTGCGCGCAAGCCCCTTCAGGGACACGATCGGCTCACTCATAGCGCAGGACCTCCACCGGATCGGTATTGGCCGCGCGCCAGGCCGGATACAGCGTGGCAAGGAAGGCCATCCCCATCGCCATTCCGGCAATCAGCAGCACCTCCACCGGATCAACCCGCGCAGGCAGTTCGGTGAGGAAGCGCACTTCGGGATTCCACAATTCCTGCCCGGACATTGCCTCGATCACGCCCACAATCGGTTGCCGGAAAGCCAGCACCAGCAGGCCCAGCACCACGCCCGCCAGCGTGCCGATCGTTCCCACAACGGAGCCTGTGGTGACGAATATCTTCAGCAGGCTCTGCCGCCGAGCACCCATGGTGCGCATGATGGCGATATCGCGTGTCTTGGATCGCACCAGCATGACCAGCGAGGAGAGAATGTTGAACGCCGCCACCAGCACGATGATGCCCAGCGCAAAGGCCATTGCCACGCGTTCCACCTGCAAGGCTTCAAACAAGGACGCGTTCATTTCCTGCCAGATGGTGACCACCGCCTGCCCTTCCAGCGCGGCGGCGACAGGCGCCATGATCTGCGGCACTTTTTCCGCATCGCTGGTGGTCACTTCGATCGCGCTGATCGCATCGCCCATCAGCAACAATGTCTGCGCATCGGACATCGGCATGATAACCATGCGTTCGTCAAAATCGTAGATGCCGACCTCGAAAATCGCGCTGATCGTGTAGCCGATCTGGCGCGGGACGGTGCCAAAGGGCGTGGTGCGTCCCTGCGGATTGATGATCGTCAGCGTATCGCCCATGCGCGCGCCCATCTTGAGGGCAAGACGCGAGCCGATGGCGATATTGCGTTCGCCATCGCGCAGATCAGCCAGATCGCCCATCACCACGCTGGAGCCGAGACGCGCGATATCCGCCGGCTGGTTTCCGCGCACCAGCACCGCTTCGGCCCGGCCGTTGAGCGTGGCGAGCAGCGGCTGTTCCACCATCGGCACCGCGCGGGTGACACCGGGAGTCTGGCGCACTTCGTTCAGCACGTTTTCCCAATCTTCCAGCCGCCCGCCATAGGCCTGCACCACCGCGTGCCCGTTCAGCCCGGTGATCCGGTCGATCAGTTCGGCGCGAAAGCCGTTCATCACGCTCATCACGATTACCAGCATGGCAACCGACAGCATGACCACGCCGATCGAAATCGACGCGACCAGCGTGATCACCGCCTCGCTGCGGCCGGGCAGCATATAGCGTTTGGCAATCGTCCATTCGAAGGGGGAAAGGATCAAGGTGGCGGGCCTGACTGAAATGGATGGTCCGGAACGGGGTTTGCCGGGGATTTAGGTGGCCCACGGGCGGCTGGCAATAAGTTTGGTGTTAACCATCTTCTTACTCCCCTGCCCTAGTCTTCCTGCATGACGGGGACGATCGGACATCTTGCCGCGACGACAGGGCGCCGGCTGACCACGCGATCCAGCGCGAACAGCGGCAAATTGCTGCTGGCGACCGCTTTTCTGCTTGGCGTGCTGCTGGCGCTTTCGGGATGGCTGGCGCGCGATGCGATCCGCGAAATGCGCGAGGCCGCCCACTGGCAAAGCAAGGCGTTCGAAGTGATCGATGCCATCAACGGCTTGCGCGTCGGCGTTGTGTCAATCCGCCGAGGTGAGCGCGGCTATCTGCTGACCAGCGACCCGACCTATCTGGAACCCTATGTGGAAGGGCGCGTGCAGATCGCGCAGTCCTTTGAAAAGCTGCAACGCGAAACCCGCCCAAACCCCGAACTGGCGATAGAGATGCAGCGCATGGAGGGCGCCATCGAGGCCTATCTTGCGCAAGCCTCCGGGACAGTCGAACTGGAGCGCCAGGGTCGCCATGCCGAGGCCGTCAGTATGGTGCGATCAGGCACTGGACGGCAATTGACGAACAATTTGCTGGGCCAGCTCGACAGGTTCGAGGCATCCGAACGCGAACTGCTGGCCCAGCGAAAGGCCCGTGCCGAACAGGCTGCGGCGCGTTCCGAGAAGGCGCAGATCGCACTCAACGTCACAGGACTGCTGCTGCTTGTGGTTGGCCTGTTCGCCAGCCTCGCGCTGCGCAGGGCGATCGCCAACGAGGAGCAGGCACGCGCTGAACTCAAATGGCTGGCAACGACCGATGAACTGACCGGCCTTGCCAATCGGCGCGAAATGTTTGCCGGACTGGACCGGCTGATCGCCGCCGCACGGCGGCAGAAACGTCCTCTTGCCGTGGCCGTGATCGATATCGACCGGTTCAAGCTGGTGAACGATACGCACGGCCATTCTGCCGGGGACGAGGTGATCCGCTGCGTGGCGCAGATGGGTCTTGCCTTGATGCGCGAACAGGATCTGATGGGGCGGCTTGGCGGAGAGGAATTCCTGATCGCCTTTCCCGATTGCGCGGCCGAGGATGCGGCCGCCGCCTGCGAACGGTTACGCGAAGGAATTGCCGCGCTGCCCATCATCCTGCCGGAAGGCAAAGCGCTGGCTGTCACCATCAGCATCGGCGTTGCCGCATTGCTGCCCGATGATGACCGCACCCGCCTGATCAGCCGGGCGGACGAGGCGCTCTACCGCGCCAAGAAGGGCGGACGCGATCAGGTCAGTCTGGCCGCCTGATCGCGCCGGATGCTCAAGCCGCAACCGGCTGGTGCAGATAGACCGCGCGCTCGTGGCTGAAGGCCTTGAACCCGAAATAGCCGTGATAGCTGCCCATGCCGCTGCCGTTCACCCCGCCAAAGGGCAGGCGGTTTTCGAGATAATGGGAGAATACCCCGTTCACCGTCACCCCGCCTGACGAGGTGCGGGCCAGCACCTTTTCCACATTCGCCTCGTTCGGGCTGAAGACATAGAGCGCCAGCGGCTTGTCGCGCGCGGAGATGTAGTCGATCACCTGATCCAGCGTATCATAGGTCATGACCGGCAGAACGGGGGCGAAGATTTCCTCCTGCAGGATGGTCATCTGCGGGGTCACATCGGTCAGCATGGTGGGGTGGATGGTGAGGTCGGCCTCGTCCATCTGCCCGCCCACCGCCACGGTCGCGCCCTTGGCCACGGCATCGTCCACCATGCCCTTCACGCGGTCGAAATTGCGCTTGTTCACGATCTGGGCAATGGCCGCCTTGTTGATCTGCCCGTCCTCGCCATACAGGTTCTTCTGCACATTGGCGGCAAAGCCATCGACCAGCGCCTGCCTGGCGTCTTCCTTCACGAACACATAGTCCGGGCAGATGCAGGCCTGTCCGCCGTTGAACTGCTTTGCACCGGCCAGCGCGGCCGAAATCGCGCCGATATCAGCGCCATCGTCGATGATGACGGGCGATTTGCCACCCAGTTCCAGCGTCACCGTGGCAAGATGCTTGGCAGCGGCGGCCATCACCACCTTGCCCACGCGCGTGCTGCCGGTAAAGAAGATGTGGTTGAACGGAAGCTCAAGCAGCGCCTCGGCCACATCCACTTCGCCTTCGAACACGGCGACTTCGTTCTCGGTGAACACTTCGCCCACGATCTGCTTGGCGATCTTTGCGACATGGGGGCACAGATCGGTCAGCTTCAGGATGCAGCAATTGCCTGCCGCCACCGCCGCCGCCAGCGGCCCGAAAACCAGACCCAGCGGAAAGTTCCACGGCCCCAGGATCAGGCACACGCCGCGCGCCTCGTACATGATCATCGCCTTGTCGGTTTCGACCTTGCTGGGCTGCACCGGCGTGGGCGCCATCCATTCATCGAGGCTGTCGATATTGAGCTGGATATTGCCGAGGATGTTGAGCACCTCGGTCACGCGGATTTCGCCCTCGGGCTTGCGCGTATCCTTCAGGACAGCGGCGACGATATCGTCGGCATGGGCCTCGATCGCGGCCTTCAGCTTGGCGAGCTTGGCCTTGCGCACTTCAGCGCTGGAGGCTTTCACATCCCACTGGTGCGCCTGTTGCAGGGCAAAAACGCGGGCAATTTCGGGCGCCAGTTCGGCAGCGCTAGGCAGGGCTTCGGTCATTGTCTCTCCCAACAATTCGCTATGGTGCGACCCATGTGTCGATGCAGCAGCGATTGCCGCGCGCGCCCGCCCTGTCAAGCGGACAGAAAGGGCTCAGCCGCCGCGCAGCAGGCTGACACCCCAGTCGCGTTCGAGCAGATAGAGCAACACCCGCGCCGCCTGCCCGCGTTCAGATGACAGGCCGCCGTCATTTTCCATCAACAGGCGTGCATCGTCATTGGCCGCATCGATCAGCCGGGTGACCTGCTCCAGCGTGGCGATGGAGAAGGCTTCCTCCCCCGATTGCCGCGTGCCCAGCAATTCGCCCCCGCCGCGCAATTCCAGATCCTGTTCCGCCAGATAGAATCCGTCCTGCGATTCGCGCATCAGGGCAAGGCGTGCGCGGCCTGTTTCGGACAATTCCTCGCCGCGCAGCAGCAGGCAGGTGCTCTTTTCGCTGCCCCGCCCCACCCGGCCGCGCAACTGGTGCAATTGCGCAAGGCCAAAGCGCTCGGCCTGTTCGATCACCATCAGCGTGGCGTTGGGGACATCCACCCCTACTTCGATCACTGTGGTCGCCACCAGCAGCTTTGCCGCGCCGGAGGAGAAGCGCTCCATGCTCGCGTCCTTGCGTTCGGGCGGCAATTGCCCGTGCACCAGCACCACAGCGTCCCCGAAACGGTGCTGAAGCGCCAGGAAACGCGCCTCGGCAGCGGCGATGTCGTCCTGCTCATTGTCGCGCACCATCGGGCAGACCCAGTAGGCCTGTTGCCCGGTCGCCAGATGCCTTTCCAGCCCGGCCACCACATCCTCCATCCGCGCGGCAGAGATCACGCGGGTATCGATGGGCTGGCGGCCGGGGGGCATTTCGTCGAGGCGGCTGACATCCATCTCGCCATGCTGGGCCAGCACCAGCGTGCGCGGAATGGGCGTGGCGGTCATCGCCAGCGTGTGCGGCGTGACGCGCCCCTTCTGCGTCAGCATCAGCCGCTGGCCCACCCCAAAACGGTGCTGTTCGTCGATCACGACCAGCCCCAGATTGCGGTACTGCACCGTGTCCTGAAAGATCGCGTGAGTGCCGATCACGATATCGATCGAGCCGTCCATCAGCCCCATCAAAATGCTTTCGCGTGCCCGGCCCTTGTCGCGCCCCGTCAGCAGGGTGACTTCCACCCCGGTAGGGGCGGCCAGTTTGCGGATGGTTTCGAAATGCTGGCGGGCAAGGATTTCGGTGGGGGCGAGCAAGGCCGCCTGCGCGCCTGCCTCTACCGCAATCAACATGGATTGCAGCGCCACCACCGTCTTGCCCGCGCCCACATCGCCCTGCAGCAGGCGCAGCATGGGGACGTCCTGCGCCATGTCGCCGGCAATCTCGGCAATCGAACGCGCCTGCGCACCGGTGAGCGAATAGGGCAATTGCAGCCGGTCGCGGCGCGAGCCATCGCCGCGCAAGGGCTGCCCCCGCCGCCGCCGGTTGGCCTGCCGCACCAGCATCAGCGCCAGAGCGTTGGCAAACAGCTCGTCATAAGCCAGCCGGTCGCGCGCCGCCTTGTCCTCTGCCCGGTGCGCGCGCAGCAAGGCCTCGCGCCAGCCGGGCCAGCCTTGCTTTGCCAGCATCGCCGGCTCGATCCATTCGGCCAGATCGGGAAGGCGGCCCAGCACCTGCGCCGCCATCCCTGCCATGCGCGGCTGCGTCAGCCCTTCGGCGAGGGCATAAACCGGCTCTACCAGATTGCCCGCCAGCGCGCTGCTTTCCGCCGCAATATGATCGGGGTGCACGATCTGGCGCATCTCGCCATAACGGTCGAGCCGTCCTGCCACCCAGCGTTTTTCCCCCAGCGGCAATTGCTTGCGCGCAGTGTAGCTGGCCTTGCCGAACCAGGTCAGCGCGCAGATATCGCCCGCACCGTCCTGCGCCAGCACGCGATAGGGCGCGCGCGAACTTGACCCGGCGCGGTGCTCCACCGGGGTGAGGGCAATGACAATCTGCTCACCTTCTGCCGCGTCATCGAGCGCCGTGACTGCGCGCCGCATCACGAAGCGCTGCGGCAAATGATAGGCGATATCGCGCAGCCGCGTGAGGCGCAGCTTCTCCAGCGGCCTTTTCAGCTTCGGCCCCACGCCATCAAGGCTGTCGGTTTCGGCAAACAGCGGGTTGAGGATTTCGGGGCGCATCTGCACCCCATACAATCAGATGCGAAGTTTGCGCCAGTTCTGACGCCCAGTTTGACCCAGCGCATTTGCAAGCCGCAACTGGCTTGGCATTCTGCTCTCGCAAAGCCAGCCAAGGAGAGATGCCATGCTTCTGCCACACGGAACGATTGTCGCGCTTGTCGATGGTGAGCGGTTCGAACTGTACCGCAATGCCGGGAACGAAGCCGAACCCCGGCTGGAAGCAGCCGACACGCCCACGCTGGAAGAGCACAACAAGGGTTCCGGCGGACGCCATTATTCCAGCGCAGGCAATCCGCAGGATTCGCTGCTGTCGGAAGATGCTCACGCCGCTGCTGTGGCGGGCTGGCTGAACAGCCAGGTTCTGGCGCACAAGCTGGAAAATCTGGTGGTGATCGCCGCGCCGCGCACCTTGGGCGAAATGCGCAAGCATTATCACGGAGAGCTCGAAAAGGTTCTGCTGAAGGAACTGGCGAAGGATCTGGTGGGTCGCCAAGGGCCGGATATCATCGCCGCCTTGCGCGGCTGAACCGCATCCCCCCGATGCATGGCCGGAAGGGCGGGCTTGTGGACAGGCCCGCCCTGCATTAACCGGCAACCCCATGCAGCAGCCTGATCTGACCACCCGTCTTGCCCGCCTCAAGTTTCGCGCCTGGCATCGCGGCACGCGCGAGGCGGATTACATGGTTGGCGGCTTTTTCGACCGCTATCACGCCGATTGGGGCGAAGCGGAAATTGCCTGGTTCGAGGCGCTGGTGGACGAAGAGGACGTGGATATCCTGTCCTGGGCGTTTGGCACCGCACCCGCACCGCAGCGCTACCACGGCCCGCTGCTCGATGCCTTCCAGCGCATAGATTACGTCAATATCTGACCTTGGGGCAAACTATTGGACGGGGTGGCGCACCGCCCTGCCTTTCGCTATCGCCGCCGCAGGTTAACCCCCTTCTCCCATCGGGAAGGGGGCATTTGCGTTTGCCTGAAAGTCATTCATGCCCGATTTTTCCCGCATCCTTGCCGCCACATCGCCGCTGACGCTGGCCAGCCTTGCGCGGGGAAGCCAGCCCTTGGTGCTGGCCGATCTGGCGCGCGCGGCGGCGGCAAATGGCAAAGGCGGGCGGGCGGTGTTCATCGCGCCCGATGATGCAGCGATGCGCGCGGTGGCGGATGCGGCGCATTTCTTCGCGCCCGAACTGGAAGTGATCGAATTTCCGGCCTGGGACTGCCTGCCGTTTGACCGCGCCAGCCCGGCCCTGTCGGTCTCTGCGCGCCGGCTGTCTGCGCTCTATCGCCTGCAAGCCGGTGGCCGGGGCGTGCAGCTCGTCGTCACCACGATCAACGCCGTGCTCCAGCGCGTGCTCACCCCTTTCCGCATCCGGGAAAGCGTGCGCGAATTGAAGCCGGGCGTGACCATCGGTCATGAAAGCCTGGCCGCGCTCCTTCAGCGGCAGGGCTACAGCCGCACCGATACGGTGGCTGATAGCGGCGAATTTGCCGTGCGCGGTTCGATCTTCGATATCTACCCCTCCGGCCTCGAAGGCGGCCTGCGGCTCGATTTCTTCGGGGACGAGCTGGAGAGCCTGCGCCTGTTCGATCCCGCGACGCAGCGCACCACCGGGACGGTGGAAGGGCATTTGCTGCTTCCGGCAAGCGAGGCGCTGATTGACGAGGCCAGCATCAAGCGGTTCCGCACCCATTACCGCGAAACCTTTGGCGCTGCCGCCACGCAGGATCCGCTCTACGAGGCGGTGAGCGAAGGGCGGCGGCTGGCGGGCATGGAGCACTGGCTACCCATGCTGGAGGAAAAACTTGCCACGCTGTTCGATTACCTGAACCCGGCCGATCAGGTGGTGATCGAGGCGGGCGCGCTTGCCGCCGCAGAGGAGCGGCTGGCCGATATTGCAGACTACCACCGCCAGCGGCGCGAAGTAGCGGGGCAGGCCAAGGGCTCCTACCGTCCGCTCGACCCCGCCGCGCTCTACCTCACCCGCGCCGAACTGGACACGGGCACTGCCGCCCTGCCGATTCACAAGGCGGTCATCTTTGCCGAACCGGCCAGCGACAAGGTAATCGACTTTGGTTTCCGTTCCGCGCGCGATTTCACGCCCGAACGCGCGGCCGGGCAGAACGCCTATGAAGCCGCCGCGCGCCATTTTGCCGATGCCGCCAAAGCCGGAAAGCGCGCATTGCTCGCCGCCTATTCCGAAGGGTCGCGCAGCCGCATCGCCTCCATTCTGAGCGAAGCCGGCACCGAAATGCTGCTGGCGGACAGTTGGCAGGACGCGCTGGGCAAGGCGGCCAAGGGCAAGCCTGTCGCCATGGTGCTTCCGCTCGACACCGGCTTTGCCAATGACGAGATCGACCTTGTCAGCGAACAGGATCTGCTGGGTGACCGGCTGGTGCGCCGCCGCCGCAAGAAGAAGGATGCCGACGCCTTTCTGGCCGAATTGCAGGCGCTGCGCCGGGGTGATCTGGTGGTGCATCTGGATCACGGCATTGGCCGCTATCTGGGGCTGGAAGCGATCGCTGTGGGCAAGAGCCAGCACGATTGCGTGATGCTGGAATATGCCGGCGGCGACAAGCTCTACATCCCGGTCGAGAACCTCGAAGTCCTCTCGCGCTACGGCTCGGGCGAGGAAGGCGCGGTGCTGGACAGGCTGGGCGGCGAGGCGTGGCAGCGTCGCCGTGCGCGGCTGAAGGAGCGCATCGGCCTGATCGCGGCCGAACTGATGCAGGTCGCCGCGCAGCGGGCCTTGAAGGTGGCGCCAGTGCTGGAGCCGGACGAAGCGTCCTACAACCCCTTTGTCGACCGTTTCCCCTGGGCCGAAACCGAGGATCAGGACGCCGCGATTGCCGATGTGCTGGCGGATCTTGCAGCAGGCAAGCCGATGGACCGCCTCGTCTGCGGCGATGTCGGCTTCGGCAAGACCGAGGTGGCGATGCGAGCCGCTTTCGTGGCCGCCATGGCCGGGCAGCAGGTGGCGGTGGTCGCCCCCACCACCCTGCTGGCGCGCCAGCATTACAACGGCTTTGTGGACCGGTTTGCCGGCTTCCCGCTTAATATCGGCCGCCTTTCGCGCCTTGTTCCCGCAGCCGAAATGAAGGCAACGCGCGAGGGGCTGGAAGCGGGAACAATCGATATCGTGGTAGGCACGCACGCGATCCTGTCCAAGACCACGAAGTTCAAGAACCTCGGCCTTGTGATCGTGGACGAGGAGCAGCGTTTTGGCGTCAACCACAAGGAACGGCTGAAGCAGCTGCGCGCCGATGTGCACGTCCTCACCCTTACCGCCACGCCCATTCCGCGAACGCTGCAAATGGCGATGAGCGGCCTGCGCGAACTCTCCACCATCCAGACGCCGCCGGTCGATCGGCTGGCCGTGCGCACCTATGTGATGGAATGGGACGATATGGTGATCCGCGAGGCCCTGCTGCGCGAACATCACCGCGGCGGGCAGAGCTTCATCGTGGTGCCGCGCATTGCCGATATGGAAGCCGTGGCCGACTGGCTGCACCAGAACGTGCCCGAAATCCGCTATGTCGCCGCGCACGGGCAGATGAGCCCTGGCGAAGTGGAAGAGCGGATGAGCGCCTTCTACGAGAAGAAATACGAAGTGCTGCTGTCCACCACCATCGTGGAAAGCGGGCTGGATATCCCTTCCGCCAATACCATCATCATTCACCGCGCCGACCGCTTCGGTCTGGCGCAGCTTTACCAGCTGCGCGGCCGGGTGGGACGCTCGAAAATCCGCGCCTATGCCTATCTGACCACGCCGGCCGACACGGCCCTGTCGGAAGTGGCGGAAAAGCGGCTGAAGGTGCTGGGCGATCTCGATTCGCTGGGCGCGGGCTTCCAGCTTGCCAGCCATGATCTCGACATTCGCGGCGCGGGCAATCTGCTGGGCGATGAACAGAGCGGGCATATCCGCGAAGTGGGCTTTGAACTCTACCAGTCGATGCTGGAAGACGCGATTCTGGCCGCCAAGGCCGGCGCAATGGGGTTGGAACGGAAGGCCGAGGCGTTCAGCCCGCAGATTACCGTCGATGCCCCCATCATGATCCCCGACGATTACGTGCCCGACCTTGCCGTGCGCATGGCCCTCTATCGCCGCCTCAACGAAGCACAAGGCAAGGCCGAGCTGGAGGCGCTGGCGGCCGAAATGATCGACCGTTTTGGCCCGCTGCCCGATGCGACGCAGAACCTCGTCAAGCTGATCGAGGTGAAGCAGCAGGCGATTGCCGCCCATATCGCCAAGATCGATGTGGGCGCGCGCGGCACACTGGTCACTTTCCACCAGGACAGCTTCCCCGATCCGGCAGGTCTCATTGCCTATGTCGAGCGGTTGAAAGGCACCGCGCGCCTGCGGCCCGACATGAAGCTGGTGATCGAACGCGCCTGGGGCGATCCGCAAAGCCGCCTCAACGGACTCGCGCAGTTGACCAAGGGCCTCAGCAATATTGCGAAGAAGGCGGGGAAGGCACCCGCCTAAAGCCGCGCAAAATCTTCTGGCGGCATGGGCTTGCCCCCCAGAAACCCCTGCCAGGCAAAGCACCCTTCGCGCACCACTGCGTTGCGCTGGGCCTCGCTCTCGATCCCCTCGGCAATAACCGCCAGATCGAGTGCGCCCGCCAGCGCAACGATGCCGCGCAGCACTTCCAGATCGCGGCGGTCATCGGCAATGCCTTCCACCATCGATCGATCCAGCTTGAGAAAATGCAGCGGCAGCTTCTTGAGGTAGCGGAAATTGCAGAAGCCCGCCCCGAAATCATCGAGAGCAATGCGGATCCCCATATCCACCAGCTTGGTCAACTGGGCGGCGGAACCGTCCAGATCATGCACCAGCGCCTGTTCGGTGATTTCCAGCGTCAGGCGTTCGGACGCAAAGCCGCTGGCGCAGAGCGCAGCCGCCACCGCATCGGGAAAATCGGGCGCGGCAAGATCGGCTGCGGTGATGTTGAGTGACAGATGCAGCCCCCCTTCCCAATCACGCGCCTGCATCAGCGCCTGCGCGATCACATGATCGGACATTGCGCGCGCGAGATCTGCGCGCAGGGCGATGCGAAACAATTCGTCCCCGGCGATCAGGCCCCGCTGCGGATGCGACCAGCGCACCAGTGCCTCCGCTCCGACCACCGCCCCACTGGCACAGCAGAATTGCGGCTGGAACTGCATGGCGATCCGGTTTGCAGCCATGGCACCCTCCAGCTCCGTCGCCACCGCCTGGGGAACGCGCGCGCGCCGGTCCACCTGGCGGCGGCGATCGGCGGTGGAATGGGGAAGAAGGTGGCTGAACGGCATCTTCTTCTGTTGCCGCATTGCGCGCCCCGCGTCACGCCCCTGCAAGCCGCGCGTTGCAAATCGGGACGGGAGGACTAGGGTTTGGCGCATGACAGATGCGAACGGCATGATCGACACTTCGCGGCTGGCGCTGCTCGCCTCGCCCACCGACCGCGCGCGGGACGCGGCGAACGCGCTGGCCGATTGCACGGACTGGGTGCCGCTGGACGAAGCCAGCGCCGTGGTGGTGCTGGGGGGCGATGGTTATCTGCTCGATGTGCTGCACCAGATGCTGGATCAGGAACGGGTGCTGCCCGTCTATGGCCTCAACCTTGGCACGGTCGGCTTTCTGATGAACCGGCATCGCGGATGCGAGGGACTGGCCCGGCGCGTGGCGAAGGCAAAGCCCATGCAGGTGTGCCCCTTGCGCATGACGGCAATCGATCAGGACGGCGTGGCGCATCACAGCTGCGCCATCAACGAGGTGAGCCTGCTGCGCGAGACGCGCCAGACCGCCAAGATCGAGATCAGCGTGAACGATAAGGTGCGCATCCCCGAACTGGCGGGTGACGGCGTGCTGCTGGCAACGCCGGTTGGCTCCACAGCCTATAATCTGTCGGCGCACGGCCCCATCCTGCCACTCGATTCGCAGATGCTGGCGCTCACCCCGATCAGCCCGTTCCGCCCGCGGCGCTGGCGCGGCGCGATTCTGCCCGATCGCAGCCGTGTGACCTTCCGCATCCGCGAACCGGCCAAGCGCCCCGTCATGGTGGTGGCCGATCAGAAGGAATTTCGGGACGTCGCCGAAGTGCACGTGGAAATTGCGCGCGACAAGGAGATGACTTTGCTGTTCGACCCCGGCCACGCGCTGGACGAACGGATCGTGGCCGAACAGTTTGTGGTCTGAATGCACATTGAGGCAAGAAGCGGGCTTGCAAAAGGGAATCGTGGCCAATATAGGCACGGGCCTGCCCGCCAGATGGGCTGCTCCCCGATAGCTCAGCGGTAGAGCATTCGACTGTTAATCGAATGGCCGTAGGTTCGAATCCTACTCGGGGAGCCACTTTTCTGACCAGAACCCGGAAACCCAAGTCGCACCCAGCCGAAGGCGCGCTGTGCCTGTCGTGCGGTATGTGCTGCGACAACACGATGTTCGGCCGCGTTATCGTGAGCCGATGGGAAGCCGCGCGCCTTTCTCGAAAGGGCGTGGTAATTGACCATTACGACGATGGCGAGCGCAGCTTTGCCCAGCCCTGCCCGCGCTTTGCCGATGGCTGCTGCGGCATCTACACCTCGCGCCCGCACACCTGCCGCGCCTATGTCTGCGAAACGGTACACGCCTTGCGCGCAGGGGACATCAGCGCCGAGGACGCACAGGCGCGGGTGGATACCACCCTGGCGGCGCGTGCGGCGCTTGCTCCGCAGGCGGGAAATCTGGATTTGTTCGAATACCGCAACGCCATTACCGATGCGCTGGAGGCGGGGGCGGATCCGGCCAGCCTGCCCGGTTGCACGCAGGAACTCGTGGAGCTGGAAACACTGCTCAACCGGTGGTTCCGCAAGCAAGATTACGCCAAGCGGGTGCCGGAATGCGGCTGAAGATCAATCCGGCTTGCGGAAACGCAATGCGAACTTGTCGCTGGTGGGCTGTGCTTCGCGCGGGGGAACATTGCGCGGATCGTCCGGGTTGTGCAGCAGGTCGCTGACCGCCTCCAGCACGAAACCTGCCTCGGTGACCTGCGCGATCACTGCCATCGGGTCAATCCGGTGCAGTGTCGATGTGGCGGACAGCCCCGTTCCGGGCGCGTTGTGATCTTCCACGAAGTAAATGCCGCCGGGGCGCAAAAGGCGCGCCACGCCTGCATTGACCACGCCGACATCGCCATTGGCCAGATCGTGGTAATTCTCCGTCGTCCAGACCAGATCGACCGGCTGCGGCAAGGTGAGCGTGTCATAGCCTTCAACCACCACCACTTCGACATTGCCGTATTCGGCGGCCAGCGCGTTGATCGCGTCAAGCCCGCCAGGGCGCTGGGCAAAAAAGGCGGGCATCAGCGCATAGACCTGGCCCTGCGGACCCACGCTGGCAGCCAGGATGCGCGTGTAATAGCCGCCGCCCGGCGCGATCTCGGCAATCACCATGCCCGGCTGCACCCCGGCAAAGGCCGCGATCTCGGCCGGTTTGCGCAGCGGATCGCGCGCAATGTCGCCCGCAGGGCGGCGCGCATCGGACACGGCCGTGGCGATGGCGCCGACGACAGGTGCAACCGATCCGGCGTGATTGTGCGCCATTGCCGGGGCACAAAGGCCCATCACGGCCGCGCAAAGCGCAAAGGACAGGGAAAGGCGCATGGTGTTTCCTTTATGGGCAGAAGGACGGCAAGAACGGATCAACGCAGGTGATCGACCCGGCGGCACTGGTGCGGCGCCTCGCGCGTCAGGCCGGTAAAGGTCGCTTCATTGCCCCGGCTGTGGAAGGTGTAGCCCTCGCCTTCATACCGCGCGCCCGATGCAGCGGGAACCAGCCGCAATTCTGCCAGCAGCCGGCCCTCGCGGCGCAGGACGATGGTTTCACGGCCGGTATTGGTCACGCGCAGGATGAATGTCCCGCAGTCGAAATAATTCACCTGGCCAGGCCCATCGGTGGTGGCACAACCCGCCGCCAGCAAGGCCGCAGCGGCAAAGACCGGAAGTTTGAGCGTCGTCATGCATTCTCTCCCAAGAAAACCTGATCTGTTCACACCTGCGAATTAGCACACAGCACATCGGCCAGATAGGTTTGCCGCTGCACGGTCTGTCCGTTGACCCGCACGGCAAGCCGCCAGCCGCGCTGGTTGCAGAAGCGCGCGGCGGTGCGTTCCATGCATTGCCGACTGGCGGGGCCGCTGGCGCAGGCCAGTACGCGCCGCCCGTCCACCGCCGGAGCCGGGAAAAACTCGGCCGCCATTCCCCTGAGCGAAGGGTTGTTGCCCGGTGCGAGATTTCCACCGCCTGTTCCGCTGCCCAAGGGGCGCATGGATTGCACCGTCACACCGCCGCCCCGTTGCAGGCGGGGGCGCGTTTCGGAATAGACGCGGCACGTCCCGCGAAAATTGGGCCTTTCGCACAATTGCCAGGAACCGGAAGTGATGCGTATGGAATTCACCGGCCATGCAAGGCCCAGATTGGGCCGCTCCCCATCGGCAAAGACTGCCGGGCCGGAAAAATCCGCGTCGCGGTAAATCGTGATCTCGGATCGGGGCTGCGGCATGGGTCGGTTGACAGGCTGCCCGAAGGCCGATGCCACAGGGCCCAGCATCGCCAGACCGCCAAGGACAAGAACACCTGCCTGCCAGCGCATATGCTTTTCCTTTCTCCCTGTTTTGGATGGCAGGATATCGCAATTCGGCCAATTCACAAGGCAAACCGGCGCGGCTAGACGGTGGCAGCGATGCCTTCCGCGCTGCGCTGCCGATGGATGCGCACTGTCTGCATCGCCACGATGGAGACAAGACCGATCATCACCGCGCCCCAGTACCAGGGCGCATCGTGCCCCAGATGGCCGTAGATCAGCCCGAAGGCTGGCGGCGCCACGATGCGACCCACCGCGTTGGAGGCCATCAGCAGGCCCATCGTGCTGCCTTGCCGCTGCGCCGGGGTGTTGCGGCTGAGCAAGGCGCCCACTGTGGGAAAGGCCAGGCTGTGCCCTGTCATCAGCAGCCCCATCAGCAGAACGCCGGATACCGGCGTGCGGAGGATTGGTTGCAGCAGCATCGACAGCGCCAGCACAGCCAGCCCCATCACGATAACCCGCGCCTCTCCGAAACGGGCCACCAGCGGGCCGATCAGCACCAGTTGCGCCAGCAATCCGCCGCTGCCGATCGCCAGGAAGGCAAGGCCAAGATCGCGTGCGCTCCAACCGAAATTGGCCTCGCTCCACAGGCCGTATATGGCTTCCATGCTGGCAAAGGCGGCGATCCCGAAAAAGCCGATCACGAACAGGCGCAGCAGCAGCGCATCACCGCCGACGAAGCGGATGGCATCGGAATAGCGCGGCAAAGCGCGTCCCTTGCCCGGCGGCTCCACCGCATCGCGCAGCACCAGCGCGCACCACGCGCTCGCCAGCAGCGAGAGGCCGCCTGCGGCATAGATGGGCAGGTGGAAGCTCGCCGCCGCCACTTCGCGGCCCGCCAGAAGGCCGCCCAGCACCGGGCCAAAGGCAAAGCCGAGGCTGAACGCCGCGCCGAAATAGCCCATCGTCTTGGCGCGCTTTTCGGGGGCGGACACATCCGCGATGAAGCCCGTGCACACGCCCAGCGTGCCAGAGAAAAAGCCGCTCACCACCCGGATCAGCACCGCGCTCCACAAGCCCGGCGCATGGGCAAAGGCAAAATAGGTGAGACCCGCGATCAGCGTTGTCACCACCAGCACGCGGCGGCGGCCCCATATGTCCGACTGGCGGCCCCAGAAAATCTCGCCAAACACATTGCCCAGCGAATAGGCTGCAAACAGCAGGCCGATTTCGTGCGGGGCCGCACCGAACACCTGCCCGTAAAACGGCAGCAGCGGCAGTATCAGGCTGAAGCCCGCAATGTTGATGAACACCGCCACCAGCAACGGCGGCAACGGCGATGCAGCGCGCCTATCCACGGTAGCGTGGCTCCGGCAGGCCCTGCACACCCAGCCCGTCAATCACGTAAGCCCAGCCATCGCCCTCGGCAGGATCGCGGCCCAGAAAGGAAGGGTCGATGCTGGGCACGAACAGCCGGTCCAGATCGGGGCCGAAAAACATACAACTGGCCGGCAGGCGCGTGGGTATGTCAATTACGCGCTTCACTTCGCCTTCGGGGGATAAGCACAGCACAACCCCGCCCTCGCAAATTGCCACCCACATATCGCCATGGGCATCCACCGTGGCGCCATCGGGGATCGGGCCATAGGGCGTGGTGTCGAAGAACAGGCGCCGGTTCGACGCCGCGCCGTTCGCCAGATCATAGTCATAGGCATAGATCGCCTGCGCCATGCTGTCGGCGTGATACAGCGTCGCATTGTCCGGCGACCAGCAGGGCCCGTTGCCGAGTGTCAGCCCGCTGTCGAGCTGGCGGATCTCGCCGCGATCGAGCGTGTAGAGCCCGCCGACCGGCTCTGCCGCCTTGCGGTGGCTGGTTCCAAAGACGAAGCGCCCCGCCCGGTCCACCTTGCCATCGGCCAATTGAACAGCGGAACTGGCAGGCTCCATCAGCGCCAGCGGCGACACCTCCCCGGTATCGAAATCAAGCGTATGAATACCATCGACCAACGCCAGAATGGCCCCGCCGCTTTCGCGCAGGGCCATCGAGCCAATCATTGAAGGGACAAGCCATTCACGGCGTTCGTCGCTTTGCGGGTGCCAGCGCAGCACCTTCTGTTCGAGAATGTCGATGTAATAGAGCGCCTGCTCCGCCACATCCCATACCGGCCCTTCGCCAACCGAGCGGCGCGGCAGGTTCAAGCGCGTGATCTGCATCGCATCTCCCCTCCCCCCATCGATCATAACGAACGTTAGGGTTGTGGCAAGATAGAGATCAATAAAGCCCGATCAGCTTGGCCCCGGCAATCAGCAGTACCACTGCCAGCAGTTTCAGGATCAGCTTGGTATTGACGCGAATACCGATCGTCGTGCCGATGATACCGCCGATCAGCGCTGCCCCTGCATATAGCGGCAATTGTGGCGGCAGCGCGTCCAGCGTGGCGATCTGCCCGCCAAGACCGGCCAGCGAATTGGTCAGCACGAATACGGCGGCGATGCCGGACACCTGGCGCGTGGGCGCCCAGGCCATGAACAGCAACAGCGGCGACAGGAAGATGCCCCCGCCCGTGCCGGTCAACCCCGCCAACAGGCCGATCAACGCGCCCATCGGCAGCGCAAAGAGCAGCGGAGGACTGACGCTTTCCCGCTCCACCTTCAGTTCGTGTGGCCACAGGAGCCGCGCGGCGGAAATCCACAGCACGCCGCCTACCAGCGGCCGATAGATTTCGCTTGGCAAATGGATCGTTCCGCCCAGCCATGCCATCGGAATGGCAGTGACAAGAAAGGGCCACAGCGCGCGCCAGCTGAACAGCCCCGCTTTCAGGAACCGGAACGAGGCAAGCGAGGCCACGATCACGTTCAGGACCAGCGCGGTGGGCCGCATCACCGTCGCCTCGATGCCGAACAGCGCCATCAGCGCGATATAGGCTGAAGCACCCGCATGGCCGACCGAGGAATAAAGGATGGCTGCAAGCGCCATGCACAGCGCCAGCAGCAGATCTACATTCTCTACCATGCGGTTCGATCCCCTTGATTGTCAGCGATGCTAGATCAGCCGACCGCCCCGTGGCAATGCTTGTACTTGCTGCCCGAACCACACGGGCACGGCGCGTTGCGGTTGACGTTCATGTCCTTGTAGGGATCGACCGTGCCGGCCATCGCGCCTGCTGGCACCTGCGCCATTACGGGCCCGCCCAGCGCACCGAACAGCGCCGGCATACGCTCCGAACCGTCGCCATCGTTCGAATCGTCATCGCCTGTCAGCGGGTCGATATGGCCGGTCATGAATTGCGGCAGTTTGGGCAAAGCGGGCATGGGCGGCGGTTCGGCCATGCGGAACTCGCTCGTCATCAGCACCTTGGTCACGCTTTCGCGGATGGAATCGAGCATCATCTCGAACAGGCCGAAGGCTTCCTGCTTGTATTCGTTCAGCGGCTGCTTCTGCGCATAGGAGCGCAGGAACACGACCTGGCGCAGCGCGTCGAGCGTGGCCAGATGCTCCTTCCAGTGATGGTCAAGCTGTTGCAGCAGCACGCTCTTTTCCACTCGCTTCCAGATGGCCGGGTCGATGCTGGCGGTGGTCGCCTCCATCTTCTGCGCGGCCAGTTCCTGTATGCGCTCGTCGATCATGTCGGGTTCGACCGCGTCTTCCTGCAACCAGTCGTCAATCGGCGGTTCCAGCCCAGTCACTTCGGCAAGCTTCGCCTTCAAGCCGGCGATGTCCCATTGTTCCGGATAGGAACCGGGCGGGCAGCTTGCCGCCACGATGGCGCTGATGGCATCGGTGCGCATGGATGCCACAACATCATCCACCGTATCGGCGTCCATTATCTCGGCGCGCTGTTCGTAGATCACCTTGCGCTGGTCGTTCATCACGTCGTCGAACTGCACGACCTGCTTGCGCATTTCGTAATTGCGTGCCTCGACCTTCTTCTGCGCGGTCTCGATGGCTTTCGACAGCCATTTGGAACCGATCGCCTCGCCATCTTCCAGATTGGAATTCATCATCTTGGCAAACAGCGTGTCGGGGCCGAAGATGCGCAGCAGATCATCCTCAAGACACAAATAGAAGCGCGAGAGCCCGGGGTCGCCCTGACGGCCCGAACGGCCGCGCAACTGGTTGTCGATGCGGCGACTTTCGTGCCGTTCGGTGCCCAGCACGAACAGGCCGCCCGCTTCCAGCACGCGCGCCTTTTCTTCGGCCACTTCGGCCTTGATGCGTTCGATGGCGGCATCACGCTCCGGCCCCTCGGGCAGGTCGCGCAGCTCCTCCTCGATGCGGAATTCGACATTGCCGCCCAGCTGGATGTCGGTGCCGCGCCCGGCCATGTTGGTGGCGATGGTGACCGCGCCGATGCGGCCGGCCTGCGCCACGATATAGGCTTCCTGTTCGTGCATACGGGCGTTGAGGACGGCGTGCTTCACACCTTCCTTGTTGAGATATTCGCTGAGCAGCTCGGACTTTTCGATCGAGACGGTGCCCACCAGCACCGGCTGGCCGATCTCGTTCTTTTCCTTGATCGCCTTGGCAATCGCCTGGAACTTGTCGGCGGTATTCTTGTAGAATTCGTCCTGCTCGTCCACGCGGGCAACCGGCTTGTTGGTGGGGATTTCCACCACATTGAGCTTGTAGATATCCCAGAACTCGGCGCTTTCGGTGCTGGCCGTGCCGGTCATCCCCGACAGCTTGGGATACATCCGGAAGTAATTCTGGAAGGTGATCGAGGCCAGCGTCTGGTTTTCCGGCTGGATCGGCACGCCTTCCTTGGCTTCCACCGCCTGATGCAGGCCGTTCGACCAGCGGCGGCCATCCATCATGCGCCCCGTGAACTCGTCGATGATGATGACCTTGTCATCCTTGACGATGTAATCGGTATCGCGCTTGAACATGATGACCGCGCGCATCGCCTGATCGAGGTGATGCACGACCAGCGTGTTTTCCACGTCATACAGATTTTCGGACGCGAGCAGCCCCGCGGCGATCAGGCGGCGTTCGACCTCCTCCACGCCTTCCTCGGTCAACTGGACATTGCGGGCCTTTTCGTCCTTTTCGTAATAGTGCTCCTCCAGCCCCTTCACCACCGCGTCGATAGAGACATAGAGATCGCTCTTGTCTTCGGTGGGGCCGGAAATGATCAGCGGGGTGCGCGCCTCGTCGATCAGGATCGAATCCACTTCGTCGACAATGGCGAAGTTGAAGGGCCGCTGCACCATCTGGCTGCGATCCTGCTTCATATTGTCGCGCAGGTAATCAAAGCCGAGTTCGTTGTTGGTGGCATAGGTAATGTCGGCGGCGTAGGCCGCGCGGCGTTCATGCTCGGCCATATTGGGCACGATCACGCCCACGGTCAGGCCCAGCCAGCGGTGCAACTGGCCCATCCATTCCGCGTCGCGCCGGGCGAGGTAATCGTTCACCGTCACCACGTGCACGCCCTTGCCTTCGATCGCGTTGAGGTAGGTCGCCAGCGTCGCCACCAGCGTCTTGCCTTCACCCGTCTTCATTTCGGCAATTTCACCGCGGTGGAGCACGATGCCGCCCACCAGCTGCGTGTCGAAATGCCGCATCCCCAGCACGCGCCGCGAGGCTTCGCGCACCGTTGCAAAGGCTTCGGGCAGCAGATCATCCAGCGTCTTGCCTTCGGCCAGCTTGAGACGGAACTTGGCGGTCTGCGCTTTCAGCTCATCATCGGAAAAATCGGCAAGCTGCGGTTCCAGCGCGTTGATCCGCGCCACGATCTTGTCGAGCGACTTCACATAACGGTCATTGGCCGAGCCAAAGAGGGATTTGGCGAGTTTCTGCCACATGGGGGCTATCCTGTTCTGTATAAGGGTTGCGGCCAGCCAGGGGCGGCGGCCACGCAAAATCAGCGAAAGGGAAAAAGCTGCGTCGCGCTATTCGCGCGCACGGTCTGCCTTGAGCATGACGGCGGGGGCAGGCTGAAAGATTGGGCCTTGCGCGGCGCGATCCGCCTGCGGTGCGGCCACACGCTGGCGCGCGGCCTTCTCTGCCAGAACCACCGCTTCCGCCTGCACCGGAGTGGCCGCGGCATCCTGCGCTACGGCCACCGCCTGCACACCTGGATTCATGGCGTGAGCCGGCGCGACCGCAGTGGTCAGCCCGGTCAAAACGGCCAGCAGGGTGAGCAATTGGCGAAGCATCGTGGCTTTCAAATAGCGATCTATCTGCCGGTGTCTACTTTGGCCGCGTTACTTTGTGCTGAATGATGGGTGATTGTTTGCATCAGACTTAGGGCTTATGCGCGGGCTCCATGGACCTCGAACGCTCGCCTCTCGCCCTGCCCTTTCCCGAAATGCCGCCGATTGCCGGGGTCACGCTGCGCGTGGCGCGGGCGCGGTACAAGAACTGGGACCGGGCGGATCTGACCTATGTGGAATTGGCCCCCGGCACGGTGGCGGCGGGCGTGTTCACGAAGAATGTCTGCTGTTCGACCGAGGTTGAGCTGGGTCGCCAAAGCGCGGCGCAGGGCAGCGGGCGCGCGCTGGTGGTCAATGCCGGCAATTCCAACGCCTTCACCGGCTATCGCGGGCGCGAAGCGGTGGAGCAGATCATGCAGCAGGTGGCCGCGCATCTGGGCTGCGCACCGCACGAGGTATTTGTTTCCTCCACCGGCGTGATCGGCGTGCCCCTGCCACGCGACAAGGCGCGCGAAGGGGTGGCCGCCGCGCTCACCGCCCCGCCCTGTTCGTGGGAAGAAGCCGCGCTTGCCATCGCCACCACCGATACCTTTGCCAAGGGCGTGACCGTCTCGGCCATGCTGGGTGAAACGCGGGTGACGCTGAACGGCATCATCAAGGGCAGCGGCATGATCGCACCCGATATGGCCACCATGCTGGGCTATATCTTTACCGATGCCGCCGTGGCGCCCGATTTCCTGCAAGCCTGCCTTTCGGGCGCGAACCAGCGCACATTCAGCTGCATCACGGTGGACAGCGACACCTCCACCAGCGACACGGTGCTGGCCTTCGCCACCGGCAAGGCGGGCAATCCGCTTATCTCCAGCTTCGAGGATCCGGGGGCGGACGCTTTCATGGCGGCGATGGAGGATATGTGCCGCCAGCTTGCGCATCTGGTGGTGCGTGACGGCGAAGGGGCACAGAAATTCATCGCGGTGAACGTCACCGGCGCGGTGAGCGACGAAAGCGCGCGGATCATTGGCCTCGCCATTGCCAATTCGCCCTTGGTCAAGACCGCGATTGCGGGGGGCGATGCCAATTGGGGCCGCGTGGTGATGGCGGTGGGCAAGGCGGGGCAACCCGCGGACCGGGATCGCCTCTCCATCGCCTTTGGCGGCGTGTGGGCGGCGCGCGACGGCCTGCCGCTGGCCGATTATGACGAAGCACCCGTGGCGGCGCATCTGGCGGGCCGCGAGATCGACATCGATGTTGATCTGGGCCTCGGCATGGGCCGCGCCACGGTGTGGACCTGCGATTTGACGCACGGTTACATCGCCATCAACGCGGATTACCGGTCTTGAGCATTCTCGACCGCGAGATGCTGGCGCTGATGCGCGGCGTGGCGGAAAAGGCCATTCTGCCGCGTTACCGCAATCTGGCGAAGGGCGAAGTCGAGGACAAGGCCAAAGATGGGGGCATCGACGATCCCGTCACCGTGGCCGACCGCGAGGCCGAAGCCCTGCTGGCCGAAGGGCTGGCGCGTTTCGATTCCGCAATTGCCATTGTGGGGGAAGAAGCGGCCCATACCGATGCGGGCGTGCTGGCGCGTCTTTCGGGCGATTGCTGGATAATCGACCCGCTGGACGGCACGCGCAATTTCGCCATCGGCAAGCCGCCTTTCGGCATTTTGATCGCGCGCGCATCAGGCGGCTTCACGCAATCGGGCTGGATCTACGACTGCCTGTCGCAGCGTTTCTGCGCGGCGCATCGCGGCGCTGGCGCGTTTGTGGATGGGCAGCGCGTGACAGCGCGGCACACGGGCGAAGCGCAGCCGGTCGCTGCCATATCGCTGCTGTTCATGGACATGACCAAGCGCGCAGCGGTAATGGAACACATCGCCCCGCATTACCGGCTGGTCGATGTGCCCTATTGCGCGGCGGAGCAATATCCGCGCCTTGCCCTTGGCGAAAACGACGTTTCGCTGTTCGAACGCACGCTGGCGTGGGACCATGCGGCAGGCGTGCTCTGGCTGAACGAGGCAGGCGGCATGGCCGCGCGTCCCGATGGATCACCTTACCGCGTGGACGGCGACACCCACGGCGGGCTGATCGGCGCCGCCAGCCCTGCCCTGTGGGAAGGGATGGCGGCGCGGATAGCCGGACTTTAAAGGACGCTTTCGATCCAGCCCTTGAGCTGGCTCTTGGGAGCAGCGCCCAGCTTGTGCGCCACCGGTTCGCCATTCTTGAACAGCACCAGCAGCGGGATCGACTGCACGCCGATCTGGCCGGGAATCTCGGTGTTTTCCATGATGTCCATCTTGGCGATGGTCACCTTGCCGGCCAGTTCCTCGCTGATTTCTTCCAGCGCCGGCGCGATCATCTTGCATGGGCCGCACCAGTCGGCCCAGAAATCGACCAATACCGGGGTATCGGAATTGAGCACATCGGCCTGGAAACTGGCATCGGTAATGGTCTTGGTGGCCATCGGAAAACTCCTTGAATCGGATATTGGCGTCTATCTAGGCACAGCGCAGCCAAGGGCAATACGGCCCTGCCATAGCTTTACTCTGCCGACCCCAAGGCGGGTTTGTGCGCGGCCAAAATTTCTGAAGGAATGGCAATGAGTTGCGGGGTCTGTGTGTAAAGCACCGCCGCTTCCACAGCCTTGCCCGGAAATATAACTTCAAGCGCCGCAACATAGGCAGCCATCTGCCGGACCGTCGCCTGCTGCATCTGGTCGAGCGAAGCGGGCGGACGGCGCGCGGTCTTGAAATCGGCCACCAATACGCGGTGCTCCTCCACCAGCAGGCGGTCGGCCGTACCCGCGATCACCTGCCCGCCCACCGTTGCAGCCAGCGGAACTTCGGCCAGCGCGGATGGGCCGAACAGCTCCGCCCAATCCGGATGCGCAATAACCGCGATGGATCGGGCGAGCATATCCGTCCGCTCCGCTTCCGGCAGATCCGCAGCCAGCCGGGCCAGCCATGCGCTGCCCAGCTTTTCCCGATCCGCCGGTGCGATATCGGGCAGCCGCTCGATCAGCTTGTGCATCAGCACGCCGCGCCGCGCCGCCAGTGCCGCCACTTCCGGCGGCAGCGGCGGATCGGCCCCCTGCTCCTGCCCGGCCGCAGATGGCGCGAGCGGGCGCGGCGGGCGCGGTTCAGGGCCGACAGGTGTCAGCGCCCAGCCGGGCAGTTCGATCCGTGCACCTTGGTCGTCCTGAGGCACTTTCAGGATCGGCTCGGGAAGCGATCCCCAATCCTGCCGCCCGCCCCAGATGGCATCGTGTTCGGGCATTTCGGGAAACAGCGGGGCAAGGCGCGCATACCAGCTGTCGGGCTTGGCCTCCTTCTCCTTCTTCCCCAGCGCTCCGCCAATGAACAGCGCCTCCTCTGCACGGGTCATCGCCACGTAAAGCAGGCGCCAATGCTCCGCCAGATTCTCGGCCTGCGCCTGGGCATCGGCTTCGGCAATCGCCGGGGTCTTCATGTCCTTGGCAAGCGGCGGCAGCGGCATCGCCACCTGCCCAAGGCCTGCATCGCCCGGCAATTCGCTGGCGCTGACGGCGGGCCTGTGGGGATCGCCGGTGGCATCGGCTAGGATCACGATCGGCGCCTGCAACCCCTTGGAGCCGTGCACCGTCATCACCCGCACCTGCCGCGCGCCGCTGCCTTCACCCGATTCGCGCTTCAGCTCGCCCGCGCCCGCATCGAACCAGTGGATGAACCCTTGCAGGCTGGGCACGTGCGCTGCGGCAAAGGCGTGTGCGGCGTTGAGCAATTCGTCGATCGGATCGTTCGCATCGCGGCCCAGCCGTGCGGTCAGTTTCGCCCGCGCGCGCCATGGGCCGATCAGCATCCAGTGAAGCAAGGCCTGCGGCGGTTCAAAATCGGCGCGGGCCAGCAAGGCCAGCAACATCTCCACCGCCGCGCGCACGCGCGGGGCATCGCTTTTGAGCAAATGCTCCCACAGGCCGATTTTGCCGCGATAGCCATGCTGCAGCAATTCCTCCTGTCTCCAGCCGAAAATGGGGGAGACAAGCAGCGCGGCAAGGCTGAGATCATCGCCCGGCTGCACAGCAAAACGCAAAGCCGCCATCAGATCCTTCACCGCCAGCGGTGCGCCCAGCCGCAGCCGGTCAACCCCTGCCACCGGAACCCCCGCCGCGTGCAGACGCGCCACGATGAGGCCCGCCAGTTCGCGCCTTTTGCGCACCAGCACCATCACATCGCCCGGCCCGGCATTGCGCGCCCCGCCTTTCACCAGCGGAAAGCCGTGATCCATCCAGTCCCTGATCTGCGCAGCGATCTTGCCCGCCATGCGCCGTTCAGGTGCGGAGAGCCAGGGATCGGCATCGCCGCCCTCCTCGCCCCCTTCACCCTCTTCGTCGCTGTCGGTGGCACGCACGGGCTGCCACAGGCGCACGAGGCCCGGACGCGCCGCATCCCCCCTATGCGGTTCGTAGTCATCGGTCAGCCCCAGCGCATCCGGCCCGATCGCCTCCACCGCCCGGTCCACGAAATCGAGCACGTCCTGCGCGGTGCGGTAGGATCGGCCCAGCGGCAATTCGACCAGTTCGCGCGCGGCGACATTGGCGCGCATCGCCGCCACATTATCCACCCGCTCGGCCAGTTGCCGGCGGTATCGGTCGCGCGCGGCCGCGAAGTTTTCGGGGCTGGTGCCCTGAAAGCCGAAGATCGCCTGCTTGTAATCGCCCACCACGAACAGCGTGCGCAACTTGTCGTCGCGCTGGCCCAGCCCGGCAAAGAAGTCGCCTGTCAGCGCGTCGATGATCGACCATTGCGCCTCGTTGGTGTCCTGCGCCTCGTCGATCAGGATATGGTCGAAGCGCCGGTCAAGTTTGTAGCGGATCCAATCGCCCACGCCCGCCTGGCCCAGCAGGGCCGCAGCCGACCGGATCAGATCATCGAAGTCAAGCAGCCCCTCGCGGCGCTTCGCCTCCTCCCAGGCCAGCGCATAGCGCCGCCCGATATCGAGCGCGGGTGCCAGCAGATCGGCAAGGTCGAACAGGCATTTGCGCTGAAGCACAGCGTCTATTCCGGTCAGCAGGTCATCGCCTGCTGCGCCGATGTCGGGATCGAATTTTGCGATATTCTTGGCGTATTTGAGCTGGCCTTCGGCGTTGAACAACCTGTTGCGCAGGTTGGCCAGGCAATCCAGCCGCCCAGCCTCATCAAGGCTGAACCAGCGGTTGATCTCGTTTACATATGGCTGCGCGTTGTTCGTGCCCCACGCATGATAGGCGTCGGCTATCTGTCGCAGTGCCGCACAATCGAATTGCGCATCGCTGCACCACGCGGCGACACCCTCGCGCGTCTCACCCTCGGCCAGCCCCAGCCGCGCATGGACCAGCGGGCGCATCGGCGGCTGAAACGCGCCGGGGCCGTGCCATGCCGCAGGGGCAGCGGCGCATTGCACCAGCCATTTGCGCGTTTCGTCCGGGGACAGCCGTTCGGACAGCATTTCCAGCGCCGCGATCGCTTCGCCGTCGTGCTCCTCCTGCCAATCGGCCACCAGTTGCGAGAGCACCTTATGCGCCAGCAGATCGCGGTCGCGGTCCTCCATCGGCCGCGCACCCGCTTCCAGCCCCGCCTCGGCCGGAAAGGCGGACAGGAGCCATTGCGAAAAGGCGTGGATCGTGTCGATCCGCAGGCCCCCGCCGGGGCAATCGAGCACGCTGGCAAACAGCGTCCGGGCGCGGGAAACTGTCTCCGGCCCCATATCCGCGCCGATCTTGTCGAGCTCGCCCGCCAGCTCGGCATCATCCATTCGCACCCAGCGCGCCAGCACCTCGTTCACGCGGGTCGCCATTTCGGCGGCGCCTGCCTTGGTGAAGGTCAGGCACAGGATGTTATCGGGGCGCACATCGGGCCGCAGAAGCAGGCGCAGCACGCGGGCGGACAGCACCTGCGTCTTGCCCGTCCCGGCAGAGGCGGACAGCCACACGCTGTCCTGCGGATCCACCGCGTCGCGCTGGTTATCCTGCAGGCGGAACAACTTGCCGCTCATCCCTCGGGCTCCTCGCGCCCCATCCATTCCTCCAGACGCATCAGATGGTCAAAGGAATTGTAGACCTTGGCATCGGGGTTGAGGCGCGCGGTGAAGCCTTCATCGCCGAGGATCCACCGGTCGATCGCGTCATCCAGAAAGGCACGGGCCTTGGGCAGAAATTCTTCGGGCAGCAGCCCTGTTCTCGCAGCGCCAACCTTCAACGGCACTTCCACATAGCCAAAGCCCGTGGGGCTGTTCTTGTGCTTGCCCAGCGACCAGTATTCGAACACCGCCGGGCGCCCGGTCGCCTTGGGCCATGCGCCGCGCTCCGCCATCAGGGCCAGCGTGCCCAGTTGCATGGCAAAGCCCGCCTCCACCTGCTTCTTGTTAGGCGGCCCGCCGGTCTTGTAATCGACAATGGCCAGCGTGCCGTCGTCCAGCCGGTCGATCCGGTCGGCCTTGCCGGTAATGGTGATGCCGCGCCAGTCGATCTGGCCCTTTTCCTCCCACACCACCGGCACGCGGGCAGGTTCGGCCTCCACCGTCAGCTTGACCCATTCGAGCGCTTTGAGAAGGCGCGGTTTCCACAGTGCCCGCATCAGCGGGTGGGCGCGCATTTCCTCCAGATGGATTTCAGCCAAGGCGGCCAGATCGGCAGTGCCGCCGCTCTCGTGCCAGTCTTCCAGAATGGCGTGGGCCAGAATGCCCTGCCAGGCGGGCGTGGGCGCGGCGTCGAGCAGTTCCAGCTCGGACAGTCCCAGCACCTTTTGCGCATAGAACTGGTACGGATCGCTGCGCAGCCGGTCGAGCGTGGTAACGCTGACTTCGCCGCGTCGCCGCTGATCGGCACTGGGGCGCGGTGAAGGGCGCGGATGCGCAGGCACGCGCGGCGCATCGTCGAGCGCGCGGGCCATCCTGATCGCGGGCGCGGCGGCAATGTCGCGCGGCAGATTGTCGCCCAGCAGTGCGCAGACGCGCAGCCAGAAGCGCGAGGCAATCACCGGCCCCCCCGCATCGCGCCGCGCCCGGCTCAGCACAACCTGCGGCGCGCCCAAGGCACCCGCCAAATCATGCGCGGCAAGGCCGATGCGGAAATCCGCGCCCGGAACACCCAGCGCACGCAGGATCGCCGGGGCAAGCAGCGGATCATTGCCCGGCGGCTGCGGCCACACCCCTTCGTTCAGCCCGGCGCAGATCACCAGATCGGCACGCGTCATCCGGCTTTCGAGCAGGCCATAAATGGCCACGCGCGGATGCCCGCCATAGGGAGGGCGCACCGCTTCGCGCTCCATCGCATCGCGCAGCACTCTGCCTATCTGGTCCGCCGCCACCTGCGTTCCCGCTTCGCCTGCGTGCAGGCGCAGATTTTCGAACATCCGCGAAAGCACGCGGCCATCCTCGCGCGCCCACAGATCCTCGCCGCACAGCGCCTCGCCCGCCTTTTGCAAGACGGCGAGCTGGTCGGCCAGCAGCGGGCTTGCCGACGGATTGCCCGCCCGATCACATAATGGGGCAAGGATCGCCTCCACCTCGCCCCACCACTCGTGCAGGCCCGCCTCGTCTGCGATGGCGCGCAAGGGGCCAAGGCCGGGCGACGGGCGCGGGCCGCGCAGGCGTCGTTCCAACCGGCGCACGGCCTTCAGCCACGCTTCGCGCGCAACCCCGCGCCGCACGAGCGGATGGCCGAGCAGGGCGAGCAGCGGCACGGGGGCGGCATTTTCCGCCATCACCTCGGCCAGCAGCAGGATGACGCGCCCCGCGGCGGTCTGCGGCAAGGGGCGGCCCGCGCTGTCATCCGCCTCGATATGCCAGCGCCGCAAATGCTGCACCACGCGCGCGGCGAGGCCGCGATCGGGGGTGACGACCGCCACGCGTTTATCCGGTTCCTCCAGCGCCTCGCGCACCAGCAGGGCGATGGCCTGCGCCTCCTCCTCCGGATGCGCGCTTTCCATCAACCGCACACCGGAAAGACGGCGCTTTTCAGCAGACAGGTCGGCCCAGGCGCGGCTGGCCTGCGGGGGCAGGAACAGGCTGGAAATCGCATGGCTGCGTTCGGGCGGCCCCTTGCCCAGCCCCGCGCGGTGCCACGGCTGCACCTCGGCGCGGGCAATGCCCATGCGCCCCAGCAGAAGTTTGAGATGATATTGCGGATGCGTCAGCGCATCGCCCTTGCCAAACGGCCCCTCCTCGCCCTCAGCTGCTCCCGCGCTGCCCAGCTCGTCCCATGCGGCATCGGGCATGGACAGATCGAGATCGGGCAGGATCACCGCCCCGCCCGGCAAATCGGCCACCGCGCGCAGCAGGCGGGCGAGTGCAGGCGCGGCGCTGGTCACGCCTGCCGCCACGATCGGTGTTGCGGGCGGATTGGCGCGCAGGCGCCGCGCGGCTTGCGAAAACAGGAGGTTGCGCCGGGTTGCCGCGTCCACCTGCCCGCTCGCTTCCAGATGCTCCCGCCAGCGGTGCTGCACGCGCAGGAAGATGCGCAGGCTGGCAAGCCAGTGCTGCGCCAGATCCTCCGCCAAGCCCAGCGTGGCGGGGTCAAGCAGACGTTCGGGCGCGACTTCCTCCACCAGCAGGCGATCCATCGTCTGCCCCAGTTGGAAGGCAAGCCGCAGCAGCGCCGCATCTCCCGGAGCATCCGCGCCCAATTCCTCGCGCAGGAGACGCGCCAGCGTCAGCCAGCGCGCGGTCGGATCGGCGGCGGGTGGCACGCCCAGACCTGCGCCCAGATTGTCGATCAGCGGGCCAAGGGCTTCATCCAGATCAAGATCACCCACCACCGCCATGCGCGGCATCAGCAGGCCGTTTTGCCCCTGCGCACCGAAATGGCGGATGAAGGCCTCCTCCAGAGTGCGCCTGGCACGGGTGCTGGGCAGCAGCAGCGTAAGGCGGGCAAGGCCAAAGCCGGCTTCCGCATAGCGCGGCACCAGCCCCGCCACCAGCGCATCGGCAAAGCCGCGATGCGCGGCGATCGAATAGATGCGGGGTGCCTCGCCTGCCATCAGCGCCTAGCAATTATCCGCCAGCGCCAGTTCGGTGGGCCGGATGGCAGCAGGCGTGCCGACTTCGAACCAGCGCCCGGTAAAGGCAAGGCCATACAGCCGCCCTTCCGCCATTGCGCGGTCCCACAGGATATTGGTGGAGAACGCCCCATGCGGTGCATCGCGCAGCAGGCGTTTGGACACCAGCTGGACGCCGGTGAAAATATAGGGCGCGATCTTGCCCGTCTTGCGGCGGCTGAGGCGGCCATAGGGATCCATGTGGAAATCGCCCTTGCCCGCAAAATTGGTCGCCTTCTTGTGCGCGACCAGCAGCAGAAGCGCATCCATCTTTTCCGCGTCCCACCGCTCGGACAGGTCCTGAAAGGCGTTCTTCGGCCCGTCCAGCCACAGATTGTCGCTGTTGAGGCAGAAGAACGGATCGGGCAGCAGGTGTTGCGCCTTCACCATGCCGCCGCCGGTCTCCAGCAGCTGCTCGCGCTCGTCCGAAATGGAGATGGCGGGCACGCGCCGTTCGGCCAGATGGCCTTCCAGCACGTCGGCAAAGTAATGCACATTCACCACTGCGCGGGCGACGCCGGCCTCGGCCAGCTTGTCCAGCGCGTGGTCGATCAGCGGCTTTCCCGCCACGCGCACCATCGGCTTGGGCTGGCTGGCGGTGAGCGGGCGCATCCGTTTGCCAAGGCCGGCCGCCATCACCATCGCGGTGTCCGATGCCAGACGGGTCATTGCGTAAGGTCGCCGCGCCGCGCGCGCCAGTCGGCGGGCACATTGGCATCGAACCACCGCGCCACCGGGGCGAGTGCAGGATGCGCCAGATCGCGTTCCAGCGCGTCCCACACGCGCGGGATCAGCGACAGATAGCGCGGCTTGCTGTCACGCCGCCACAACCGCGTGAAAATGCCCACGATCTTCGCGTTGCGCTGCGCACCCAGCACCGCGTAATCGGCCAGGAATTCCTCCCCTGCATCGGCATGGGCGAGGTAATATGCCAGCATCGCCTGTTCGAGCTGCGGGGAGACATCGCGCCGCGCGTCCTGCAGCAGCGAGACCAGATCATAGGCCGGGTGGCCCACCAGCGCGTCCTGAAAATCGATGATCCCCTGCGCGCCGCCCGCCCTTTCCGGTTCCAGCAACATGATGTTTTCCGCATGGTAATCGCGCAGCACGCAGACACCGGGATATTGCCGCATAAGGACAGGGCCCAGCGCCTCGCTCCACGCAGCAAGGAAACCCTCCTCGTCCACCTCCAGGCCGGCAACGGGACAGAACCACTGAAAAAACAGCGCCGCCTCGCGCAGATAGGTCGGCTCGTCATAGGGCGGAAACGGGCCGGGCGGGGAGCGGCGCAGCGCCAGCAGCGTGTCGATCGCGGCGCGGTAGGTTGCCTCCTCATCCGCCGGGTTCCAATCGAGCCAATCGCGCATCCGGTTGTGGCCGAAATCCTCGATCAGCACGAGGCCACTTTCCAGATCGGTCGCAAGGATGGCAGGCGCGCGCATCCCCTGCTCCAGCAGCCAGCCGCCAACATGGAGGAACGGGCCGGGGTCTTCGTGCGGCGGCGGCGCGTGCATCAGCATGGCGGTGGCGCGGCCTGCGCGGCGAATGCGGAAATAGCGGCGGAAACTGGCATCGCCGGGCAAGGGCTCTGCATCCGCCCCGCCCCAGCCGGCGGCTGCAAGAAAGGAATCGATGCCATCGGGCAATTGTGCGCTCATGGCATCCGCCCTAGCCAATCCGCCCCCCCTTCGACAATCGCCCGCCTGCCGGCACCGTGGATTTCCAGCGTGATCGACAGGCAGCCCGGATCCTGCTCGAAGCCGCCCGCGTGATCGGGCCATTCGGCGAGCAGGACGGCGCCCTCGCGGTAATCGTCGAGCCCCAGCTCAGCCGCCTCCGAAGGGTCATCCAGCCGGTAGAAATCCGCATGAACCACCGGCAGGTGCATCGCAGGCGCATCGTACACCTCGATGATGGTGAAAGTCGGAGACGGCACATCCCCTTCGTGCCCCAGCGCCGCCAGGATCGCGCGCGAAAGCGTGGTCTTGCCGACGCCCAGCCCGCCCCTGAGCGCCACCACATCGCCCGCACGCAGGCGGGACGCAATCCGCGCTCCAAAATCCTGCATCGCGGCCAGATCGGGCAGATCCACCGTCACGGCAGGCTGATGGTCACGGTCGTGCCCGCGCCCTTCTCGCTTTGGATATCCAGCCTGCCGCCATGCGCCTCGATAAGCTGGCGCGACAGCGGCAGGCCAAGCCCGCGCTTTTCCTTGCCGCTGCCATCACGCGCCAGCCCATAGCCTTCCAGCGCGCGCGCCAGTTCGCCGGGGCGCATCCCTGGTCCGTTATCCGAGATGACAATGCGCACGCCGTTCTTGCGCCGCGCCAGCATCACCAGAATGCGTCCGGATTTTTCCGGCACGGCGGCAATCGCATTGTCGAGGATATTGCCGATGGCGCGGCCCAGCTGGCGGCGATCGGCCTGGATCTTGCCCGACCCCTTGTCCCCGCGCAGGTCGAGAGCAATGTCGCGCGCCTCGATGGCGTCCTCCCGCTCGCGCACAATGCCCGTCACGAAGCTGAGGACATCCACCTCTTCCAGCGCCATGGGAAGAAGGCCCGCTTCGCTCTGCGTCAGATCAAGCACACTCTCGATCTGCGATGTCAGCCGTTCGACCGAGGCAAGGATTGCGGCAACATAATCCTTCGCCTGCGCGCTCAATTCCCCCGCCACGCCCGATTCCAGCAATTCGGCAAAGCCACCGATCGAGGTGAGCGGCGTGCGGAATTCGTAACTCATATTGGCAAGGAACCGCGTTTTCACCGCGTCGGCTTCTTCCAGCGCGATGTTGCGCTCGCGCAGCGCGGCCTCGGCCTTGGTCGAATCGGTCACGTCGAGCACGGTGAGCAGGCCGTTGCCATCGGGCAGCGGGACGCCCGCAAATTCCAGCGTGCGCCCATCGGACAACAGCACACGCCCGCCGCGCTGCTTGCGATCGAGCGTGGCGGCGCGCACCACTTCGCCAATCGCCGCGCGTTGCCCTGGGCGCGCCAGCACCTGCGTGATCCGGTCGAGCAGCACATCGATATGCGGGTGGCTGTCCATGAATTCCGGCTCGATCCCCCAAATCTCCGGGAAGCGGCGGTTCCACAGCTGGATGCGGCCATCGGGCGCAAACACGGCCAGCGATTCGAACAGGCTGTCGAAAGTTGCGGTGCGGGTGCGCAGCAGCGTGTCGCGCGTAGCCGAAAGGGCCAGCTGTTCCGAACGGTCCTCCGCCACCAGAACAAGCCCCCCATCGGGCATGGGCTGCGCCACGATGCGCAGATGCGTGTTGTCGGACAGAGTCCAGGCCTGTTCGCTGGGCGCATCGGCGCGGAACCAGCTGGCGAGTTCGCGCCGGAAGGCCGGAAAGTCGCGCATTTCGGGCAGACGCGCCTTGTCCCGCGCCAGATCCAGAAAGCGGTCGAAATCGGGTGGGTCGAGCTGCACTGATACCGGCAGTGCGAAAATGCGCATGAATGGCTGGTTGATGAAGGTGAGCCGTTTGTCGGCATCGAACTGCGCGACACCCACCGAAAGCTGATCGAGCATGGACCGCTGCGCCTCGCGGAAGGCGCGGAAAGCGCGGGCCTGCTCCTCCATCTCCTCGATATCGATGGCATAGCCGGCCACGCCTTCATCGCCCAACGGCAGATCGGACACGCGCAAGGCGCGGCGCTGGTTGCCGATCGTGGCCTGCACGATCCGCTCGACTGGCAGGTTCCGTTCGCGCGACTGGCGGGCAATCTGCGCGGCGGAGAGGCCATCCAGAGGCTCGATCAGTTCGATCTGGTTGTCGACCACGCTTTGTGCATCGGTGGCCTCCACCGCCTTGACATAAGCGCTGTTGACCAGCCGCAACGTCATGTCGGGGCCACGGAACCACATCGGCATGGGCGCTGCTTCGATCAGGCCAACCAGCGCCGCAAAATCATTGCGCGCGCGCGCGGCCTCGGCCCGCAGCCGCGCCAGTTCGCCCTGGCTTTCGGAAAAGTCGAACCACCACAACAGCGCGGTTCCGGGTGCGGCCACGGCAGGATCGGCCTGATGGCCGCGGATTGCCAGGCTCTTGGTGGAACCTTGCGGGGTAAGGACAAGCTGGAATGGCGTTGCGGTTTTCTGTGTGCGGCGCACCGCTTCGCGCAGATCCGCCAGATCTATGGGGGACAGGCCGGCATCTTCCCCGCCCAGTTCGGACAGAAAGCCCGGCATTTTCGCCATGCCCAGCCAAGCGGCCAGCCGGTCCGGCCCCTCCAGCCGCCCGTCGCCGCGCACGATCAGGGGAATGGCGGGGCAATCGTCGATCATGCGCGCCAACCGCCGCGCGGTAACGCGCGCCGAACGCGCGGCCCGCGCGCGTTTCTGCGCCGCGACCACCACCCACACCGCGCCAAACGTCCAGCCTGCCAGAAGCAGGCCAAGCAGCGCCATTGCGGATGGGCTCAATTCCATGTGATCACAGCTATGAGGCCCGCGCCGGGGATGCAACAGCGCTGCACGAAACGAAGCGGGCGTTCCCCCGCAAATCGGGGAAACGCCCGCCAAATCGCATCAATTGCGATCAGTAACGGTAATGGTCGGGCTTGAACGGGCCGGACAAGGGCACGCCGATATAATCGGCCTGCTTCTTGGTCAGCTTGGTGAGTTGCACGCCCAGCTTTTCCAGATGCAGCGCGGCGACCTTTTCATCCAGATGCTTGGGCAGGATGTGCACTTCCTTGGAATAATCATGCCCGCGCTGCCACAATTCGATCTGCGCCAACACCTGGTTGGTGAAGGAACAGCTCATCACGAAGCTGGGGTGGCCGGTGGCACAGCCCAGATTCACCAGCCGGCCCTGCGCCAGGATGATGATGCTCTTGCCATCGGGGAAAGTGACCAGATCGGTGCCCGGCTTGATTTCCTTCCAGGTATAGTTGGACAGGGCCGAAATCTGGATTTCGCTGTCGAAGTGGCCGATATTGCACACAATGCTCATCGGCTTCATCGCCATCATGTGTTCGGCGGTGATCACGTCCTCGTTGCCGGTGGCGGTCACGAAGATGTCGCAGCGCTTCACCGCTTCTTCCATCGTGACGACTTCATAACCTTCCATCGCGGCCTGAAGTGCGCAGATCGGGTCGATTTCGGTCACCATCACGCGCGCGCCGCCCTGGCGCAGCGAATCCGCACTGCCCTTGCCGACATCGCCAAAGCCGGCCACGCAGGCAACCTTGCCCGCCAGCATCACATCGGTCGCACGGCGGATGGCGTCCACCAGCGATTCCTTGCAGCCATAGAGGTTGTCGAACTTCGATTTGGTGACGCTGTCGTTCACATTGATCGCGGGGAAAGGCAGCTTGCCGTTCTTGGCGATCTGGTAAAGGCGGTGGACGCCCGTGGTGGTTTCTTCGGACACGCCGCGAATGTTCTTCACCGTCTGCGTGAGGTAGCCCGGCTTCTTCGCCAGAAATTCCCTCAGCGCGCGGACAAATTCGATTTCCTCGGCATTGCTCGGCTCGAACAGGTCCTCGCCCGCCTCCACGCGTGCACCCCACAGGGCGAACATGGTGGCATCGCCGCCATCGTCGAGGATCATGTTGCAGGTGTCTTCCTCGCCCCAGTCGAAGATGCGGCCCACATAATCCCAGTATTCGGCGAGACTTTCGCCCTTCACCGCGAAGACGGGAATGCCGCGCGCGGCAATGGCGGCGGCAGCGTGATCCTGCGTGGAGAAGATATTGCAGGTGGCCCAGCGCACATCCGCGCCCAATTCCACCAGCGTTTCGATCAGCACCGCGGTCTGGATCGTCATGTGAAGGCTGCCGGTGATGCGCGCGCCGCGCAGGGGCTTTGCCGCGCCGAATTCCTCGCGCAGGGCCATCAGGCCCGGCATTTCGGTTTCGGCAATGTTGATCTCGTCCCGGCCGAATTCGGCGAGCGAGAGATCCTTGATGATGTAATCGGGCTGAGCAGCCAGAGTTGCCACGCACACTTCTCCTGTCATGAGGGGGGTGAAGCGTCGCCGGGGCTCCATGCAACGCGCTAATGCCGATTGCACATAGAGCGCACAAGGCGATGCGACAAGCCCGCCATCCTCCTTGCACAAAGGCCAGCAAGCCTTATCTCTGCCAGCAACAGGGCCAAGGAGGATACCCCAGATGACGATTGCAAAAGGCGACAAGCTTCCCGACGTAACGCTGGTGAAAGTCACCCCAGACGGGCCGGAAAAGGTCAGCAGCGCCGAATATTTCGCCGGCAAGAAGGTGGCGCTCTTCGCGGTGCCGGGTGCCTTTACCCCCACCTGTTCGGCCAAGCACCTGCCGGGCTATGTCGAAAAGGCAGCCGAACTGAAGGCCAAGGGCGTGGACGAAATCGCCTGCACCGCGGTGAACGATGCCTTTGTGCTGGGCGCATGGAACAAGTCGGGCGGTTCGGATGACATCACCATGCTGGCCGATGGCAATGCCGATTTCGCCTCCGCGCTGGGCCTTGATGCCGACTTTTCGGGCTTTGGCATGGGCAAGCGGTCGCAGCGTTATTCGATCATCGTCAATGACGGCGTGGTGGAAGAAGTGAACGTGGAAGGCCCGGGCGAATTCAAGGTGTCGAGCGCCGAACATATGCTGGGCCAGCTGTAAGGCTTGATCCCCTGCGTTTTCAGGAAAAGGGCGGCCATCGCGCCGCCCTTTTTCATATCCGCCCTTCACCCGGCAGGCGGCATTGTTCCGGGGCGAACATAGGCAAACATATGCTGCACATAATCCGCCTTGCCCAGCGGCACCCCCGCCGCGCGCAGGATGGCATAGGCGGCCATCAGGTGAAAGTAGAACTGCGGCAGCGCCCAGTCGCGGACATATTGCTCCACCGTCAGATCAAACACGATTCCTATCGGCAGCCTATGTTCAAGCGGGGCCTGCGGATCGGTTTCGGCGGGGATGTCCGCCGCCGCCTTGGCGGCCAGATCCCGTGTTTGCGCGATGCGCGCGCGGGCCTCGCTGATGGTGCCCGGATTATCGGATGCACCACGCCCTTCATCGAGCAGTGCCTGCACAAGGGGCGGAAAATCCTGCCGCGCCAGACGATGCACGCCTTCCAGCGCCTGCACACAGGCAAAGCGCACCTGCGTTGCCAAGGGGAACATATCGGGCGCCAGCCGCGCGCGCATCAGCGCATCGGCCTGATCCGGCCCAACTTCCCGTTCCGCCTTGTCCAGCCAAGCTGCCAGCGCGGACAGCATATCCGCATATGTCGGCAGCAGGAGCGATGCAGGCGTCACGCGCCCCATTCCACATTCACGCCCAGCGAATCGATATTGGGCACGAAATTGGGATGCGCGCGGCGGATGGGGTCGGCGTCCAGAATGGTTGATTCGCCCTCAATACTCGCCGCCACCATCAAGAGGGCAATCGCCACACGGATGATGTAGGGGCTGGTCACCGTGGCGGGCACCAGCCGGTCGCCGCCAAAGGTGATCAGGCGGTGCGGATCGCACAGCAGCGTGTGCGCGCCGAACAGGCTGAGTTCGGTGTGCCAGGTTAGGCCGCCTTCATATACCTTGTTCCAGAACATCGTCTGGCCGCGTGCCTTCACGCCCAGCGCGATGAAGATGGGCAGCAGATCGGCCGGGATATAGGGCCATGGTGCGGCCTCCACCTTGGTAATCAGGTGGCTGGTGAAATTGGCTTGCACCACCAGTTGTTCAGGCGCCTGCAGGCGCGACCAGCCGTCCTTGTGCTCCACCTCTGCCCCGAACTTCTCGAATGTCCGGTCGATCAGCATGAAGTTTTCGGGCTGCGAATTGCGCACCGAGATATCGCCGCCGGTTACCGCCGCCAGCGCGAGGAAGGTCGCCACCTCGTGGAAATCTTCCACAAAGGTGTAATCCGCGCCGTGCAGTTCCACCCCGCCATCGACCGATACCATGCTGGTGCCCTTGCCGCGAATGCGCGCGCCCATCGCTTCCAGAAAAGCGCACATTTCCTGCACGTGCGGTTCGCACGCAGCGTTGACGATCTGGCTGGTGCCGTTGGCGGTCAGCGCGCTGATGATGAAGTTTTCCGTGGTGGTGACGCTGGCATATTCCAGCCACATCCGCGTCCCCTCGCCGCGCCCCTTCTTGCGAAAGACGATATTGCGTTCCTCGTTCGAAATCTCCGCGCCGAAAGCCTTGAATACGGCCACGTGCGGGTCGATCTCGCGCGCGCCCAGCGTGCAGCCCTTCACCTCGTTTTCCAGCCGCGCTTCGCCGAGGCGAGCAAGCAGGCCGGGAATCATCATGATGCTGGCGCGCATCGCCTGTGGCAGGGTGGCGCGGGCACCGGGGCGGATTGTCGAATGGTCGATTTCCAGCACCTTGGCCGACTTGTCCCAGGCCACCGTGCTGCCCAGTTCGGCAAAGAAATCGTGGATGCGGGTGACATCCGTGATTTCGGGCACATTGCGCAAGGTAATTGGCGCATCGGTCAGCAGCGTGGCGCACAGCACGGGCAGCACCGCGTTCTTGTTGGCCGAAGGATCAATTCGCCCACGCAGAGGCCGTCCCCCGCGCACATACAAAGCCGTCATGTCGTCTCTTTCAAACCCCGAAATACCCGCAAAGGCGGATCAATAACCCATCAGCTTGAGCACTTCGCCCCGGCTCTTGTCGTCGCGGCGGAACAGGCCCATCACCCGGCTGGTCACCATGTTGACGCCCGGCGTGCGCACGCCGCGCGCGGTCATGCAGGCATGGCTTGCCTCGATCACCACCGCCACGCCGCGCGGTTCGAGGTGATTCCAGATGCATTCGGCCACTTCCGCCGTCAGCCGTTCCTGGATTTGCAGGCGCCGGGCATAGCCGTGCAGCACGCGCGCCAGCTTGGAAATGCCGACCACGCGGTTGGTGGGCAGATAGGCTATCGCCGCCTTGCCGATGATCGGGGCCATGTGGTGCTCGCAATGGCTTTGGAAAGGAATGTCCTTCAGAACCACGATCTCGTCATACCCGCCCACTTCCTCGAACACGCGGGACAGGTGCACGGCGGGGTCTTCGCCATAACCCTGGCAATATTCGCGCCATGCCCGCGCCACGCGGGCCGGCGTGTCGAGCAGCCCTTCGCGCGTTGGGTCATCGCCCGACCAGCGGATCAGCGTGCGGATCGCATCCTGCACATGATCAGGCACGATCAACTTGCCGCGCTCGTCCATTTCCTCGTGTTCATGGTCAGCACCGTGCCCGCAACCCATAGTCAGTTATCCCGTCGTCTTTTGGCCGCCCGCCTGCGCGCCAGCCTGTTTCTGGCTCTCGCCAATAGGCTGCCCGGACGCAAAAGACCATTCCTGCCTGACGATAATGCGAACATCTCCTCCGGCGATTCGGGATCGAGCAACTGCATCGTTGCCAGCGCCTCCTCCAAATCACCGTTGGCGGGGGGATGGAACGGCCTGAGGCGACACCCCTCGCGCCCGCCCAGCAGCGCGATCATCGCCGCCATGGAGCCCGCCTTTTCCTCCAGCTGCGCCACTTCATCGGGCGTAATGCCGCAATGTTCGCCCAGCAGTGACAGGCGCAAATCGCGGATGGCAGGCGCAGCATGGCCGTTGCCGGGACGGCGCGCGTCGATGAACACATCGCATTCGCTGTCCAGCCCCATCGAGCGGTTGTTGAAATTGGCCGAGCCAACCCGCAGCACCTCATCATCCACGATCATCAGCTTGGCATGGACATAGATCGGCGTCTCATCCGCATAGGGCGCGTAGATGTGAAAGCGGTCATTCCCGTCCAGTTCGCGGATCGCCTCCACCAGCGTGGTGCGGGCAGTATCCATCGCCAGACATTCCAGCCAGCCATCGGCGCTTGCCGGGTGAACGATCACGATTTCCGGCGGATCGGGTTCGGCCAGCCGCCTGGCAAGTGCTTCGCAAATGGCGCGGCTGGCGAAATACTGGTTCTCGGCATAAATGAAGCGGCGGGCGCGGGCGATATGGCGGCGGAAGAGCTCCTCCACCTCGCTCACGGCAGCAAGGCCTGCGTGTTCGGCGCGGCTGCGGGCAATGCCAATTTCGACATCCTTGAAATGGGGCTCCACCCCGTCGGGCCAGCAGGATTGTTCCGGTGCCGTGCAGCGGGGAAGCGGCTTGCCTCCGGCGTGTTCCCACCGCGTGTGCCCTAGATCGGCCAGCGCCACCGCCACCTCGCCTTCCATCATCAACGCGGCATCGTGCCAGGGGCCATAGGCCTTGCCGCCGGGCGCGGTGCGGCGCGGATCATCCGCACGGTGTTCGCGCGTGTCCCAGCGCCCCTGCGTCATGTCGATCCCGCCGCACACGGCAAAGGTTTCATCCATCACCACGATCTTCTGGTGGTGGCTGCATCCCGGCGGGTGCGCGGTATCGAATTTGAAATCGATGCGGCGGTGCGGCACCCACCGCACCAGATCGAGCAGCATCGAGCCGCGCGTCAGGAATTGCAGCGCGCCGATGCTCCATTTCAGGATACGGATTTCTAGGCCCGGATTGTGACGCGCCAGCCAGACGATGAAACTGCCCAGGCGGCGGGGATATTGCGCCTTGCGCCCCTTGTGCCACCAGCGCCGCCCTTGGGCGAGGTGGATCCGGGTGTCGAAATCCCAGCCGATCATCAGGATGCGCTGGCGCGCTTTCAGCATCGCCTGCTGCATGGTGGCGAAATATTCCTCGCCATCGATCAGCAAGCGCGCGCGCCGGGCGCGGGCATAGCGCCACACGCCCGGTTCGGCAGAGAGCGAATCGGTGTCCTGATCCACGGTGCCCCCCGTAACCGCGGCCTACTGCTTGGCGTCTTCCTTCTTTTCCGGTGTGACGGACGCGTCAGCCTTTTCCGCCCGCTTGCGCCGGTCAAACACGGCGCGGATATGCTGTTCGTCCTCGGTGGTCAGGTGCTTGGCAAAGCCGGGGAAGTGGTCCTCCTCCTCTTCCTCGATATGATGCAGGTAATCATGCCGGAGCTGGCGGAACTTGGTCAGCCACGCGCCGGTCGCCATGCTGGTTGCCGCCAGATCGTTCAGCATTTCCTCGATCTCGTGATGCTCGGCCACCGAATGGCGTGTCTCGTCCGTGGTCGCGGGCTTGCGCATCATCGTGGAATACAGCGCCTGCTCCTCGGCAGCCGCGTGCGCTTTCAGTTCAATGGTCAGCTGTTCGAACAGTTCGCGCCGCTCCTCGCTCTCGCCATGCGTGTGCTCCAGCCGCTGAAAAAGCGCGCGGTGCTTGTCGTGATCTTCCTTGAGGCGGGCAAAAATGTCGATCTTGCTCACAAGAATGTCTCCTTGGCTTTGCCCGATCAACCGACATTTTCGTCAAGAGTTCCCGGCCCCTTGAACGCACAACAGCCCGCCTCCTTGCGGAGACGGGCTGTCGTGGTGGCGCGCCCGAAAGGATTGGGCCGGCCTGCGGCCGCCCCCTCTCCGGCGCTGGCGCGCCTCCGAGTCCGAAGTTCAAATCTTGCGTGACCCACAAACACAAAACCCGCCCCTTGCAGGGACGGGTGTTGTGGTGGCGCGCCCGAAAGGATTCGAACCTCTGACCCCCAGATTCGTAGTCTGGTGCTCTATCCAGCTGAGCTACGGGCGCGCATTGGAGGGCGCCACATAGGGGGGCTTTTTCAGCTTGGCAAGCCTATTGACCGGCAACCGCATCAAGAATTTTCAGCCGTGAAAGCAGATCGCCGTCCATCGGCGCCAAGGGAAGGCCCGCAGCCTCGTCCAGCGTGAACCAGCCCCATTGCTGCCCGTCGCGCCCGGCAATGGCGCCGCGCCATTCGCGGCAAGTGTAAAGAAGCAATACAACCCCCGCAGGCCCGGCCTCGACACCTGCTTCATCGGCCAGAAACAGGGGTGACAGCTTCGTGGTTTCAATCCGGATACCAAGCTCCTCCGCGATCTCCCGAACTAGCGCAAATCGCGGATTTTCCGCAGATTCCACCTTGCCGCCGGGAAATTCCCAAAGGCCACCATGATGTTTGTGAGGAAGGCGCTGCTGCAACAACACACGAGCGCTGGCATCGCGCAATGCCAGCGCAACCACCGGTATCCATGTCGGATTTTCTTCCAACCCGAAGTCTCCTGTCAACTCTTCGTTAGGGATTGGATGCGAGAATCCCGCCTATCAGAACGTATCGAAAGCTCGACGCCATGTTTGCAAGTGTCAACGTCATGCTGCGCGACGAACAGGGCGCCACCGCAATTGAATACGGCCTGATCGCGGGATTGATCGTGATCGCCATGGTCGGTGGCCTTCGGCTTTTTGCCGGAGAGGCCGACTCGATGTTCAACAGGATCGAAACTGCAGTCGAAAATGCAAGCTAAGGTTTAGGACTTTTTCAACTTCTTGACTTTAGACAAGAACACATCCGGACGGGGAACTGATCGGATCGGGTACCGAAGACTACGAAAACCAGGAGACTGACATGACCTTCTTCAAGAACATGCTGCGCGACGAAGCCGGCGCCACCGCCATCGAATATGGCCTGATCGCTGCCCTGATCGCCGTTGCCGCGATCGCTGCCCTGAACAGCCTGGGCGGCAACCTGAACAACACCTTCAATTCGGTTTCGGACGAGCTCGAGTCGGCCAACTCGTAATCGCTACGGGCCTAAATAGGCAAAGAATGGGGCGGCGGGGAAACCTGCCGCCCCTTTTCATTAGCCGTTACGCCGGCGCCTTCGATCAATTGGCGCGCACAACGATCTTGTATTGCTGACCGGGCACCACCTGCGCATTGCCTGAAAGGCCGTTGAGCACGCGGAAGCGCGCTTCCTGCGCATCGGTATAGGCCATGCGCCGGGCCAGCGTCTGCACCGTATCGGTGCGCGATGCTGTCACCACATCGATTGCGCGCGGCACCACCTGTGCCGCCTCTGCCGTGGTAATGCGTCGCATCGAATTATACATCGTGTTGAACACGCCCGCCTGTCCAGCCGGGGTAATCGCGGCAAAATGGAAGGCCTGCCGGTTGCCGAAGTCATAGGCAAACACGGTGACATCCACCTGCTGCTGCCCGTTATTCACGCGCGCACCGCCGAACATGGCGGGAATGCCGTTCACCGTCGCGCGCTGGATGCTGTCGGGCGCAAGCTGCTGCTGTTGGCCGCCCAGCGCGCGGAAGGCGGCGCGGACATAGGTTTCCAGATTGCCGTCAAACGCGGCGGTGGTCAGCTGCGCGCGGCCTGCATCGCCATTGATCGACACCGCGCGCGTGCCGTTGACCATGTAGAAGCCCTGCGGGGCGGAAAAGCGCAGGCGCAATTCGGGATGGATGAAATCATTCCCTTCAATCACGCCCTGCGCCGGATCATCGCCATACATCAGGCCATCGACGCGGCGAAGGAAGGTTTCACGATTGGTCACGCCGGTGCCATTGCCTGCCTGCGTCAGCGCGTTTTGCACGCGGCTGGCAGGATCGGGGTGGGTGGAGGCCCAGGCGGGAATTGTCGCATCGCCGCGTCCCTGCAATTGCGAATCGAGTGAATTCTGCGCCGCGAGGCTCTGAAGCAGGCTGGCCATGGCGCGCGGATCGTATCCGGCGCGGCTCAGATACTGCACGCCCAGATTGTCCGCCTCGATCTCCTGCGCGCGCGAATAGGACAAGGTGAGCAACTGCGAGCCTTGCAGCGCCGCCTGCGAAATCTGCTGGCCCAGCGGATTGTTGCCCCCCAGCAGCACGCTGGACAGGATGGCAATGCCAACGCCGCCCAGCTGGTTGCGCTGCGCGGCGGCCTGCCGGCGGGCCGAATGGCGCGCGGCGACATGGCCCACTTCATGCCCCAGCACGGCGGCCAGTTCGGCCTCGTTGTTCATCAGGCCCACAAGCTGGCGCGTGACATAGACATAGCCGCCGGGCACCGCGAAGGCGTTGTTGACCGAGGAATTGAGCAAGGTCACCTGAAACGCGCTCGGCGTCGTGGCAAGGCCCGATTGCACGGCAATGCCCTGCCCCACGCCGCGCACATAATCGGCATAGGGGCCGGTCATTTCGCCGCCGAATTCGGCCACGAATTGCGGATGATACTGCGCGCCCAGTTGCGCTTCGGCCTGGGTGATGGGCGATCCGGGCGCGACATTGGCGCCGGGAACCGTGGCGCAGGCGGCCAATGCAAGCGATGCGGCCCCGCAAAGGGCTGCCCGAGCAAAAGAGGCGGTGCGCGAAAGAGTTGTCATGGCAAGTTCCCCATTGGGCCGGTATTCTGGCGGTGAAATTGCCAGATCAGCCGATGAAAGCAACTGCCAGAACGTCAATTGGTTCCTTTGCCAACAGGCCCTTAGCGCGCCAGCCCTTCGCCAATGGCAAGGAACCGTTCCTCGCGCGTGCGGCGCAGCGATGCACCGTCGCGCCGTGCCAGTGCATCCAGTTCTTCACCCAGAGCGGCGGCAAGCGCGGCACAGGCACCTTCGGGATCGCGATGCGCACCCCCCATCGGTTCGGGCACGATGCGGTCGATCACGCCGAGGTCGAGCAGATCCTGCGCGGTCATCTTCATGGCTTCGGCCGCCTGCGGGGCCTTTTCCGCAGTGCGCCACAATATCGAGGCGCAGCCTTCGGGCGAAATCACCGAATAGACCGCGTGTTCGAACATCAAAACGCGTTCTGCACTCGCCAGTGCCACCGCGCCGCCCGATCCGCCCTCTCCCACGATCGCGGCCACCATCGGCACGCCCAGCGCCAGGCAGGCTTCGGTGCTGCGGGCGATGGCTTCGGCCTGGCCGCGCTCCTCTGCCTCGATTCCGGGAAAGGCGCCCGAGGTGTCGACCAGCGTCACCACCGGCAGGCCGAACCGGTCGGCCATTTCCATCAGGCGGATCGCCTTGCGGTAGCCCTCGGGCTTGCCCATGCCGAAATTGTGGCGGATGCGGCTTTCGGTGTCGTGGCCTTTTTCATGGCCGATCAGCATCACGCGGCGGCCATCCAGCGTGGCAAGCCCGCCCATGATTGCCAGATCATCGCCATACAGACGGTCCCCGCCCAGCGGCATGAAGTCGCTGAACATATGCGCCACATAATCGCGGAAATGCGGGCGCGCGGGGTGACGCGCCACCTGCGTCTTCTGCCACGGGGTCAGCGAGGAGTAGGCCTGCGCAAGCAGTTCCGCGCTCTTCCTTTCCAGCCGCGCCAGTTCGCGCGAGATATCGACATCGCCGTCTTCGCCCGCCGCAGCGCGCAATTCGGCAATCTTGGCGTCGATGGCAGCGACGGGCTTTTCGAATTCGAGATAAGAGATCATGGGCCGATGCGCTAACCTCCCTGCGTTCGCCCTGCAAGAGGATGCCGCGCATTTACCAGCTCGACCAACCGTGCGGCATCGACATGGGTATAGATTTGCGTAGTGGCGATGTCGGCGTGGCCCAGCAGCGTTTGCAACACGCGCAGATCCGCCCCGCCTTCGAGCAGATGCGTGGCGAAGGCGTGACGCAGGACGTGCGGGCTGATCTTCGCCGGATCGATCCCGGCACGCGCGGCCAGCTCCTTTACCAGCTGATACAGGCGGATGCGGCTGATGTGGCGCGTGCGCGACGGGAACAGGAAGGGCGAATCGGATGCGCGCACCTCCAGCCCCCTTACCTCCAGCCATTTCGCCAGCGCAGCCTTGGCCCGGCGCGAAATGGGCACCATACGCTGTGCCGATCCCTTTCCCGTCACTGTCAGAAAGGGTGCGTCACGCGGCACCGCTGCCATTGGCAGCGCGACAAGTTCGGTGGCGCGCAGGCCCGATCCGTAAAGCAGTTCGAGCAGCGCCAGATTGCGCACCCCTTCGGCCCGGCCGCTTTGCGCCTCCGCTTCGGCCTGCTGGAACAGCGCCTCCACCTCGGAATGGGAGAGGATTTTGGGCAGCGGGCGGCGCGTGGCCGGGCGCGGCAAAGCGGTAGAGGGATCATCCCGCCGCAGCCCTTCATCCAGCAGGAAGCCGTAGAACTGGCGAAGCGCTGACGCCTTGCGCGCCACGCTGGACGCGGCAAGACCGGCCCAGTGCTGGCCCAGCCGCGCCAGATCCTCTCGGCTCGCCAGCGCCAGATCGCCCAGCGCATCTTCTGCCCCTTCCAGATCGCGGCGATAGGCCGCCAGCGTGTTGGCCGCTGCGCCGCGTTCGACGGCGAGCATGGCAAGGAAGGTCTCGATTGCGGCGCTGATCGCCCCGCTCCCTCAGCCGCGCGCCACTGCCTCGGCGGCGATCATGCGCGCTTCGGCAGAAAGTCCCACGGCGTTGAGCGAGCGGACAATATGATACAGATGCCGCGCGGTCATGCGGTTCCACCCATCGCCCTGCATCCCCACACCGGCCAGCAGCGCGACCAGCGTGGGATTGCCCACCCGCGCGGCCTGGCTGATGCGCTGGCTCCACACGCTTTCGCGCGCAAGGTCGATGCCCAGATCGGCAGCGCGGTTTTGCACCTCGGCCGCGTCCATACGGCCCAGCCCCGCAAGCCCGGCGAGCAGGAAGGCGCTTTTGCGGCTCCCTTCGCTGTCATCATCGCTGACAAAGCTGCCAAAATCTCCGCCTGAAACAGTGCCGCCAGCCGGATCGGCCAGCGCCAGCAGCGCCCAGCCTTCGCTGCCTGTCGCAACGACGCTGCGCCAGCGCATGGCATTGGCATCCAGCCCCGCCGCCAGCATCGCCGCGATAAGCGGCCCTGCATTGTCGGCCAGCGCATTGCTGGCCGGGAGACGCGCGGCGGCGAATGCCGTAAGCACCTGCCGGCCATAGGACATATCCTCGCCCCACAGCGCCTGCATCGCCGCAACACGATCGACCGGCTCCGCCGCGACATAGGCCTGGCGCAACTGCGCGGCCAGATTGCGGGTGGCTTCGTCCAGCGCCTCGTTGGCATAGGCCAGCGAATAGAGATCCACCATCGCCTGCGCGGAGAGCACCCCCGCGCGCCCGGCCCGCTCTGCCGCGCGCAGACGCTGGCCCAGCGGCACGGCGGGAATAAGCACATCGGCATAATCGAACCGGCGCGGGGCCGCGCTGCGCAGGGCATCAGGAATGTCCACCCCCAGCGCCCGCGCCAGCGACAGCCGCCACGGGGTGAGTTCGTCAACGCCTGTCCATTCGATATTTACCGCGCGGCCTGCATCGCCAGCCGCGCCCGCAAAGCGCTGCGCCAGACGCACATCGATTTCCGGTGCCTGCCCGGTTCCCAGCGCACGGGCCAGCCGCCGTTCGGCAGAGCGAGTTTCACCCAGGAAAGAATCGCAGATCGCCTGCGTCAGCACCCATTCGCCATCCTCGCGCAATTGGGGATGCAGCCGCGCCAGCGGGCAGAGGCCCAGCAGGTCGCCCGTCGCCAGATAGGCATCGCTGGCTGCCGCCAGCATCGCGGCATCGTAATTACTGCCGTCCACGTCCTGCAGCAATTCCACCGCCACGCGCGCCTCGCCCATGCGGTTGAGCACGGACGCGCGAAGTGCGGCAAATTCCACCGGGCTCATCCCAGCGGGCGCATCCAGCCGGCTGGCGAGTGCCCGGCGCACAAGGATATGGCCCCAGCGCGAGACCATCGGCCCGCGCGTTCCCTCCAGCGCGGCACGCACCAGCGCGGCAGGCTGGCGGGCGAGCGAGGGATAGGGGAAACCACCCTCGCTGCTGGCGATCACGCCCACCCGGTCCATCGATCGGCGGGCAGCGGGCGGCACGTCGAATTTGGGTCGCAGGCCCAGCAGTTCGTTGATCTCGCTCGCTTCCATCTGCTCCAGCTCGGCCAGAGAGGGGAAATTGGCGGGCAGACCGGGCAGCGGCGGAGCGGATGCGCCCGCTGAGGGGGCAGACGGAAGCGGTTGCACCACCGGCGCGCTGGTGGAGGATGCGGCGGGCGGCGTTGCCCCGCGCGTCACCTGCGGCGCAGGCGCAGCGGGCGCTGCGGTTTGCTGCGGGCGTGGCTGCGGGCGCGGCGCGGGCGCTTCGGCCGGCGGATCGTTGAAGATATCGGGCAGCAGATCCTGTGGCTGCGCCAGCGCCAGCGTGGAGGTGAGCGCAAGCGCGCCGGCACCCAGAAGCAGCGCAGCCCTCATGCCTGCGGCTCCCCGCCCGAAACAGGCAGGTTGGCAGGAACCTCGATCAGCCGCTGCTGCTCCACGCCGCCATCCATCCAGGCCAGCGCCAGAACGGCCAGCACGATCAAGCCAAGAAACACCACGATACCCTTCCGGCGTTTAGCCACCACTTCCTCTGCTTACGCGCGGCCCCAGGGGCCGGTTTGCCGATTTGCCGATTTGCGCAGGCGGGTTAGCGCAACTATAGCCCCGGCGGCAATGAACAACACGCAATCTCCTTCGGCCAATGGTCGCCGCAGGCCCGGCGGTGACCCGCAGGCACCTGCACGAATCGCGGACCTGAAGGCGCGGCTGCACCGGCCGATCGTGCTGGTGGGGATGATGGGCGTGGGCAAATCCACCATCGGGCGCAAGCTGGCCGCCGTGCTGAAACTGCCCTTTGCCGATGCCGATGATGCCATTGTCGAAGCGGCCAAGATGCCGATCACCGACATTTTCGACCAGTTTGGCGAAGACCATTTCCGCGACGGGGAACGCCGCGTGATCGCGCGCCTGCTGGAATCCGGCCCCAGCGTGATCGCTACGGGCGGCGGCGCTTTCGTGCAGCCCGAAACCGCGGAACTGATTCGCGCCAGGGGCATCCCCATCTGGCTGGACAGCGATGCCGACACGCTGGTCGAACGCGTTGGCCGCAACAGCAAGCGCCCTTTGCTGCGCGGCGGCAATGTGCGCGAAATCGTGACCCGCATGAAAGCCGAACGCGAGCCGTTCTATGCCAAGGCGTCCATCAAGGTGATGAGCGATGCCGGCCCGCACAATGCCACCGTCAACCGCATTCTGGAGGCTCTCGAACAATGTCTGTAACCCGCGTGGAACTGGCCGGGCGATCATATGAAGTGCGCGTGGGCCCCGGACTGCTGGAGGATGTGGCGGCGCAATGCGGTCCGCTGCTGCGCAAGAAGGCGGTGCCGATCATCACCGATGCCAATGTCGCCGCCTCTTGGCAGGAGGCGGTTTCCGCTTCGCTCACAGCAGCGGGGTTCGATCCGCACTTTCTGGTGCTGGAACCGGGCGAGGCGACCAAGAGCTGGCAGATGCTCGAACAGGTGGTGGACTGGCTGCTGGCCGAGGAAGTGGAGCGCGGCGATCACATCCTGGCGCTGGGCGGCGGGGTGATCGGCGATCTCACCGGTTTTGCCGCGGCCATCCTGAAGCGCGGCTGCGGGTTTATCCAATTGCCGACAACCTTGCTGGCGCAGGTGGATTCCAGCGTCGGCGGCAAGACCGCGATCAACACAAAGGCCGGTAAAAATCTGGTTGGCGCTTTTCATCAGCCCTCGCTGGTGCTGGCCGATCTGGATGCGCTGGCAACGCTGCCCTCGCGCGAAATGGGTGCCGGCTATGCCGAAGTCATCAAATACGGCATTCTGGGCGATCCGGCCTTTTTCGCCTGGTGCGAGGAAAACGGCGCCCGAGTTGTGGCGGGCGACCGGGAAGCGCAGGAATATGCGGTGGACCAATCGGTGGCAGCCAAGGCGCGCATCGTGGCGCAGGACGAACGCGAGACGACCGGCACGCGCGCGCTGCTCAATCTGGGGCACACATTCGGCCATGCGCTGGAAGCCGAAACCGGCTTTTCCGAGCGCCTGCTGCACGGGGAGGCAGTGGCGCTGGGAATGGTGCTGGCGGCGCGATTTTCTGCCCGGAAAGGCTATATATCTCAGGATGATGCCGCACGCATTTGCGCAGCAATCGGAAACGCGCTGCTGACCACCGAAATCGCCTCTCTCGATCTGTCGTGCCGGGGGGCGGATCTGGTTGCCCATATGCTGCACGACAAGAAGATGGACGCGGGCACCCTGCCCTTCATCCTGCTGCGCGGAATTGGCGAAGCCTTTGTCGACAAGCAGGTCGACCTTGCCGAAGTGGGTGCGTTTCTGGATGAAGAACTGGCGCGCTAAACGCCAGCCTATTTCAGCAAAACCAGCTCCTCGGCCATGCTGGGGTGCAGGGCCACGGTATCGTCGAACGCCTGCTTGGTAAGTCCTGCCGTCAGTGCGATGGCGGCCACCTGCAGGATTTCGGGCGCTTCCGGCCCGATCATGTGAATGCCCAGGATCTTCTCGGACGTTTCCTCCACAATCATCTTGTAGAGGCCCCGCTCGGCATGGGGCGAGAAGATGTTCTTCATCGGCCGGAAGTCCGAAGAATAGACCTTCACGCTGCCATAGGTCTGCCGCGCCTGCTCCTCGGTCAGCCCCACACCTGCCAGCGGCGGCTGGGTGAATACGGCGCTGGGGATATTGGCATAGCCCACGGTGCGCGGATTGCCGCCAAAGACGCTGTCGGCAAAGGCATGGCCTTCGCGGATCGCCACCGGGGTGAGCTGCACGCGGTCGGTTACATCGCCCACAGCATAGATGGTGGGACAGGTGGTGCGGCTGTGTGCGTCCACCTTGATCGCGCCATTATCCGTCAATTCGACTCCGGCATTCTCAAGGCCAAGACCGGACGAATTGGGCACGCGGCCCGCTGCGATCAGCACCTGATCGACGGGAATCGGATCGGTATCGCCCAGATCGACCAGCAGGCAGCCGGCCTCCTCATCGCGTGTGACCGATTGCACCAGCCGGTTCATGTGAAAGGTGATGCCGCGCCCCATCATGATGTGCAGCGCCCGCTCCACCACCTGCGCGTCATAGGAACGCAGGATCCGGTCTGTCCGGTTCACGACAGACACTTCGCTGCCCAGCGCGTTGAAAATGCCGGCAAACTCCATGGCGATATAGCCGCCGCCCACCACCATCAGGCGCCCCGGCTGCTGGTCCAGATGGAACATTTCGTTGGAGGTGATGCAGTGTTCCACGCCCGGAAAATCGGGCATCATCGGCCAGGCGCCGACTGCGATCAGGATATGCGCGGCGGTAATCTCGCGCCCGCTGGCCAGGCGCACGGTGTTCGGCCCGGCGATGGTCGCCCGCTCGGCAAAGACCTCGACCCCGTGGCTTTCCAGCGTCTTGCCATACAGCCCTTCCAGCCGGTCGACATCGCGGTTCACGAAATCGCGCAAAGTCGGCCAGTCGAACCGCGCGCCTTCGATGGTCCAGCCGTAATTGCCGGCATGGCCCAGCTCCTCGGCAAACATCGAGCCATAGACGAGCATCTTCTTGGGCACGCAGCCGCGGATGACACAGGTGCCGCCCACGCGGTGCTCCTCCGCCACGGCCACGCGCGCGCCGTGACTGGCCGAAATGCGCGCGGCGCGCACCCCGCCCGAACCTGCGCCGATCACGAACAGGTCATAGTCAAAATCGGACATTGGCACGCTGTCTCCCGTTGGCTGCTCGCGCATATGCCCACTTGGCCCGCGCTTGCCAACCGTAAGGCCCCTTCGGCAGCGCTCTGTCGCGCCAGGTTCCTTTAGGTCGCGTTCAGTCCAGCCCCGCTGCGGCGAGCAATGCGGCTGTGCTGGGATCGAAATCCGCCCCGCCCTTTTCGATCTGGCGGGCAATATCCTTGCCCAGTTCCACGCCGAACTGGTCGAACGGATTGATCCCCATCAGCACCGCATTGGCAAAGGTGCGGTGTTCGTGAAACGCGATCAGCGCGCCCAGCGTGGCCGGGTCCAGATCGTCGCACAGGATCGTGGCAGATGGCCGGTCGCCCGGATAATTGCGCGCGCCATCCGCGCTCGCCCGCCCAGCCATCAGCGCCGCGCCTTGCGCAAAGCAGTTCATCAGCAGGATGCGGTGATGCGCGGGGTCGAGATCGTCTCCGGGCGCGATGCTGGCGATAAAGTCCACCGGAACCAGATTGGTCCCCTGATGCAGCAGTTGAAACACCGCGTGCTGCGCATCGGTGCCCACCCCGCCCCAGGTGATCGGCGCGGTGGGGAAATCCACCGGATCGCCGCTCGCCGTCACGCTCTTGCCGTTCGATTCCATTTCCAGTTGCTGGAGGTAATCGGGCAGCAGGCCCAGCCGCTCGTCATAACAGAACACCGCCCGCGTCTGGCAGGCGCGCAGCCGCGTGTAGTACTGGTCGGCAAAGGCGGCGAGCAGCGGCAGGTTCGCCCGCCCCTCCGCATCGCGGAAATGCACATCCATCGCCGCCGCGCCACCCAGCATGGCGGCGAAATCTTCCGATCCGATCGCCAGCGCAACGGGAAATCCGATGCTCGACCACAGCGAATAGCGCCCGCCGACCGACTCGGCGAAAGGCAGGATGCGCGTTTCATCCACGCCCCATTCCACCGCCTTTTCGGGATAAGCGGTCAGCGCAATCACCCGCCCCAGCGGATCGGCCACGCCATTATCCGCCAGCCATTTCAAGGCGCTGGCAGCATTGGTCATCGTCTCGATCGTGGTGAAGGTCTTGCTCGCCACCGCAATCAGCGTGGTGGCCGGATCGCAGGCGGAGAACGCCGCTTCCAGCGCCACCCCGTCAATATTCGAGACGACATGGACATCAACCAGCGCCAGATCGCGCGCCAGCGCATCCACCGCCAAGGCCGGGCCCAGCGCGCTGCCGCCAATCCCGATATGGATGAGGTGCCGCACTTCGCCCAGCGCGCCTTCGTGAATGGCATCGACCAGCAACCGCATCCGGGCAAGCAGCGCGCCGGCTTCCTCCACGCTCGCCTCCTTGCCCACGCCACGCAGCGCTGTGTGTTCAGCGGCGCGGTTCTCGCTGGGGTTGACCACTTCGCCGGCAAACAGGCGGCGGCGCATTTCGGCAAAATCGCTTGCCGCGGCCAGCTCCTCGAAAGCGGCGATGAGGTCGTCGGACAGATGCGTTTTCGACCAGTCGAACAGCACCCCGCCTTCGCCAACTTCCAGCCGGGCCGACATTTTCTCCACCCGTGCCGGATCGGCGGCAAACAATTGTGCCAGCGAAGGGCGCGGCAGGCCTTCCAGCTTTTCCCAGGCAGTTTTGCGCGATGTCGCCATTATTCCGATTCCCTTGCCTGTTGCAGTGCAACAGGGCTAGACCGCTGGTCGATCAAAGCAAGGCCTCCGTCGCCATTTTTCTTGACCTTGGCAGCGCCTGCCAACAAGACCCTTGGCTCATGAACGACCATATCCGCGAAATCGAAGAACCCGGCGCAAGCCCCGCACCCGCCGCCGCATCCGCCATACCGGAAAAGCCGGTGAAGGAGGAAGGCAGCTTCCTGTGGTTCTGCGTGAAACTCATCATCATCGTGCTGATTTTCCGCAGTTTCGTGTTCACCAGCTTCAACATCCCCAGCGAAAGCATGATGCCGCGCCTGTTGGTCGGGGATTACCTGTTTGCCGCCAAATGGCCCTATGGCTATTCCAGCCGCTCGCTGCCGTTCAACGCGCCGCTGATACCCGGCCGGATCTTTGCCAGCACACCCGAACGCGGCGATGTGGTGATTTTTGAACACCCTATCGACGGCACCGATTACATCAAGCGCGTGATCGGCCTGCCGGGCGAGACGGTGCAGATGGTCAACGGCGTGGTGCATATCAACGGCAATCCGGTGGGGTTTGAGCAGGTCGAGGATTTCGTCCTGCCGATCCGCCCCGATGGCCGCTGCGCCCGCGTGCGGTTCACGGAGCAATTGCCCGATGGCAGCTATGCCTGCCGCTATCCGCAATTCCGCGAGACGCTGCCCGGCGGGGTCAGCTACAATGTGCTCGATTTCGGGTTGGAGCCGCAGGATGTTACCCCGCCCATCACCATACCCGAAGGCCATCTGTTCATGATGGGTGACAACCGCGACAACTCGCTCGACAGCCGCTTCCCGGCCGAAGCGCAACGCGGCATCGGCCTTGTGCCTGAGGACAATGTCGTGGCCCGCGCCAGCTTCATGTACTGGTCCACCGATGGCAATGCCGAATGGGTGAAGCCGTGGACCTGGTTCACCGCCGCGCGCTGGAACCGCCTGTTCCGGGGTATATGAGCAAGCTCGACCCCGCGACGCGCACATGGCTGGAAGGGCTTGGCTTTGCCATTCGCAACGAAGCCATCTGGTTCGAAGCGCTAACCCATGGCAGCACCGGCGATGCGCGCGATTACGAGCGGCTGGAGTTTCTGGGCGATCGGGTTCTGGGCCTCGTGATTGCAGATTGGCTCTATCACCATTCCACCGGGCAGGAAGGATCGCTGGCACAGCGGTTGAACGCGCTGGTCAGCCGCCAGTCCTGCGCCGACATCGCCCGCGCAATCGGCGTGCGCGAGCATTTGCGGCTGGGCAAGCAGGCGCGCGACGATGGCGCAGCGGACAGCGACAATGTGCTGGGCGACATCATGGAGGCGCTGCTGGGCGCCAGCTTTCTGGAAAACGGGTTTGACGCCACGCGCGAACGGGTTCGCCAGTTCTGGGCGGATGCGGTGGAAGGCCATGCGGGCCGTTCCAAGCATCCCAAGAGCGCGTTGCAGGAATGGGCCGCCGGCAACCAGCGCCGCCCGCCGCAATATGAAGTTATCGGCCGATCCGGCCCCGATCACGCGGCGCGCTTTACCGTGCGCGTCACCGTTCACAATGTCGGCGCGGTGGATGCCATTGCCAGCAGCAAGCGCGAGGCCGAGGCCGAGGCCGCGCGGCTTTTCATGGAGAAATTTGGATGACTTCCCCCGATGGCGAAACCAAATGCGGTCTTGTCGCCGTGATCGGCGCGCCCAATGCGGGCAAATCCACGCTGGTGAACCAGCTGGTGGGGCAGAAGGTGGCGATCACATCGGCCAAGGCGCAGACCACGCGCGCCCGGCTGATGGGCATTGCCCTGGAAGGCGCGGCGCAGATCATCCTGGTCGATACGCCCGGCATTTTCGAGCCCAAACGGCGGCTCGACCGCGCCATGGTCAACGCTGCATGGGAAGGCGCGCAGGCGGCCGATGCGGTGCTGTTGGTGGTCGATCCGGTGAAACAACGCCGGCACGAATTGATGCCGCTGCTGGGCGCGCTGAAAGACCGGCCCGAACGCAAGATCCTCGTGCTCAACAAGGTAGATGTGAGCGCGAAGGAGAAACTGCTCGAACTGGCGCAGGAGTTTTCCGCGCTGGTCGATTTTGCCGAGGTGTTCTTTGTCTCGGCGCTGACGGGCGACGGCGTTCCCGAACTGAAGGCGCATCTGGCACAGCTGATGCCCGATGGCCCCTGGCATTACCCCGAAGATCAGGTCTCTGACGCATCGGAACGTCTGCTGGCCGCCGAAGTCACGCGCGAACAGCTTTACAAGCAGCTGCACGAGGAATTGCCCTATGACAGCGCGGTGCGGCACGAGAAATACGAGCAGCGCCGCGATGGCAGCGTGGAAATCCACCAGCAGATCGTGATCGCGCGCGACAGCCAGAAGGGCATCGTGCTGGGCAAGGGCGGCAGCCGCCTGAAAGCCATTGGCGAAGCGGCGCGAACTGAATTGTCCGCCATTCTCGGCGTGCCAGTTCACCTCTACCTCCACGTAAAGGTGGACGAAAACTGGGCCGACAGGCGCGAGATATACGAGGAAATGGGGCTGGACTGGGTGCGCTAACCCGCATCCCGCAGCCGATACCGCGTCAGGCTGCACAGTGCCGCCACCACCGCCAGCGCGCAGGCGAGCAGCATCGGCACCGGCCCCATCCCCATGTCGCCGGCCAGCAATATCCCCACCACCACCGCGGCCAGCGTCTGCCCCAGCAGGCGCGCCGTGGATTGCAGGCCCCCCGCCGCCGCTGCCCGGTCACGCGGGGAACGGCCGATCAGCAGGCGCGTATTGGGCGCAAAGAACAGGCCGAAGCCCAGCGCGGTGAAGGAAAGCCGCGCCGCGATGCCGGCATGGCTTGCGTCATCGGGCATTGTTGCCATCAGCAAGAGGCCCACAATCGCGATGCCCATCCCCGTCACCCCCAGCTTGGTCGCCGCGATCCGGTCGCTCAGCCAGCCTGACAGCGGCGAGACGACCAGCATGGTGAGCGGAAAGGGGAGCAGCAGCATCCCCACCGTTTCCGGATTGAGGCCCATTCCCACTTGCAGCCGGAAAGGCAGGCTGAGCATCAGCATCCCGGCTGCGATGAAGCTGGCCATGCCTGCCAGAGCGGACAGGCCGATGGCGGGCTTTGCCAGCAGATCCACCGGCAGGACGGGCGCCGTCTGCCGCCGTTCGCGCCGCACCAGCGACAGAAGCGAGGCGACTCCCGCCAGCCCCAGCGCAAGGCCCAGAACGGGATTGCCGTGCGTACCCACCTGCAGCCCGCCAATGATGAGGAGCATCGTCGCCGCGCTCCATGCCGAACTGGTCCAGTCGGTCTTGCGATCCTGCCGCACCGGATCGGGCAGCGCCTGCCCCAGCAGCAGCGACACGACCGCCAGCGGCGCGGCGGCGACAAAGACCCAGTGCCAATCCACATGGCCCACGATCCACCCGCCCAGCGTGGGCGCCAGCGCGCTGGAGGAGGCGACTATCACGCTGTTCACCCCCAACCCCGTGCCGAGGCGTGCGGAAGGATAAATCTGCCGCATCATGCCCGCCGAAACGCTCAAGGCCATGGCTGCGCCCACCGCCTGCAACGCCCGCAGCACCAGCAGCACCGGCAGGCTGGCCGCAAAGAAGCACGCCGCCGATGCCAGCATGAACACCACCTGCCCGGCCTGATACAGCCGCCGGTGGCCCAGCCTGTCACCCAGGCTGGAAAACGGCAGCAGCAGCATCACCAGCACCAGCTGATACACCGTCACCACATTGGTAACGGCCGCGTTGGACACGCCAAGGTCTGCCGCGATTGTGGGCAGCGCCACATTGGCAATCGTCCCGTCCAGCACCAGCAGTGCAGTGCCGAAACTGATCGCCACGATGGCAAAGGCCCGGCGCGGCATGGGCAGGCCGGGATGTTCGTCGCGCAATGTCCGGGAATTCTTGGGCGGCACGCTCATGCCCCGGCCATGCGCGCCTTTGCCCGCCGGTTCAACCCTCAGCTGGCAGCGACAGGGCCACTAGCTGACGAGCTCCGCCACCTGCCGCTCCATCGCCTGTTGCGGGACGAGGATGCTGCCGCTGCGAGGGCGATCCAGGTCAAGCACGGTGACGAAGGCAACGGCCAGCAGCGTCAGGAACAGCAAGGCGGCCGGGCGATGGGTGCGCTGGCTGGCTGCGCGGTTATACCCCAGCAAACCCGCGCCGCAGATGGCGAAGATGCACAAGAGCAACAGCACGGCTTCGGGAAGGCGCGCCTCGCGTGCGGCAAGGCGTTCCGCGGCGATATCTCCCGCTTCATTGAAGGGCTGGATCAGCAAAGGCCCGCGCGGATCGGGCGGCGTGCGGGCAAGCGAGGCATAGACCAGATCGCCGATGCGGGCGTGCATTCGCGCAGCCTCGGCATAGGCGGCATTGGCATCCGCTTCGTTGGTCGCCCCGCCAAAGGCCAGCCGCGACCGACCGTACTGCGCCAGCAGTTCACGCACCGGGGTGCGATCCTCTGCGGCCAGCAATTCCACGCGGCTGGCAAAGGTGGACAACGCATTGGCCTCGGCCACAACCAGTTCGCGCCGTTCCTCATAACGGTTGAGAGCCATACCGAAGGAAAAGGCGAGCAGCAGCGCCAGCAGGCCGAACACACCGGACAGGGCATGGCCATCGGCGGCATCCTCGGCCTCATCCGCCTCCCCAGCCGCGCGTCCCAACAGCCGCACACCCAGCAGCCTCCCGCTTTCATAGGCGGCCACGGCAATGGCAAGCAACAGGATGAAATCAAGCCATAATGGCGAACCGGCAAACAGCATCGCCCCCTCCCCCGCGCCCGATCGGTGCAGCTACCGCATTCTGGCGATGGCGATGCTGCCCAGCTTGGCAAGATCTTTCGTCGATTCCTCGCAGCGGTTCAAGGCCCTGGCAATGTCCTTCAATCCCTTGCCCTTGCCGGCACGCGTGCGCAGTCTGATCGCTTCATCGGCGGTCCAGGCTTGCCTGTGGCGTTCAAACCGGTCACCTGCCATCAGAAGGGCCATCAGAAGGGCCATCAGAAGGGAACATCCTCGTCATCGACCTCGGCGGCCTTGGCAGCCACCTTCGGCGCCGGAGATTTCTTCGCCCCACCCTTCTTCGCCCCACCCTTCTTCGACGGGGCCTGCTTCACCGCAGGTTTCTTCGCCGCCGCCTTGCGCTTTCCCTTCTTGGCCGGGGCTGCTTCTGCCCGCGCGGTGATGAGCGCCACCGCCTGCTCCTCGGTCAGATCTTCCGGCTTCACATCCTTGGGAATGGTCGCATTGGTCGTGCCATCGGTGACATAGGGGCCATAGCGGCCGGGCATTACTTTCATCTCCCCGCCCGAAACCGGATGCGTGCCCAGCACCTTGATCGGCTCCGCACGGGTGCCGCTGCGCGCGCCGGGGCCGCGATTGGCGGCTTCGGCCAGCAGAGTGACCGCCGCGTTCATGCCGGTTTCGAACACATCGCGCGTGCTGGCCAGCTTGGCATATTTGCCATCATGTTTGAGGTAGGGGCCGTAACGCCCGATATTCGCTTCGATCGGCAGGCCGGTTTCCGGATGATCGCCAATGATGCGCGGCAGGCTGAGCAGTTTCAGCGCCCATTCCAGATCGAATTCGGGGATGTCCTTGGGGATGGAAGCCCGCTTGGCGTCCTTTCCTTCACCCAATTGGATGTAGGGCCCGAACCGCCCGGTCTTGCGTTCCACCGGCAGGCCCGTTTCAGGGTCGGTGCCCATGCTTTCATCATCCGCCCCGTCGCCATCGCCCGGCTGGCCGAATTTGCGGCGGAATGCGCATTCGGGGTAGTTTGAGCAGGCGATAAAGGCACCGAAACGCCCGCCACGCAGCGAAAGCCGCCCGCCACCGCGCCCCTCCGCCAGGCACTTGGGGCAGGCGCGCGGATCGCCGCCATCGGCTTGCGGCGGGAACAGGTAATCGGACAGGAATTCGTCAAGCGCCTCGGTCACTTCGGATGGTTTGCGCTCCATCACCTCGTCGCTGCTCGGCTTGAAATCGCGCCAGAAGGCTTCGAGCACCTTTTTCCATTCGGCCCGCCCGCCGGATACCTCGTCCAGCTCATCCTCCAGCCCGGCGGTGAAATCATACGCCACATAGCGGGGGAAGAAGCGTTCCAGAAATGCTGTAAGAAGTCGTCCCGAATCCTCTGCAAAGAAACGGTTTTTCTCCATGCGGACATAGGCCCGGTCGCGCAGGGTCTGGATGGTGGAGGCATAGGTCGACGGGCGGCCAATCCCGAGTTCCTCCAGCCGCTTCACCAGGCTGGCTTCGGAAAAGCGCGGCGGCGGCTGGGTGAAGTGCTGCACCGCGTCCACCGCCTTCTTGGCCGGGCAATCGCCCTGCCGCATCACCGGCAGCAGGCCGCCATCCTCGTCATCCTCGCCCTTCTGGTCGAAGCTTTCCTGATACACCGCCATGAAGCCGGGAAACTTCACCACCTGCCCGGTGGCGCGCAGTTCATGCCGCCCGGTAGGGTCACGCAGGGCAACCGTTGTGCGTTCGAGCAGGGCGCCTGCCATCTGGCTGGCCATCGCGCGCTTGAAGATGAGGTCATACAGCTTGGCCTCGTCACCCGATCCGGCGCGCTCGCGGGCAAAATCGGTGGGGCGTATCGCTTCGTGCGCTTCCTGCGCGTTCTTGGCCTTGCTGGCGTAGAAGCGCGGCTTGTCGGGCAGGAAATGCGCATCGAACCGTTCCGCAATCGCCTTGCGGCAGGCGGAAATCGCGCCCGCATCCATCTGCACCCCGTCGGTGCGCATATAGGTGATTGCGCCCGCTTCATAGAGCGACTGGGCAAGCCGCATCGTGTGGCTGGCGGAATAGCCCAGCTTGCGCGCGGCTTCCTGTTGCAGGGTGGAGGTGGTGAAGGGCGGCGCGGGGTTGCGCTTCAGCGGCTTGGTCTCGACCTCCTCCACGGTGAAGCGACCCGCTTCCACCGCCGCCTTGGCGCGCATCGCGGTGCCTTCCTCGGCGATGGTCAGCCGGTCGATCTTCTCGCCATCAAACTTCACCAGCCGTGCAGTGAACGCGGTCCCGTCATGCTCCATCAAGACGCTGACAGACCAGTATTCCTGCGGCCGGAATGCCTCGATCTCGCGCTCCCGATCCACGATCAGGCGCAGCGCCACGCTCTGCACGCGGCCGGCGCTTTTCGCGCCGGGCAGCTTGCGCCACAACACCGGGCTGAGCGTGAAGCCGAACAGGTAATCGAGCGCGCGGCGGGCAAGGTAGGCGTCGATCAGATCGGTATCGAGATCGCGCGGCGCCTTCATCGCCTCGGTCACGGCCTGCTTGGTGATGGCGTTGAAGGTGACGCGTTCCACTTTTTTCGGCAGCGCCTTCTTCTGGGCGAGCAGCTCGCGCAGATGCCATGAAATCGCCTCCCCCTCGCGGTCGGGGTCGGTGGCGAGGATAAGGCGGTCGGATTTCTTCGCCGCGTCGGCAATCGCCTTCACCTGATCGCGGTTGCGCTTTTCGGCATAGACTTCCCAGTCCATGGCAAAGCCTTCATCCGGGCGCACGCTGCCATCCTTGGCGGGCAGGTCACGGATATGGCCGTAAGAGGCGAGCACCTTGAAGTCGCCCCCCAGATACTTCTCGATGGTTTTGGCCTTGGCCGGCGATTCGACGATGACAAGCTGCATGGCGAAAGAAGATGATCCTTACACGTGTACGTATGCGTATGTGCGCGATGGTGATGCGCGGCTTGTGGGCGCGTCAATGGGTCTGTAAGTTCGGCTGATGAAAAAGCTGCCTTTTCTTGGCCTCGTCCTCAGCCTGATTAGCTTTCCTGCGGGCGTTGCGGCGCAGGAAAGGCTGGTATCGCCGCCGGTCGCCGGGTTCGAACTGGGGCACGAGGCGGCAAATGCCACCCAGTCCATCCGCGAGGAAGTGCCCGCCGGCGAAGCGGTGCAGAACTGGAGCGCGATCATCACCACGCAGCGCTTCGCCATTGCCAATCCGCCGGTCGAACGGTTCATCGAAGGATTTCGCCAATCGCTGCGCCAATCCTGCCCTGCCGCCCGCATGACGCCGGTGGAAAGCGCCAGCGGGCATGGCGGCCCCGCGCGCATCTTCAGCGCCGATTGCCCGCAAAGTCCGGTAACCGGCGGGCGCGAGACGATGACCGTGCTGGCGATTGCCGGGCAGGACGCGTTGTATGTGAAGCAGGTGGCTTTCCGCGACAGTTACCGTGGCGACCGCAGCTGGGCCGAGGGGTTCCTGCGTGCGACGCGACTGTGCGACGCGGATTGCTGAGCGGTCAGTCGAACACGCTCGCCAGCTCTTCGCCCTGCCCGCTCAGCAATCCATAGGTGGCGACCGACAGCGTGAGGAGGGCAATGCTGAACACCTCGCTCACCACGGCTTCCGCGAGATATCCCAGCGGCCCACCGCGCTCGGCAAAGGGGAACAGGGTAGCCAAGGCGCCCGACGCCAGCACGATCATCACCAGCACCAGAAACAGCGCCAGCATCACCGGGCCGGTATTGCCGCGCGTGCGGTGCCAGCTTTCGCCCAGCGCATCGAACACGCCGCGCCCCTGATCGACATAGATCGCCGGAGCGATCAGCCAGCGCGCGCCCAGAAACAGGCCGGGAATAACGAAGAACACCGTCGCCACGCCAACGCCCAAAAAGCTGACAATGGCGAGGCCCAGAAAGCCCAGATAACGGCCCGACATATCCGCCTTGCCCAGCATCTGCCCGAACAGCCAGCATTGCGCCGCCACGCTGGCGATCAGCACGATCAGGCCGATCAAGCCGTTGTCGCGGTAATACCCGAAACTGTCCGCCGTGCCGGATCCGCCCCCGCCAAGATCAAGGCTGGCATCCAGCCCGCTGGCGATGGCGCTGGCGGGAATGAAGAGCGCCAGATAGGTCAGCACCGCGCGGCGGTTGGCCGAAAGGCGGTCACTCAGGGCGCCGAACAGGTCGCTTAACCGGACACGTATCTGAATATCAGCCATTCTACCCCCCTTGCCTGCCCCTGCCCTCACGAATTCAACGACACCCGCCCGCCCGCATGGCGCACCAGGCGGCCCGCCAGTTCCAGTTCCAGCAGCGCCAGTTGCACCGCGCCCGATGCCGCCCCGCTTTGCCGCACCAGTTCATCCACCGGCACGGGCGCGGTGGTGAGCAGGCCCGCAATATCCGCCGGTTCATCGGCCAATTCGTCATCAACAGCCTGCCACCCCGGCGCGGCTTCGCGGAAGGTGGAGCGCGGGGTGCCGTCAAAACGGCTCAGCAATTCGACCACATCGGCGGGTGAATGCACCAGCACCGCGCCTTCACGGATCAGGCGGTTGCACCCTTCGCTGCGCGGTTCCAGCGGGCTGCCGGGGATCGCCATCACCTCGCGCCCCATTTCGCCCGCCAGCCGCGCGGTGATGAGACTGCCCGATTGCGGCGCGGCCTCCACCACCAGCGTGCCGAGCGAAAGCCCGGCGATGATGCGGTTGCGCTTGGGGAACAGATTTCCGCGCGGTTCGGTCCCCGGCACTTCTTCGGCGAGCAACAGGCCGCGCGTCGCCACCTCCTCCTGCAAATCGCGGTGCTGCGGGGGATAGGTGATGTCGATGCCGCTGGCGATCACGCCAATCGTGCCGCCGCCATTTCCGCCTTTGCCCGCCGCCAGCGCGCCCTGATGCGCGCCGCCGTCAATCCCGCGGGCAAGGCCCGATACGACGGTAAAGCCTGCCTCCGCCAGTTCGCCGCCGAAATCGCGCGCCAGCTTCACCGCCGCCGCGCTTGCATTGCGCGCGCCTACCAGCGCCACGCAGGGCGCCGCAGCCAGCGCGATATGGCCGCGCATCGTCAGGATAGGGGGCGCGTTTTCCGTCTGGGCCAGCATGGGCGGGTAATCGGCCTGATCGTGAAACAGATAGCGCGCACCAGCCCGGCGCACGCCCTCCACCTCGCGCTCCACCACATCGGCAGGCGCGGCGCGGTATGTGCGGGTGCCGCGCCCTGCCAGATCGGGCAGAGCATCAAGCGCGGCAGCAGCGGTGCCAAAGCGACGCAAAAGCTGGCGATAACTGACCGGGCCGATATGCGGGGATCGCAGCAGGCGGATGCGGGCAAACGCCTCCTCCTGCGTCAGCGACGGCCTGCGCGGCGCCTCGACATTCATTTTGCGCCGCCGATGCGCGGTTCCGTGCCTGCGCGCAGGCGGGCAAGGTTTTCGCGGTGCAGCCAGATCACCAGCACGGCCAGCGCGGCAAGCACCGGCACCAGTTCCATGCGTCCCAGCAGCGCCGCCGCAACAGGTGCCGCCACGGCCGCGCTCATCCCGCCAGCCGAGGAAATCCGCGTTACTGCCAGCACGCCAATCCACACCAGCGCATAGGCAAGCCCGATCTGCCAGGCGAGGCCAAAGCACACGCCCGCCAAGGTCGCCACGCCCTTACCGCCCTTGAATTTCAGCCAGACGGGAAAGCAATGCCCCACCACCGCGCCCAATGCGGCGAAGCCCGCCACTTCGGGCAGGAAACGCCACGCCAGCAGCACCGCCGCCAGCCCCTTGCCCAGATCGAGCAGCAGGGTAGCTGCGGCCAGCCCCTTCTTGCCGGTGCGCAGCACATTGGTGGCGCCGATATTGCCGCTGCCAATCTTGCGGATATCGCCCTGCCCGCTTGCCAGCGCCAGCAACAGGCCAAAGGGTATCGAGCCAAGGGCGTAACCCAGCAAAGCTGCGAGAATCCAGTCCATCGCCAATGTTTAGAGCCCCGCTTCCCTTTTGCCCAACCCTAAGTAAAAGGCGAGCGAGCTTCAATATCGTGCCCCAAGGAACGCATCCATTACCGACCCATCCGCCCCCATCCTGATCTTCGATTCGGGCGTTGGCGGCCTCAGTGTGCTGGCCGAAGTGCGCAAGGCGCTGCCACGGGCAAGGATAATCTATGTCGCGGACAGGGCGGCGCTCCCCTATGGCGACAAGAGCGAGGCGGAAATTGCCGCGCGTGTCTGCGGCCTGCTGGGCCGACTGGCCGAACGGTATCACCCGCGCCTGATCTGCATTGCCTGCAACACCGCCAGCACGATTGCACTGGGCATGGTGCGCGATGTGCTGGAAGTGCCGGTGGTGGGCACCGTGCCCGCGATCAAGCCCGCCGCCGAAATGACGCAGACCGGCGTGATCGGCCTGCTGGGCACCGCGGCGACCATCCGGCAGGCCTATGTCGATCGGCTGGAGGCGGAATTTGCTGCGGGCAAGCTGCTGCTGCGTCATGCCGCGCCCGAACTGGTGAGCGCGGCGGAGCAGAAACTGCGCGGGCATACCCCCGATCCTGCTGTCTTTACCCGCGCCGCCCAAGGCCTGCTCAGCCAGCCGCGCGGGGAAGAAATCGACACCGTGGTCCTCGCCTGCACCCATTTCCCACTGCTCGAACCCGAACTCTCCGCCGCCTTCGGCCCGAAAGTGCGATTTATTGACGGAGCGCAAGGTATTGCCCGGCGCGTGGCTTATCTGACACAGGGCCAGCCGTGGAATGGTCCTGCGGCTGGGCAGGATCAGGATTTTGCCATTGTTACAGGCGACGCAAGCGATAACCCGGCTCTTCTCAAAGCGTTCGCGCCCTACGGAATCGGCCGAATCCTGCCGCTTTGATGCGAGCCATTCGCAAACACAGCGCTTTAATTCGGGCGCGGATTTGACTAAGTCCGCCCCCATCACCAGCTGCGAGTCTGACAGCAGCGCAATGCGGATGAAGACGCTGAACTACGATCACATCTTCGACCAGGCGATCGACCGGCTGCACGCCGAAGGCCGCTATCGCGTGTTCATCGACATTTTGCGCAACAAGGGTGCATTCCCCAATGCGCGCTGCTTTGCCGGGCATAACGGGCCCAAACCCATCACCGTGTGGTGCAGCAACGATTACCTCGCCATGGGCCAGCATCCCAAGGTTGTGGCCGCCATGGAAGAGGCGCTCCACGATGTCGGCGCAGGCAGCGGCGGCACGCGCAATATCGGTGGCAACACGCATTACCATGTCGAGCTGGAAGCCGAACTGGCTGACCTGCACGGCAAGGAAGCCGCGCTGCTGTTCACCAGCGGCTATGTCTCGAACGATGCGACGCTGTCGACGCTCGCCAAGCTGCTGCCGGGCTGCGTGATCTTCTCGGATGAATTGAACCATGCCAGCATGATTGCCGGCATCCGCAATTCGGGCTGCGAAAAGCGCATCTGGCGGCACAACGATGTGGCCCATCTGGAAGAGCTGCTGGCCGCCGAAGACCCCGATTGCCCCAAGCTGATCGCATTCGAAAGCGTGTATTCGATGGATGGCGATGTCGCGCCGATCCACGCGATCTGCGACCTGGCGGAAAAATATAACGCTCTCACCTATATCGACGAAGTGCACGCGGTGGGTATGTATGGCGCGCGCGGCGGCGGCATTTCCGAACGCGACGGTGCAGCACACCGCATCGACCTGATCGAAGGCACGCTGGGCAAGGCGTTTGGCGTGATGGGTGGCTATGTCGCGGCCAGCCGCAAGGTGATCGACTGCATCCGATCCTATGCCCCCGGCTTCATTTTCACCACCTCGCTCAGCCCCGTTCTGGTGGCGGGCGTGCTCGCCTCGGTGCGCCACCTCAAGGCCTCCAGCGTGGAGCGGGAGGGCCAGCAGGCCGCCGCCGCCTATCTGAAGCGCGCCTTTGCCGATGCCGGCCTGCCGGTAATGGAAAGCACCACGCATATCGTGCCGCTGATGGTGGGCGATCCGGTGCGCGCCAAGAAGATCAGCGATATCCTGCTGGCCGAATACGGCGTCTATGTGCAGCCGATCAATTTCCCCACCGTGCCGCGCGGAACGGAACGGCTGCGCTTCACGCCCGGCCCGTCGCACACGGTGGAGATGATGGACGAGCTCACCGCCGCCCTCGTCGAAATCTGGGAACGGATGGATCTGGAACTGCGCCGCGCGGCCTGATTGCTCCCCCTGCACCAAAGCCCCGCCAAACTGACCTGCGTCAATTGAAGCGGGCGGGACTGCGGTTATGCTTCCTCTTGCTGCACAGGGTGGGCCTCGATGCAGCGGGGGAGAAATCAGATGTCCATTTCCATTTCACGCCTTGCCGTCTTGCCTTTTGCGCTTGCCATTCTGGCGGGTTGCCAGCAGGCGTCCGAAGCACCAGCGGCCGATACGGCGCAAGCCGGCCTCACCAGCCTGCCGGTCAGCATCAATGCCGCCATGGTCGGCATGATCGACCAGTCTGCCGATTATATCTGGGCCGTAGGCAACGGCGATCTGCCCAAGGATGATCACGATTGGGATCAGGTGCGCGGCGCGGTCTACGACATGATCATTGGCGGGCAGGTGTCCAAGGTGCCGGGCAATGGTGAGTTCGATGCACAGTGGACGGCGGAGGCGGAATGGATTCGCCACTCGGATGAGCTGACCAGGATCGGTCAGGATGCGCTGCCGCTGGTGGAGGCGCGCTCCACCGATCAGGAAGCCTGGCGCGCGATCGGCGATCGGCTTGTCCAGAATTGCCTCGCCTGCCACGAATTGTTCAAGCCCGAAGTGCCGAGCCAGGGCATCCTGCACGAATCCACCGTGCGCGAATCGCTGGGGCAGAGCATTTTCGACTGACGCCGCACACGCGATCGAGGCGGGGCCGGACACGCCGTACGGCCCCGCTTTACGATGCGGCGCGCTACTTCTGCGCCGGCCGGATCACCATGGTGTCAATGGCAGAGGTGCGCAGCAATTCGATAGCCTGACTGCCCAGCGTGGCATGGCGGAACCCGCTTTCGCCGTGGGAACCGAGCACGAGCAGATCGATACCCTTCTCCGCAATCACCTGGCCGATCGCCTTGGGCAAGGCGCCATAAGCCATATGCGTGGTGAGGCGCGCGGTGACGGGCATGGGCAGATTGGCCAGAAACGCGTCCAAGACCTTTGCCTCGGCCTCATAGACCTGATCCTTCACCTGCTCGGCCTTCTGCCATCCGGCAAAGGGCACGCGGTAGGCGTGAATGAGATGCAGTTCGGCTTCCGGAAAAAGCGCGGCGGCCCGCAGCAGCGCATCGCGCGAAATATCGGAAAAATCGCTCGCCACGCCAATCTTGCGATAAGGGGAATGCGGCCGCTGCTTCACCACCAGCACCGGCGCATCGCCATTGCGCAGGACATGGTCCACCGCGGTGCCCAGCACATAATCGCCGATCGAATGGAAACGCGCCACGCCCATGACGATCATCGCCGCGCGCCTGTCCTGCGCCAATGCGGCCAGCGCCACGCCGACCTTGCTGCCGTGGCAAAAGGCGAAATCCACCGCCGCATCGGGATCGGGCAGGCAACCCCGCACCATGGCGTGGAGCGCCTGACCCTCCACCTCCTTGGCTTGACCGGCGATCACATGACCCAGCACCACCGGGCGGCCCAACTGATGGCCAAGTTGCAGCGCCCGGTCCACCGCGCGGTCGTTGCGTGCGCCAAAATCGGTCGCCACCAGGATCGGTTCACTCATCGGAAAACTCCTGCCTTCACCCCCGGCGTGAACCTAGGGGTCAGGCAGGCGGCACGTAAAGGCTTTCCGGCACCCAGAGGCACCGAAAAGCCCTGAAGCCAGTTTATCGCAGGCTCACCACATTATCGCTGGCCGGGCGCACCCGGTCGCCGCGATAGAGGCTGGCCATCGGCTCGTCCTCCACCACGAAAGCGCGCGTTGCGCCAAAGCCGTTGAAGCGCGTGCTCATCGCGGCCCCGTATGCGCCCAGCATACCGATTTCGATGTAATCGCCCGCCTGGATATCCGCCGGCAGCAGGAAGGGGCCCTTCATGTAATCGGCATCGTCGCAAGTGGGGCCGTAAAAGGCGAATTCGGCTTCGGGCTGCGACAAATCGTCTTCCAGCGCGCGCACCGGAAAGCGCCAGTCGACATGGGCAGCATCGAACAGCGCGCCATAGGCGCCGTCATTGATATACAGCTCGTCGCCGCGCCGCTTTTCCACCTTCACGACGATGGAGGAATATTCGGCGCACAATGCGCGGCCCGGTTCCGCCCACAGTTCCGCCGAATAGGAAATCGGCAGCATTTCGAAATGGCGGTGGATCTGCGCGAAGTAATCTTCCAGCGGCGGCGGCTCCATGCCCGGATAGGAGGACGGGAAGCCCCCGCCCACATCCACGATGTCCACCGTCACCGCTGCCTCGGCAATCGCCGCGCGCACGCGTTCCAGCGCTTGAACATAGGCAAAGGGCGTCATCGCCTGGCTGCCGACATGGAAACAGATGCCCAGCGCGTCGCAATGCTGGCGGGTCGCCTGCAAAAGCGGGGCAGCATCGGCCAGATCCACGCCAAACTTGGCAGCCAACGACAGCTCCGAATGTTCGGAGGAGACTCGCAGGCGCACCAGCAATTGCAGATCAGCCGCAGCCTCCCCCGCTTCGTTGGTGGTGGCTTCCACGATCTTCGCCAGCTCCTCAGGAGTGTCGAGGCTGAAGGTTTTCACGCCGTGCTGGAAATAGGCCTCGCGGATGGCACCGGCGGTCTTGACCGGGTGCATGAAGCACAGCTTCGCCTGCGGCAAAGTCTCGCGCACCATGCGCACCTCGCCAATCGAAGCGACGTCGTAATGCGTGATGCCATTGTCCCACAGGATGCGGATGAGATCGGGCGAAGGGTTGGCCTTCACCGCATACATCGCCGTGCCGGGAAACTTCTGGGCAAAGAAGTACGCTGCCCGCGCCGCTGCGTGCGGGCGGTTGAGGATGACAGCGTCGTCCGGCGAAAGGGTGCGCGCTAACGCCCGTGCGTCTGGGAAATTGTGCAACTCAAGGGACCCCCAATTGGCCGCGAGGCCGGTTAGACAACAAAGCTGCCTTGCGGTTTGGAAGTCCCCATGGGGCAGCAGGAGGGCGGCATATAAGGGGATAGATTAACGATGCAAGAACGAAACGTGTCACATCTGCAATTCGTTTCGCATCGCGTTGTTATCGCGTCAAAACTTTACAGCAGGAACCGCGTCGACCACGCCCTGTTCGCTATCGTCCAGCCGGTGGAAATCCGCCTTGGCAAAGCCCAGCATACCCGCAAACAGCACCGCCGGAAACGACTCGATGCCGGTGTTGTAACGCGAGACTGCTGCATTCAGCGCGCGGCGCGCGGCGGCCAGCTTGTCCTCCACATCGGCCAGTTCCAGCTGCAATTGCTGGAAATTGGCGCTGGCCTTGAGGTCGGGATAGGCTTCCCCCAGTGCCAGGAGCTTGTCCAGCGCCACGCGCAATTGCGCCTCGTTCGCGGAATTGGGCGAGCCGGATGCCGCTGCGTTGCGCGCCTCGATCACCGCTTGCAGCGTGCCTGCCTCATGCGCGGCATAACCCTGCACCGTGCTAACCAGATTGGGGATCAGATCGTGTCGCTGTCGCAACTGTGCGTCGATATCGGCCACGCCCTGATTCACGTTTTGCCTGAGCGCCACCAGCCGGTTGTAGATGCCGATCAGCACCCCGCCCAGCACGACCAGCACAGCAATGCCGATAACCAGTTCCATGTGACCCCCGCTCTTTCCCCGCAGGCCTGCATTGTGCCATCAATGTCGGCAAGGCGCAAAGGGGCATTGGGGGGCAAGTGAATGATCGAGCGGCCGGATATCGACGCGCTGATGTCTGGCGAGCTGGGCGAATGGCTCACCGCACAGGCACAGGTTCGCGCGGCCGCGCGCGAGGAGAGCAACGGACGGTTGGTCAAGGCGGCCTTTGTGGTGCTGCCGCTGGCGGCGTTCCTGCTGTTCGGGCCGGGTTGGGATATCGAGGTGAAGATCTGGCTGATCGCCCTGGCGGGGATTGCATCGGGCGTGTGGATCTATGCTCCGAAGGCAAAGGCGATCCGGCAGACCAAGGAAGGGATCAATTCCGCACTCGCCGCCGCACTGGGCCTCACCTATTCGCACGACTGCGAACCGGGTGCGGGCTTTGATCGCGCAAAGCTGTTCAGGATGCTGCCGGGCTATAGCCGCGCCAAATTCGAGGACAAATGGTGGGGGCAGATCGGCACCCGTGCCTTCACCCTGCACGAGGCGCATCTGGAACAGAAGCGGCAAAGCGGGAAGAACAGCCATTATGTCACCGTGTTTCGCGGGCCGGTGATGACGATTGCGGCAGGCCGGAGATTCCACGGGGTGACGCTGGTGGAACGATCGGGCAAGCACAAGAAATTCGGTTTATTTGGCGAGAAGGACCGGCTGGAAATCTCCGGCCTCATTCTCGACAAGGCCGATATGGTGCATCCCGGTTTCGAGGACCAGTTCACCGTCTATTCCACCGATCAGGTGGAGGCCCGTTATCTTGTCCATCCCGGCTATGTCGAAAAGATGATCGCGCTGGAGGCCGCCTTTTCCGGCAGCAAGATCCGCACCCTGTTTCACGAAGGTGAGGTGACCGTGGTGCTGGAGGTCAGGAATATGTTCGAAAGCGGCCAGATGGACGCAGGCCGCGACCGGGAAATGGTTGCGGCCTGCGTGGCACAATTCATGGCGATGGCCGATCTGGCGGCGTCAGTGAGCGAGGCCGACCGACGCTAGACCGCCTCAATCCGCAAACAGCTTGGCCCACCGGCGCGGGGTGCGGGTGCGATCCTTTTGGCGGTGCCAGGCATCCGATGCCAGCAGCGGCATCACCGAACCGGCCTCGGCAAACACCATCTGTTCGATGCCGGTATTCACCTTGCCCCAGCTCGCCGCTTCCTGCAGCGTGGAGGACGAACACGCCCCGTCGCGCACATCGGCCACGGTGATCTGCACCGCGTATTTGTGCACCGCCACATCTTCATGGCCCAGGATTTCCGCGCACACGACGGTGTCCTGAATGAAGTTCTTGGGCACGCCGCCACCCACCATCAGCAGGCCGGATTCGCCCGCCTTAATCTTGATGTCGGTCAGTTCGCGGAAATCCGCGATCGCGTCGATCATCATGTAAGGCTTGCCTTCCTTCATGCGGTCGACCTGATGCTTGACCAGACCGAACCCGGCCGAGCTGTCGACAAAAGCCGGGCAGAAGATCGGCACATCATGCTCGTAAGCCAGCTTGACGAGGCTGTTTTCCTTCTTGCCGTGCTGGGCCAGATACTTGCCCATTTCGCGGATGAAGGCGCGGCTGGAATATGCCTTGGGCTCCAGCTCGTTGGCGATCTTGTTGATCGTGAAGTCGCAGTCCTGCAACTGCTCTTCATCGATATAGGTGTCGTAGATGCGGTCGATATACAGGCTGCGCAGCGTGTCATCATCGGGCACTTCCAGCGCCTGATAATGCTTGTGGCCCAACCCTTCGAAGAAATCCATGTCGACGATGGTGGCCCCGGTGGCGACCACGCAATCCACCATGTTGGAACGGATCAGTTCGGCATACAGATCCATGCAGCCGCCCGCGCTGGTGGAACCGGCGATAACGAGGAAGATCGTGCAGTCCTTGTCTTCCAGCATCTGGTTGTAGATGCGCGTGGCGCGCGCCAGATCGCGGCTGGTGAAGCTCATCTTGCCCATCGCATCGATGATGGGGCGGGCATCGAAGCTGGTGATGTCGATATGCTCGACCGTGGTGGACAGCAGCTCTGCCTTGCGGTTGCTGTTGCCAGAGACGCTTTTCGCTGTGTCACTCATCGTCATTCTCCAGTGCTTCAGGGCCGGGCCGTCGCCCCCGCGACGCGAGGGTTCCCGATAGAAGGGCGCGCCCGATAAGGGATGGCGCACCTTGCGTAAACAGGTAATTCGTACAGGCTTATGACGGCACAAACTCCCATGCGAAACCCCGATGCGGCAGGCGTGGCCCGCGCTGCGGCGAAAATGGCGCAAATCCTGGCCCCGACCCCGCTCTTGCCGGTGGAGCATGAGGGGCGCAGCTTCTGGCTGAAGGCGGAATGTCTGCAACCCGTGGGTGCGTTCAAGATCAGGGGTGCGTGGCACCGCTTGACCGACCTTTCGGACGAGCAGCGCGCCCGCGGGGTGGTGGCGGTATCCAGCGGCAATCACGCGCAAGGGGTGGCTTGGGCCGCGCGCCGGTTGGGCATAAAGGCCGCCATCGTCATGCCCGCCGATGCGCCGCGCCTGAAGCTGGAACGGACGCGCGAATTGGGCGCAGAGGTCATCACTTACGACCGGATGCGCGAAAACCGCGAAGACATTGCGCAGGCCTTGGCCACCGAACAGGGCGCAGCCTATGTCCACGCCTTTGCCGATCCGTGGGTGATCGAAGGGCAAGGCAGCGCCGGGATCGAGATCGCCGCGCAACTGGGCCGCCAGCCTTCGCGCCTGATCGTGTGCTGCGGCGGTGGCGGGTTGACCGCTGGTCTGGCGCTGGCCTGCCCCGATGCCGAGATAATCCCGGTGGAACCGGAAGGCTGGGACGATGTGGGCCGGTCGCTGGCCAGCGGCACCATCGAGTCGGTCGGCCCCAACCCGCCACCGACTGCCTGCGACGCCTTGCAGACCTTCGCCACCGCCCCAATCAACTTCGCCGTGCTGAAGCGCCGCTGCGCCTTTGGCCTGAGTGTGACCGAGGCCGAAATCCGCGTTGCGCAGCGTTTTGCCTTCGCGCGCCTCAGACTGGTGCTGGAACCGGGCGGCGCGGTCGCGCTGGCCGCCGTGCTGGCACACAAGGCAGAGGCCGACAGCGATACGGTGATCATTGCCAGCGGCGGCAATACCGATCCGGCCGATTTTGCGGCCGTGCTGCGTCCAGATTAGGTTTCAATTGACAATCTAATTTATCAAGGTCAGCCTGCACCTCTCAATTGCGAGGGATACAATCATGGGACATCAAATGCTTGCACCGGCCGCCATGCTGGTCGTTTGGTCGCTTGTCATGCTGATCTGGATGGCGAGCACGCGTCTGCCTGCCCTCGCCAAGCTCAAGCTGCCGCCCGAACGCCAACGCGGCGGACGCGGGGCTGATCTGGACGGCGTTCTGCCCGCCGAAATCCAGTGGAAGGCGCATAATTACAACCATCTGATGGAACAGCCGACCATCTTCTATGCCACGGTGCTGATCCTGGCGCTGGCAGGTTTCACGCAGACTGATGTGTGGCTGGCCTGGGCCTATGTCGCGCTGCGCGTGGTGCATTCGCTGTGGCAGGCGCTGGTCAACACAATTCCGGTGCGCATCACGCTGTTCACCATCAGCAGTTTCGTGCTGCTGGCGCTGGCGATCCGCGCGCTTCTGGTCACAATTGGCTAGGCAGAAATCCCGAGGGAGCGGTTGAGGCCGCCGTTTCTGCGGCGCTGTTACATCGCAGCCCCCGAAACGGAGCTGCACAATGGCCCACATCCTTGTGGTTGATGACGACGATCTGGTGGCCGAACTGGCGAGCGAGATACTGATATCCGCCGGCCATGCCTGCGGCTTTGTCTCCACGGCAGAAGAAGCGCGCAAGCTGCTGCAATGGCGGCGACCCGACCTGCTCCTGCTCGACGAGAACCTGCCGGGCGAACGCGGTTCAGGTTTCCTGCGCGCGCTGCGCCATTCGCCCGATTTCTACGATCTGCCGGTAATCATGTTCACCAGCGTGGATGGCGAGGCGGACGAGCGGCGTTCCTATCACGCAGGCGCGCAGGATTATATCCGCAAGCCCGTTCACCCCAAGGTGCTGGTCTGGCGCGTCAACACTATCCTGCGGTCGCGCAGCGAGCGGCCCAAGCACCGGCAGTTGGAACAATGGGCCGAGTTCCAGTTGCACCACCACCGCGAAGGGCAGGTGCGCAAGGTCTATCTCTGACCTGCGAGGCGCCCTTGCGCCGGGTTTGATCCAGCGCAACGACTCCGTGCAAGGCTTGCGGCAATTCCACCCCATCGCAATCTGGATGGAGCAGGATGATGCCGCCCTTTTCCCGACTGGCCGCTGAAGGCAAGCGCGCCATTCCCGGCACGATGGTGTTCGATGGGGACGCCGCGCAGGATGGCTACGCTCTCAACGCCATGTGTTATTCCTTCAACAGCGCGCAGAACCGGCAGGCCTTCGCCGCGGATGAAGAAGCCTATATGGAGCATTTCCATCTGACGCCGCAGCAGCGCGAGGCGGTGCGCCGCCGCGATGTGTTGGCGATGCTGGATGCGGGCGGGAATGTCTATTACCTCGCCAAGTTGGCCGGAATCCTTGGCCTCAACGTGCAGGATCTGGGCGCGCTGCAAACGGGCATGACGCTCGACGATTTCAAGGCCGCATTGCTTTCCCACGCGGTCACCGAAACGCGCGTGTCCCCGGCCCTCGCCAAGCGGAGGATTGCGGCATGAGCCAGATTTGCGGCGGCATTTTTACAAGCCACGTCCCCGGCATCGGCAAGGCAATCGCGCAGAATCTGCAGGACGATCCGTATTGGAAGCCGTTTTTCGACGGGTTCAAGCCGGTGCATCAATGGCTTGCAGCCGAACAGCCTGAGGTGGCGGTGGTGTTCTACAACGACCACGGCCTCAACTTCTTCCTCGACAAGATGCCCACCTTTGCCATCGGGGCAGCGCCGCAATACCGGCACGAGGATGAAGGCTGGGGCATTGCCTTTGGTCGCCCCTATGAAGGCGCGCCCGATTTGTCGTGGCACATCATCGAACAGGTGGTGGCGTCCGAATTCGATCCCGTGACCTGCCAGTCGATGGCGGTGGATCACGCGGTGGCTGTGCCGTTCGAGCTGTGCTGGCCGGGAGATGACGCTTTCCCGGTGAAGCTGGTGCCCATCGCCATCAACACCGTACAGCATCCCCTGCCCAGCCCCAGGCGCTGCTATGAACTGGGCAAGGCTGTGGGCCGCGCGATCGAAAGCTGGGGCGGACCTGAAAAGATTGTCATTTTCGGGACGGGCGGCCTGTCGCACCAGCTGGAAGGCGAACGGGCGGGCCATATCAATGTGGATTACGACAAGTTCTGCCTGCGCAATCTGGCCCCCGATCCCGAAGCCCTGTTGCAGCACGATACGCTGGACATTGTGGAACTGGCGGGCAGCCAGGGCGTGGAGATCCTCAACTGGATTGCCGCACGCGGGGCGCTGCGCGGTTCGGTGCGCGAACTCGCCAGCAATTACCACGTGCCCATTTCCAACACGGCGGCGGCCACGGTGCTGCTGGAAAACAGCGACAAGGTTCTCGCCTGAACCCCGCATCGTGATGGCGAGACGGCCGGGCAGGTTTCGCAACCTGTCCGGCCTTTCTGGTTACGGGCTCAGACGGCGGAACTGAACCGGCGCGGGCTGTGCTGGCGATAGGGATCGAAAGCCGCCGCGATGCTGCGCGCATAGGGCAGTGCGTGATGCGCAATCACCAGAATATTGCCGCTCTCGATGCGCGCCAGGCCCGGCTCCAGATAGGGGCGAAGGCCTTCGGCCGCGCTGCCGAGCAGATCAGCGGCCACGCGCGCGCGACCCCGGCAAAGCAGTTCCTCGATCACCGCGCCCCGGCGACGATCATCCACGCTGCGTTCCTTGCCCGGCCCGGTGGGCAACACGCCCTGGCTGAGCATCATGCGGTAACGGCCGGCATTCTTCTCGTTCTGCACCAGCAGATCGGGAAAGGAGGAGATGGCCGATGCGCCAAGACCGATCAGCACCGGGGCCTGATCATCGGTAAAGCCCTGGAAATTGCGCCGCAGCGTGCCCGCTTCCATTGCCTGCGCCAGCGGATCGCCGGGCAGCGCGAAGTGGTCAAAACCGACCGATGTATAGCCAGCCTCCACCAATTGCTGATGCCCCTCGCTCGCCATGGCAAAACGCAATGCGGGGCCCGGCAGCGCGCTATCGTCAATGCGGCGCTGCCGCGGCAGCAGATGCGGCACATGAGCATAACCGAACAGCGCGATGCGGTTTGCGCCAAATCCCGCCGCCTCGTCCAGCGTGTCCGCCAGATCGGCAAGGCTTTGCCCCGGCAGGCCATACATAAGATCGAAATTGAGCGAGGTGATCCCGCAATCGCGCAGCAAGTCCACCGCATCGGCAATCATCTGGCGGGGCTGCACCCGCCCGATGGCTTCCTGAAGATGCGGGGCGAAGGTCTGCACGCCCAGACTGGCATGGCTGGCGCCGATCGCGCCGAACACGCTCGCCCATTCGCGGCCCAGCGTGCGCGGATCCAGCTCGACCGAGATCAGCGGATCGTGCAGCGGGAAATTGAGCATCAGTTCATCAAAAAGCCGCACGAAATCGATGGGGGAAATGGCATTGGGGCTGCCCCCGCCAAACGCCACGCGTCGCACCCGCGTGCCTGCCGGCAATAGCTTTGCCACCAGCTGAATTTCGCGGTGCAGCGCTTCAAGATAGCTCGCCAGCCTGCCTGCGCGGTTGGCGGCGGCGGTATTGCAGCCGCAATACCAGCAAATCTTCTCGCAAAAGGGAATGTGGACATACAGCGAGATATCGCCGGTCGCCGTGCTGATCGCCTCGGCATGGCGCGCTGCGCCGATGTCCGGTGCGAATTCAGCCGCCGTGGGAAAGCTGGTGTAACGCGGAACTGGCGTTGCAAGCAGATCGGGATGATAGGGCCACATGGGCATTTGATGCCGCGTCGGGATGTGCGATTCATTGCCTTGGATCAATTGTCGCCATTTGTCGCGCGGCGCTTTTCCGAATTGCGGCATCCCTTGGCACAGCAAGGGGTCATGGCCGGGCCGGGCATGGGCGCATCCCCTCCTGCAAGTTGAATCGCGACCGCACCGCCACCGCACAGCGCCAGCATTATGCGCCCCGCGCCTTGTTCGAGTGGCAGCGGGCCGACCATCGCCGGCAGCAGCGCGATCAGTGCAGGGAATGTGCCCATGCTCATGCGGCGGGCCTGTCGTCGTCATCCATCAGGATACGGCTGGCCGCGCCATCGGGATCTTCGAACTGCCCGCTGCGCACCGCCCAGAAGAACGCCGCCAGCCCCATCAGGCCCAGCCCCAGCGCGATGGGGATCAGGATCAGCACCCCCGTCATCGTGCTGCCCGCATCAGCCGCAGCGAATTGGCCACCACGATCAGCGAGGACAGCGACATCGCCAGCGCCGCGATCAGCGGGGTGACATAACCGGCAATCGCCAGCGGCACCGCCAGCACGTTGTAACCGATAGCCAGCGCGAAGTTCTGCCGCACCACCGCCATGGTGCGCCGCGCGGCGCGGATGGCGCGCGGCAGGCTGGCAAGCGAGGGCTGCACGAACACCATATCGGCCGCCTGCATCCCCACATCGCTGGCGCTGCCCGGCGCCATGCTGGCATCCGCCGCGGCCAGGGCGGGGCCATCGTTCAGCCCATCCCCCACCATCAGGACCTTGTGTCCGGCGCGTTGCAGGCGGGCAATCGCGGCCTGCTTTTCGGCGGGCGAAGCACCGGCCTGCCCGGTCAGGCCGGTCTCGCGCGCCACCTGCGCCACGGCATCGGCATTGTCGCCAGACAGGATCGAGGCAGAAATGCCCAGCCGATTGAGATCGGCCAAGGCTGCCAACGCATCATCCCGCAGCCGGTCGGCAAAGGGGATGAGGCGCGTGGGTTTTCCGGCAATCGCCAGCGCCACGCCCATGCTGCTGGCGCTTTCCGGGCGGCGCAAGGCCACCGCCTTGCCATCCAGCATCCCGCGCAGACCCACGCCCGCCTCCTCGCGCACCGCTGCCACCACGGCAGGTTTCACGCCGCGCTGCATCAGCGCATCGGCCAAGGCACGGCTGAGCGGATGCCGGCTGTGCGAGGCGAGCGCCAATGCGACAGCGGCTTCCTCCTCGCTCATCGCATCGAGCGCCGCGGCATCGGGAACCGGTCGCCCCAGCGTGAGCGTCCCGGTCTTGTCGAGCAGCGCGCGATCCACGCTCGCCAGCCGTTCGATTGCCGAGCCATCCTTCACCATGATGCCGGCCTTCAGCAGCGATCCGCTGGCGACCACCTGCGCCACCGGCACCGCGAGGCCCAGGGCACACGGGCAGGTGATGATCAGCACCGCCACGCCGATCACCAGCGCCTGATAGAGCGATGCGCCCGCGATCAGCCAGCCGAGCACCGACAGCGCGGCCAGCGTGTGCACGGCGGGCGCGTAAAGGCGGCTGGCGCGATCGGCAATGCGGACATAACGGCTGCGGTTCTGGCTGCTTGCTTCCATCAGCCGGGCGATTTCGGCCAGTGCCGTGTTCTGCCCGGCATGGCTGACTTCGACATCCACCGGCGCGTCGAGATTGAGCGTGCCCGCCAGCACCTTGTCCCCCTGCACGCAGGCAATTGGCCGCGTTTCGCCGGTCAGCAGCGACTGGTCGAAGCGGCTCGCCCCGGTGCGGATATACCCGTCTGCCGCCAGCCTTTCCCCGGCGGCGACACGCATCACCATGCCGGGCTGCAACGCTTCGGCGGCAACCCATTCCAGCGCCCCGCCCTCGTTCACCACCAGCGCGCCCTGCGCCGCCTGGCTGAGCAGGGCATCGACCCCGGCGCGCGCGCGGTCGCGCATCATCGCGTCCAGCACCCGGCCCGCCAGCAGGATCGCCAGCAGCATCAGCGCCCCGTCGAACCAGGCGTGGCGTCCGCCGGTCATCGTCTCGTAAACGCTCAAGGCGCAGGCAATGATGACGCCGATGGAGATCGGCACATCCATATTGGTGCGCCCATGCTTCAGCGCGCCCCATGCCGAGCGGAAGAAGGGCTGGCCGGCATAAGCCACCGCTGGCAAGGCAATCGCGGCGGAAATCCAGTGGAACAGCTCGCGGGTTGACCCGTCCGCGCCTGACCAGATGCTGACCGACAGCAGCATCACATTCATCATCGCAAAGCCGGCCACGGCCAGCGGGCCGAGCAGCGGCTTCACGGCGGAAAAGGGCTTGGCGACCTCGCGCGGGCGGCGCTGCGCTTCAAAGCCGATGCGCGCCAGTTCGGCCACGATCTGCCCCTCATCCAGCGCCGGATCGTGCACCACGGTGACCATGCGCGAAGTCAGGTTGACACGCGCGCTTATGACCTGAGGCAAAGCGGCAAGCCCGCGCTCGATCTTGCTCATGCAGCCGGCGCAATGCGCGCCGGGAACGGCCAGAATACTGGTTTCCAGTTCGCTGGCAAAGGCGGGCTGCTTGCTCACCGCAGTTCCTCTTCGCTGCGCCAGATATGCCCGTCGCCCATGATCTGCAAACGCACGACCCAGCGCCCTTCCGCCAGCGCACTGGTCGAGACATACTCGCCCGGCGCGATGCGGGTGAAGCTGAGTTGTTCGCCCGCCTGCCCGCCAAGGGGGGGACGGGCGCTGCCGGTGATCGAGAGCGTTGCCGGCGCCCCGGTGATCCGCAGCAGCACGCGCCGGTCCGCGGACAGCGATTTGTCCACCTGCCAGCCCAGCTCTTCTTGCGCGCGCGCCTGCTCCAGCCAATCGTTGAAATCCTGGCTGGCGACATAGGAGTTTTCCACCACTACCCCGCCAAAGCTGCCGATGGCGATGCGCGCCATGGTGAAATTGACCGCGATGATGACGCCGAAAAAGGCCCCCATCACCGCCAGCATATGCCAGCCGGTGAAGCGGCGGGCGGGCGGGATTGCTGCGCGCATATCTGTCATCGTCATTCTCCTGCTGATCCGACAGGCGATTCAAAGCGTGTATCGGCGGTGTCCATCTCGCCCTGTTCGTCCAGCGCCACCAGACGGAAGGCAAAGTCCTGCGAGGCGGTGCCTTGCGGCGAGACAACGTAGAAGCGGATGGTTTCGGTCGCATCGGCAGGCACGGTGAAGCGCAGGGTGCGCGCGGCGCGTTCGGCAGGCATGGTATCGGTCCACATCCGGCCGCCTTCCAGCCCTTGCAGAGAGACTTCCATCTCACGCGGGCGGGTTTCCATGTTGCGAAGCTTGACGGTGAAATTGTTGCGCACGCTGCCATCGCGCATCACGGTGAAGGCCGGGTTGCGGTCGGGCGCGGCGGAAATGTCGGTGTGGCTGCGCGTGCCGAGCAGGAACAGCAGCCCTGCCCCGATGCTGCCCCAGATCAGGAAATAGGCGATCGTGCGCGGGCGGGCGAGATTGCGCCACGGCACGCGCGGCGCCGCCCCGGCAGCCTCGGCCTTGGCATCTTCCAGCGTGATGTAATCGATCAGACCGCGCGGACGGCCCACTTCCTTCATCACCCGGTCACAGGCATCGATGCACAGGCCGCAGGTGATGCAGGAAATATCCGGCCCCTTGCGGATGTCCCAGCCGGTGGGGCACACTGCGGCGCACATATTGCAATCCACGCAGTCGCCAAACGCCCCCGGATTCTTCTCCGCCTTCTTCACGCTGCCGCGCGGTTCGCCGCGCCAGTCCTTGTAGGTGACCATGAGCGAATGCTCGTCCATCAGCGCGCTCTGGATGCGCGGCCAGGGGCACATATAGATGCACACCTGTTCACGCATGAAGCCGCCCAGCACGAAGGTGGTCAGCGTCAGCACCGCGACGGTGATATAGGCAACGGGCGCAGCCTCGCCCGCCCAGAAATCGCGCACCAATGTGGGCGCATCGGCAAAATACATGATCCACGCGCCGCCGGTCCAGAAGGCGATGGCAAGGTAGATCGTCCACTTCGACAGGCGGCGCGCCACCTTGCCCCATGTCCAGGGCGCAGCGTCGAGCCGCATACGGGCGTTGCGATCGCCGTCAAAGAAGCGGTCAATATGCTGAAACAGATCGGTCCAGACGGTCTGCGGGCAGGCATAGCCGCACCACGCGCGCCCCACCGCGCTCGTCACCAGAAACAGGCCAATGCCCGCCATGATGAGGAGGCCGGCGACGAAATAGAATTCGTGCGGCCAGATCTCGATATCGAACATATAGAACCGGCGATTGGCGACATCGATCAGCACCGCCTGATCGGGCGCGTAAGGCCCCCGGTCCCAGCGCAGCCACGGCGTTCCGTAATAGATCGCCAAGGTGACCGCCATGATCAGCCATTTGAAGCGGCGGAACGGGCCGTCGATCCGTTTGGGATGGACGGCCCGCCGCGCTTCGTAATCACCCAGCGGGCTGTGATGGATGAGGGGGTTATTCTGCGCCACTGACCGCAGCCACCGGTGCCGCAGCCGGATCGGCCGCAGCTTCCACGAAATCCTCACCCCCGCCCAGCGAATGGACATAGGCAGCCAGCATCCGGATAGTAGCCGGATCAAGCCGGTCGCCCCAGCTTGGCATCACGCCGTGGCGCGGAGCAAAGATCTGCTGGCGGATCGCCTCGCGGCTGTTGCCATAAAGCCAGACCGCATCGTTCAGGCTGGGCGTGCCGAATTGCCGCAGCCCGCCGCCATCCGCACCATGGCACACCGCGCAATTATTGGCGTAAATCTCCGCCCCGGCGGCACTGGGATTGGCCCGGCCTGTCAGCGACAGCACATGATCGGTGACCTGGCTGATCTGGCTGCTGTCCAGAATGCCCGTCTGCCCGAAAGCCGGCATGAGGCTGGTGCGTGTGGCCGGATCGCCGGGGTGGCGGATGCCATGCAGCAGCGTGGTTTCGATAGCGGGCATATCGCCCCCCCACAGCCATTCGTCATCGGTCAGGTTGGGGAAGCCTTCAAACCCTGCCGCATTGGCGCCATGGCATTGCACGCAATGCACGCGGAACGCGGCCGCGCCGCCCGCCACGGCCTGCATCATCAGCTCGCCGTTCTGGGGCAGTTGTTCAATCGGGGTGGCAGCAATCGCTTCCAGCAGCGGCGCGCGGCGCGCCTGCTCGGCGGCCAGTTCGTCCGCCAGTTGCCCGCGGCTGGTCCAGCCCAGCACCCCTTCGGTGCCTTTCTCGATCAACGGCCATGCCGGATAGGCGATGACATAGGCCAGCGCCCAGAAAATGGTCAGGTAGAAGGTCCACAGCCACCAGCGCGGCAGCGGGTTGTTCAACTCCTCGATCCCGTCCCATTCGTGACCCACGGTTTCCACGCCGGTCGGTTCATCAATGCGGCGGCCCGGATGGGGAGCGGGATGTCCCTCATGTTCATTTGCCATCGTTCTGGTCCTCGAAAATCATGTTGGCCGCGCGGTCGTTGTGGTGCTTTGCGCCGGGCCGGAAAGGCCACAGGGCAAAGGCGATCCACATCAGAACCATCGCCAGCAGGCCCCAGCTGTCCGCCATGTGGCGCAGGAAATCGTAAGTTGAGTGCCAACTCATCGTCCGCGCTCCCCTGCCAGAACTTCCTGCGCGGCCGCCGCGTTCACATCCACCATCGTGCCCAGCACCTGAAGATAGGCGACCAGCGCGTCCATCTCGGTCACTTCGTCGGGATTGCCGTCAAAATCGCGCACCTGCGCGCCGGGATAGCGTTCCACCAGATCGCCGGGGGCAACATCGGGATCGGCCTGGCCAAGAATATCCTGCCGGGCCTGTTCGATATCGGCATCGGTATAGGGCACGCCCACCCGGCGCAGCGCCACCAGATGATCGCCAATGTTGCGGAAATCGAGCGGCTGGCTGGCAAGGAAGCCGTATTGCGGCATCACGCTTTCGGGCACCACGCTTTGCGGATTGGTCAGGTGCTGGACGTGCCAGGCATCCGAGTAACGCCCGCCCACGCGCGCCAGATCCGGCCCGGTGCGCTTCGATCCCCACTGGAAGGGATGGTCGTACATACTTTCCGCAGCCAGCGAATAATGGCCATAGCGTTCCACTTCGTCGCGGAAAGGACGGATCATCTGGCTGTGGCAGGTGTAGCACCCCTCGCGCACATAGATGTCGCGCCCGGCCTGTTCCAGAGGGGTGTAGGGACGCATCCCTTCCACCGGCTCGATCGTGTTGTCGATCCAGAACAGCGGAGCAATTTCCACGATCCCGCCGATCGCCACCGTCACCAAGGCCACCGCGCCCAGCAGGGTGACATTGCGTTCCAGCTTCTTGTGGCCGGAAAGCGCCTCTTTGTGTGTTACATCAGTCATTGATCGTCCCCCTTACTCGGCCGGTTGCGCGGTGGGCGAGACCGGCAGCGGGCGGTCGGTTTCGGGATTGTAGCGGGCGGTTTCCAGCGGCGCTTCGACACGCAAGCGGCCGGCAATGGTCATCCAGATGTTGTAGACCATGATCACCGCGCCAGCGATGTAGAGCAGGCCGCCAAAGGCGCGCGCCACATACATCGGCCACATGGCGCTGACCGTTTCGGCAAAGCTGTTCACCAGGTAGCCATCGGCCCCGTATTCGCGCCACATATAGCCCTGCATCATGCCGGCCACCCACATACTGGCGGCGTAGAACACGATCCCCAGCGTCGCGAGCCAGAAGTGCCAGTTCACCATGCGAAGCGAGTAGAGCCGCTGGCGGCCCCACAGGCGCGGCGCGAGGAAATACATGGCGGCAAAGGTGATCATGCCGTTCCATCCCAGCGCGCCCGAATGGACATGGCCAATCGTCCAGTCGGTATAGTGCGACATCGAATTGACCGCCTTGATGCTCAGCAGCGGGCCTTCAAAAGTGCTCATGCCGTAGAAGGCGAGCGCCCATACCATCATGCGGATGATCGGATCGGTGCGGATCTTGTCCCACGCGCCGTTCAGCGTCAGCAGGCCGTTGATCATGCCGCCCCAGCTGGGCATCCACAGCATGATCGAGAACACCATGCCCAGCGTCTGCGCCCAATCGGGCAGCGCAGTGTAATGCAGATGGTGCGGCCCCGCCCAGATGTAGAGGAAGATCAGCGACCAGAAGTGGATGATCGACAGGCGGTAGCTGAAAATGGGCCGTTCCGCCTGCTTGGGCACGAAGTAATACATCATCGCCAGAAAGCCTGCGGTCAGGAAAAAGCCCACCGCGTTATGGCCATACCACCACTGCACCAGCGCGCCCTGCACGCCGGCAAACAGCGGATAGGAACGGCTGCCCAGCAAATGCACGGGCATATCCAGATTGTTGACGATGTGCAGCATCGCCACAGTCAGGATGAAGGCGAGATAGAACCAATTGGCGACATAGATATGCGGTTCACGGCGCTTGATGATCGTGCCGACGAACACGATCAGATAGGCGACCCACACCGCGGTCAGCCACCAGTCGACATACCATTCCGGCTCGGCATATTCCTTGGACTGGGTGACCCCCAGAAGGTAGCCCGTGGCCGCCAGCACGATGAAAAGCTGGTATCCCCAGAACACGAAACGGGCGAGGCCGGGAAAGGCCAGCCGCGCGCGGCAGGTGCGCTGCACGACATAAAAGCTGGTGCAGATCAGCGCGTTACCACCAAAGGCAAAGATCACCGCGCTCGTGTGCAGCGGGCGCACACGGCCAAAGTTCAGGTAAGGCTCGAAATTGAGCGCGGGGAACGCCAGTTGCAAGGCGATGAACAGCCCGGCGGCAAAGCCGGCAATGCCCCAGAACAGCGTGGCGATGACGCCCCAGCGGATGGGCTCGTCGTCATAGACGCCCTCATCATGTGGTGCGCGCAGCCATGTCCCGGCCGTGTCCACCTTCGTTTTTGCCAAAGTCCACCACAGCGCGATTGCCACTGCGAATGCAACGATGGACATATGAATACCGAAGGCGGCATCGCGCGAAAGCGCGGCCGCCATGATCGCCAGAACCAGCAGCGCAAACCACATACCGGCGCGAGTCGTCAGAGTTTCCATTGACCATTTCCCCTTCGAATGGTCGGCCAATGGACGCGCACCCGCCGGCGGACATTGACTGGCGTCAAATCTATGATTTCACGGATGCGAACGCTTCAAAAAGGCGATTTGCGTTCAATCAATGTTCGGTTGCGCGGGCAGGTTCATGGGGCGCCATGCCGCGCAGAAGTCTGGCTGCAAGGGGCAGCCGCCGGCGGCATGACGGAGAAGAACAATGCGCCATATCATGCGCAACCCGATTTCCCCCGCTCTCGTGCTTGCTCTGGCAGCCATGCTCGGCACCTCCCCCGCCGCAGCGCAGGAAGCCGGTGACATTCAGGTCAAAGTGCTTGCCACCGCAGTGCTGCCCGATGGCAAGATCACCGATGCCCCGCTGCTGGGGCCGCTTCCTGCCACCACGCAGACCGCGGCGAATGACAATGTGGTGCCCACGGTGGCGATCGAATATTTCTTCTCGCCCAATATCTCGCTGGAAACGATCTGCTGTGTCACGCAGCACGATGTGGATGTGGTTGCCGGGCCGCTGGCGGGCGCGGAGGCAGTGTCGAACTCGCGCGTGATCCCGGCCACCTTCACGCTGAAATACCACCTCAATCCGGGCGGCATTTCGCCCTATGTCGGCGCTGGCCCGACCTATTTCATCTGGATCAACGATGCGCCCGGCGCGCAGACCATTCCGCTGGGCGTCACGCGCCAATCACTGAGCAACGAACTGGGCTTGGCGTTGCAGGCCGGTGTGGACGTGCCGGTGGGCGAGAACCTGCTCGTCAGCCTCGATGCCAAACGCTATTTCGTGGATACCACGGCGCGCTGGTTTGCGGGCAATACCAAGGTCATCGAGACTGAGCACAAGCTGGATCCCTGGGTGCTGAGCGCGGGCGTCGGCTTCCGCTTCTGAGCGGCTAATCCAGGAAATTGCAGGGGCGGGTCGGTTGTGGCTGGCCCGCCCTTTTTGCGTGCCGATTAGCCCGCCATCGCTTCCAGAGCGAGCCGATCGAGGATGCGGACCGAACGGCGGGTCGGCAAATCGAGCACCCCGTCCCGCTTCAGCCGCGTCATCTGGCGGCTGACCGTTTCGATGGTGACACCCAGAATATCGCCAATCTGCTGGCGCGAAAACGGCAATTCGAACTCATCCAGCGGGCCGTGATGCGGCGTGGTGCAGGTCGAATCGACCAGCCGGGCGGACATATCGAGGAGGAAGGTGGCAACCTTCTCCTCCGCGCTCTTGCGCGCCAGCAGCAGCATCCAGCTGCGCGTGCGGTCCAGTTCGGTCAGCGTGCGCTCCAGCAATTTGTGCTCCAGCGCGGGGTGATCAGCGGCGAACCGGTCGAAATCGCTGCGCGCAAAAATGCATACGCGCGCATCGGTCAGCGCGGTCACCGAATGGTTTGCCCTGGCGCCAAAGGGGCGGCCGATAAAATCGGAGGGATAGACCACGCCCACGATCTGTTCGCGCCCGTCCTCGGTCGAATTGGTAAGCTTGAGCATCCCCTCGATCACATTCGCGACGAGGAGAGAATCATCCCCCTCCCAGATCAGCGGATCGCCCGCGGCGAGCGCTTTGCGGCGGCCAATCGCGTTAAGCAGTTGGACTTCTTCGCCATCAAGAGCCGAACAAATGGCCCGGTTGCGCACAAGGCAGGTGTCACACGATCCCATGCGCCTACGCTTACCATGCGCACAGGACCGCGGCAATCCGCGCAATTCTGCGGTTTCTTGAGCATCGCGCCTGCCGCAGGCACGGCCCCGGCGGGCAGTATCAACAAGGTTCGTAGATTGACATTGCAGATATAACAATATCCTTATATGTAACCAAGTCATGGAAACCGAAACACTTTTCCGTGCCCTTGCCGACCCTACCCGCCTGCGCATCATGCGGCTGCTCGCGCATCTCGATTTGGCGGTGGGCGAACTGGCGCAGGTGCTGGGCCAAAGCCAGCCGCGCGTGTCGCGCCACATCGCCATTCTGTGCGCCAGCGGCCTTGCTGAACGACGGCGCGAGGGAAGCTGGATCTTCCTGCGCCATGCGGTTTCTCCCACGTCTCCGCTCGGCACCCACGCCGCCGTTGCCCGCCTGCTGGAGGCGTGCGAGGCGCAGGATGATGATTTCGCCGCCCGCTGCGCGGAGGATCGCCGCCACCTCGCCGCCATCCGTTCCGCACGCGAAGAACGCGCCGCGCAATATTTTGCCCGCCATGCCGGCGAATGGGATGCGATGCGCGCCATGCTGTGCCCGCCGAACAAGGTGGAAAACGCCCTGAAAGCCGCGCTGGGCACGGCAAGCCTGGGCCAACTGCTCGATATCGGCACGGGCACGGGGCGCATTGCCGATCTGCTGGCAAAGCAGGCCGACCATGTGGTGGGTTTTGACCGCAGTCCGGAAATGCTCGGCCTTGCCCGCGCGCGGTTGCAGGATCAGCCGGTCGAGCGATGGGAACTGGTGCAGGGGGATTTCTCCTCGCTCCCCTTCCCTGCCGCCAGTTTCGACACCATCACGCTGCATCAGGTGCTGCATTACGCGGCCAATCCGGCGCTGCCGCTGGCAGAGGCAGGTCGCGTCTGCCGGCCCGGCGGGCGCATCGCGATTGTCGATCTTGCCGCGCATGAGCGCGAGGAACTGCGCGAACGCCACGCGCATACGCGGCTGGGCTTTTCCGACGAACAGATGCTCGACTGGCTCAGTGCCAGCGGCTTTGCCGCAGAGGTTCCGATCGTGCTCCCCGGCCGAGGGCTGACGACCAAGATCTGGATCGCCACGCGTCAGCCCGCGGCAACCTGCGCACGCCCGGCCAGGATCGCATATGCCGGCAAGGAAGCGGCCCGTGATTAGCTTCGACCTTGACCGGGGCGGCGCAGGCCTTTCCTCGATCTATGCCCGCCCGCTGGGCGATATTGCGGTGTCGTTTGAATTCTTTCCGGCGCGCAACGCCAAGGCGGCGGCGGATCTGCAGGCGGCCGTTGCCCGCCTGGTGCCAGCGGGGCCGTCCTTCATGTCGGTTACCTATGGCGCGGGCGGCACCACGCGCGATTGTTCGCTCGCCACGGTGGAAGCGCTGCTGCGCGGTTTCTCCGTGCCGGTAGCTGCGCATCTGACCTGTGCGGGTGCAAGCCGCGCGGAAGTGGATGCGCAAGCGCGCCAGTTTCACGCTGCCGGCGTGCGGCACATCGTGGCGCTGCGCGGCGATGGGGCGGAACCCGGTGCGCCCTTCACGCCGCATCCCGACGGGTATCGCAACGCGGCGGAGCTGGTAGCGGGCCTCACCCGCATTGCTCCGTTCGAAATCTCGGTCGCCGCCTATCCCGAAGTGCATCCCGATGCGCTGAGCGCCGAAGCCGATCTCGACAATCTGAAGCGCAAGCTGGATGCCGGGGCCACCCGCGCATTGACGCAGTTTTTCTTCACCGCCGACGCCTTTCTGCGGTTCCGCGACCGGGCAGCGGCGGCGGGCATTACAGCCCCCATCGTTCCCGGAATCCTGCCGGTGACCAATTTTGCGCAGACCTGCAAATTCGCCAGGCAGTGCGGTGCCGAAGTCCCCGGCTGGATGGCGGACCTGTTTGCCGGGCTCGACCAGATGCCCGAAACGCGTCAGCTCGTCGCTGCCACGCTGGCCGCCGAATTGTGCAGCCAGCTTTACGCGGGCGGCGTGCGCGAGTTTCATTTCTACACGCTCAACCGCGCGGACATGACGGCGGCGCTGTGCCATCTGCTGGGCCGCCGGGCCGGAGCCGTGCTGGAGCAGGCGGCATGACCCCCCGCGAGGCTCTGCTGGCCGAAGCCGCGCGCCGGGTCCTGATCTTCGACGGCGCGTTCGGCACCGAGATTCAGGCGCGGCGTTTGCAGGCGGGCGATTTCGCCGGCGATCTGGCGCTGGCGCACGACCAGACGGGCAATAACGACATCCTCGCCCTGACCCGCCCCGATGTGATCGAGGCCATTACCACCGCCTATTTTGCGGCCGGATCGGATATCGTGTCCACCAACACCTTCTCCGCCAACCGCATCAGCCAGGCCGATTACGGAGCCGAAGGGCTGGTGGGGGATATCAACCTTGCTTCCGCACGAATCGCGCGCGCCGCCGCCGATCGCTTTGCCGCCGCCGATGGCCGCCGCCGTTTCGTGGCGGGCGCCATGGGGCCGACCAACAAGACGCTTTCGCTTTCGCCCCGCGTGGAAGACCCCGGTTATCGCGAGATAAGTTTTGACTATTTGGCAGAGGTTTACCGCGAACAGGCCGCAGCATTGGCCCAAGGCGGTGTCGACTTCATTCTGGTGGAAACCGTCTTTGACACGCTGAACGCCAAGGCGGCGATCTATGCCGTGCGCCAGTTGGCGCGCGAACTGGGCCGCGACATTCCGCTGATGCTGTCCATGACGCTGACCGACCTGTCGGGCCGCAATTTGTCGGGCCATACGGTGGACGCATTCTGGCACAGCGTGCGCCATGCACAGCCCCTGACCGTGGGCCTCAATTGTTCGTTCGGCGCGGAACAATTGCGGCCCCATGTGCAGCAACTTTCGCGGATCGCGGATTGCCTGCTGCTCGCTTACCCGAATGCAGGCCTGCCCAACGAACTGGGCCAATATGACGAAGCGCCCGAAACCACCGCCGCGCATTTGCGTGGTTGGGCGGTGGACGGCGCGGTGAACATTATTGGCGGCTGCTGCGGCTCCACCCCGGCGCACATCGCTGCGATGGCGGCGGCGGTCGAAGGCCTTGCTCCCCGCCCTGTTCCGCCAGCCAGCCGCCAGACCGCTCTCGCCGGGCTGGAACCGCTGGTGCTGGCCGCCTGAGCATGACGCAAACCGCCCTTCTGGAACGCCAAGCCGCCCCTGCTGCAACGGGCGCCCGCTTCATCAATGTGGGCGAACGCACCAATGTCACCGGATCGGCCGCCTTCAAGAAGCTGATCCTGGCGGGCGATTATGTGGCCGCGGTGGAAGTGGCGCGCCAGCAGGTCGAAAACGGCGCGCAGATCATCGATGTGAACATGGATGAAGGCCTGCTGGACGCGGTGGAGGCGATGACCACCTTCCTGCGCCTGATCGCCACCGAACCCGATATTGCCCGCGTGCCGGTGATGGTCGATTCCTCCCGCTGGGAGGTTATCGAGGCAGGGCTGAAATGGGTATCGGGCAAGCCCATCGCCAATTCGATCAGCCTGAAGGAAGGCGAAGCACCCTTTCTGGCGCAGGCGCGCATCTGCATGGATCTGGGCGCGGCGGTGGTGGTCATGGCCTTTGACGAGGCGGGCCAGGCCGACACCCGCGCGCGCAAGGTGGAGATATGCCAGCGCGCCTACGCCCTGCTAACGGGCATCGGCTTTCCGCCGCAGGACATCATCTTTGATCCCAACATCTTCGCCGTGGCGACGGGGATGGAGGAGCACGATCGCTACGCCCTCGATTTCATCGAGGCGGTGCGGGAAATCCGCGCCACCTGCCCGCACGTGCACTGTTCGGGCGGTTTGTCCAACCTCTCCTTCAGCTTTCGCGGCAACGAAACGGTGCGCCGCGCAATGCATTCGGTGTTCCTCTATCACGCGATCCCCGCTGGTCTCGACATGGCGATCGTGAATGCGGGCCAACTCGACATTTACGACCAGATCGACCCCGTTCTGCGCAATGCGTGCGAGGATGTGATCCTGATGCGCCCGCCGCCACAAGGCAGCGGTTTTGCCAGCGCGACCGAGCGGCTGATCCATCTGGCCGAAAGCTATCGCGGCAAGGATGCGGCGAAGGAAGCGGACGCCGCCGAATGGCGCGGCTGGGATGTGCGCAAACGGCTGGAATACGCCCTTGTGCGCGGGATTGACGCCTTTGTGGTGGAAGATACCGAGGAGGCCCGAAAAGGGGTCAAGCGCCCGATCGAAGTGATCGAAGGCCCGTTAATGGACGGGATGAACGTGGTGGGCGATCTGTTCGGATCGGGCCAGATGTTCCTGCCGCAAGTCGTCAAATCCGCCCGAGTGATGAAAAAGGCGGTCGCGCACCTCATCCCCTATATCGAGGCGGAGAAAGACGCCTCCACCCGCGCCAAGGGCCGCATCGTCATGGCGACGGTGAAAGGCGATGTGCACGACATCGGCAAGAACATCGTGGGCGTGGTTTTGCAGTGCAACGGCTACGAAGTGATCGACCTTGGCGTGATGGTGCCATGGGCCACGATCCTGGACACCGCGCGGGCCGAAAATGCGGATATGATCGGGCTTTCCGGCCTGATTACCCCCTCGCTCGATGAAATGGTGACCGTGGCCCAGGAAATGGAACGCGCGGGCCTTTCCATCCCGCTGCTGATCGGCGGGGCCACCACCAGCAAGGTGCATACCGCGCTGCGGATTGATCCGGCCTATTCCGGCCCCGTGCTGCACGTGCTCGATGCCAGCCGCGCGGTGGGCGTTGCCTCGCGGCTTCTGTCCGATACGCAGCGGACAGGCATTGTTGCTGAAACCAAGGCCGAATACGAAGCGGTGCGCAGCGCGCGTGGCGGCAAGGGCAAGTCCGATCTGCTGCCGATTGCCGATGCCCGCGCCAATGGCTTTGCCGCAGACCCTGCCGCCAAGGCGCCGCCGCCGCTGCATCCGGGCCGCCATGTCTTCCCGGCATGGGACTTGGCGGATTTGCGCGAATATATCGACTGGACGCCGTTTTTCCGCGCGTGGGAACTGGCGGGCGTCTTTCCCGCTATCCTTGATGACCCCGTGGTGGGGGAAAGCGCCCGTGCGCTGTTTGCCGATGCGCAGGCCATGCTGGAGCGGATCGTGGAGGAAAACTGGCTCGCGCCTCGCGGTGTATGCGAATTCTGGCCCTGCACGCGCCACGGGGATGACGTGCTGCTGGAGAACGGCACGCGCCTGCCCTTCCTGCGCCAGCAAGTAAGCAAGAGCCGGGACCGCGCCAATTTCTGCCTTGCCGATTTCATCGCGCCCGATGGCGACTGGATCGGCGGCTTTGCGGTGGGCATTCACGGGATCGAACCGAATCTGGAACGCTTCCGCGGCGCGCATGACGATTACAACGATATCCTGCTCAAAGCGCTGGCTGACCGGTTTGCCGAAGCCTTTGCCGAGCGGCTGCACCAGTATGTGCGCACGCAGCTGTGGGGTTATGCGCCGGACGAAGCGCTCAGCAATGCGCAGCTCATTGCCGAAAGCTATCACGGCATCCGCCCCGCCCCCGGCTATCCCGCCTGCCCTGATCACACGCTGAAAATCAGGCTGTTCGATCTGCTGGATGCACCCGCCACCACGGGGATTACGCTGACCGAGAGTCTCGCCATGCTGCCCGTATCGGCGGTGTCGGGGTTCTATTTCGCGCATCCGGACAGCCAGTATTTCGGCGTGGCACGCATCGGGGAGGATCAGCTGGCCGATTACGCCGCACGGGCGGGGATTCCGCTGGACGAGGCGCGCCGTTGGCTGCGGCCCAATCTGGATTGAGGGGCGCAACACACATGACGCAGACCGAACCCCTCACTCTTCCCCTCGATGCCTGGCACCGCAAACACGGCGCGCGCATGGTTCCCTTTGCGGGTTTTGCCATGCCGTTGCAATTTGCCGGGATCCTGGCCGAGCACGAATGGACGCGCACCAGCGCCAGCCTGTTCGATGTCAGCCATATGGGGCAGATCAGCGCATCGGGGGCGGGTGCAATTCCCCTGCTGGAATCGCTCTTGCCCACTGCTGTCGCCAATCTGGCACCGGGGCGCATCCGCTATGCGCTGCTGCTGAACGAAGCTGGCGGCATCATCGACGATCTTATGCTTACCCGGCGAGCGGAGGACTTCCTGCTGATCGTGAACGGGGCCACACGGCTTTCCGATCTGGCGTATATGCAAGGCGTTGCTGCGCCCGATGCGGCAGTGACGCTTGCCGAAGATCAGGCGCTGCTCGCGCTGCAGGGGCCATTGGCGGCCAAGGTGCTGGATGCGCTTGTGCCGGGTATCGCCGCGCTCTCCTTCATGACCGCCGCCGCTTTCGCATGGGAAGGCGCGCGCCTGTGGATCAGCCGGTCAGGCTATAGCGGCGAGGACGGTTTCGAGATCAGCCTGCCCGCTGCTGCTGCCACAGCGTTTGCCGATGCCCTGATCGCGGATGAGCGCTGCCGCCCGGCCGGCCTTGGCGCGCGCGATTCGCTGCGGCTGGAGGCCGGCCTGCCGCTTTACGGGCATGATCTGGACGAGAACACCGATCCGCTGAGCGCGGGCCTTGGCTTTGCCCTGTCACCGGCGCGCATGGCAGCGGGCGGTTTCAACGGCCATGCGGCGCTGGCGCGCCTTGCCGCCGCAGGCCCGACCAATCTGCGTGTGGGGCTCGCACTGGAAGGTCGCCTGCCCGCGCGGGAAGGGGCAGTGGTAATGCATGACGGGCATGAAGTCGGCCGCGTAACCTCCGGCGGCTTTTCACCCAGTCTGAGCCATCCGATCGCGCTCGCCTTCGTTCCGCCCGCTTTGGCGAAGGAGGGCACATCGCTGACCGTGCAAGTGCGCGGCAAGGATCTGCCCGCCCGTATCACCCCCCTGCCCTTCGTCCCCCATCGCTATGTCCGCAAAGGAAGTGTCTGAGATGTCGCTGCTGTATACCAAGGATCACGAATGGATCGCCGTGAATGGCGAGGAAGCCACGGTCGGGATTACCCATTATGCCCAGATGCAGCTGGGTGATATCGTGTTCGTGGAATTGCCCGCACCCGGCACCTCGCTGACAAAGGGTGACGATGCCGCCGTGGTGGAATCGGTCAAGGCCGCATCCGATGTCTACACCCCCGTCAGCGGCACGGTGGTGGCGGGCAATGCCGCGCTGGAGGATGACCCTTCGCTTGCCAATACCTCGCCCGAAGAGGACGGCTGGTTCTTCCGCATAAGCCTTTCCGATCCGGCAGAGCTGGACGGGCTGATGGACGAGGCCGCCTACCGCGCCTTTCTGGCCGAACGGAGCTGATGCGATGCGTTACCTGCCGCTGACTGATGTCGACCGGGGTGCGATGCTGGACGCGGTGGGCGCGCCATCCATCGCCGCGCTGTTTGCCGATGTGCATCCCGATCACCTGCAGCACGCACCGATCGCAGGTCTGCCGCTGCACCAGAGCGAGATGGAGGTGGAACGGCACATGGCCCGGCTGGCGGGGCAGAACCGCGCCGCGGGTGCGGGTCCGTTCTTCCTTGGTGCAGGTGCCTATCGCCACCATATCCCGGCCAGCGTCGATCACCTGATCCAGCGGGGGGAGTTCCTGACGTCCTACACCCCCTATCAGCCCGAAATCGCGCAGGGCACGTTGCAAATGCTGTTCGAATTCCAGACTCAGGTGGCGCGTCTGTTCGGCTGCGCGGTGGCGAATGCCTCGCTGTATGATGGCTCCACCGCGTGTTGGGAAGCGATCCAGATGGCGGGGCGGATCACACGGCGCAAGGGGGCGATCCTGTCATCCGGCCTGCATCCGCATTACGCCGCGCTGGTGCAATCCATGGCGCGCTTTACGGGCGATGGCATCGCGCATCAGCCCCCGGTTTTGACAGCGGAGACAGATTTTGCCGATCTGGCCGCGCAGATCACGCCCGAAACATCCTGCGTCGTGGTGCAATATCCCGATATCCTCGGCCGCGTGTCGGACATGGCCGCGCTGGCAGAAACGGTGCATGCGGCAGGCGCGCTGCTGATCGCGGTGGTGACAGAGCCGGTGGCGCTGGGCGCACTCACCAGCCCCGGCGAAATGGGCGCGGATATCGTGGTGGGCGAAGGGCAGGCGCTGGGCACCGGCCTGCAATTTGGCGGGCCGTATCTGGGCCTGTTCGCCATCCGTGATGCGCGCCATGTGCGCCAGATGCCCGGCCGTTTATGCGGCGAAACGGTGGATACGAGGGGACGCCGCAGCTTCGTGCTGACGCTGTCGGCGCGCGAACAGCATATCCGGCGCGAGAAGGCGACCAGCAATATCTGCACCAATTCGGGGCTATGCGCGCTGGCCTTCTCCATCCACCTTACACTGCTGGGCGAGAAAGGCCTGCGTGCTTTGGCGGCCGAAAATCACCGCATGGCCTGCCTTGCCGCCGATAGGCTCGCCGCGCTGCCGGGTGTGGAGGTACTGAACAGCGCCTTTTTCAACGAGTTTACCGTGCTGCTGCCCGGCGATGCACGGCTGGCGGTGCGCCAGCTGGCCCATCGCGGCATACTGGCGGGCGTGTCGCTGGGGCGGCTCTACCCCGATCAGCAACAGCTTGCCCATGCGCTGCTGGTGACGGTGACCGAGACCGCCAGCGAAGATGATATCGACGCCCTTGTCGCGGGCCTGAAGGAGCTTTGGCCATGAACCTCAACCCCGCCGGCTGGCGTCCCCGGTTTCCCGATGCCGATGCCGATCCCAACGCCGCTTCGGGCGAAGAACCTGCCACCTTCACCGGCAATCGCGGCCTGCAACTGGAAGAGGCGCTAATCTTCGACATTGGCAGCGGCGATACCTGCGGCGTCGATTTGCCCCAGCCTGCCGCCAATGCGCCTGTCCGTCTGGGCGGGCTGGAGAGGCGCTCCGCGATTGGCCTGCCCGGCCTGTCGGAACCCGAAACGGTGCGCCATTACACGCGCCTCAGCCGCCAGAATTACGGGATTGATCTGGGCCTGTTTCCGCTTGGTTCGTGCACCATGAAGCACAATCCGCGCCTGAACGAGAAGATCGCCCGCCTGCCCGGCTTTGCCGATATTCACCCGCTCCAGCCCGAAAGCACAATTCAGGGCGCGCTGGCAGTGATGGAGGAATTGAGCGCGTGGCTCATTGCACTCACCGGGATGCACGGCGTGGCGCTGTCGCCCAAGGCGGGCGCGCATGGCGAATTGTGCGGCGTGCTGTGCATCCGCGCCGCGCTGGAGGCGCGCGGAGACCTGCGCGAAGTGATGCTGGTGCCCGAAAGCGCCCATGGCACCAACCCCGCCACCGCCGCCTTCGCCGGATACCGCGTCGAATCAATTCCCGCCGCAGCCGATGGCCGGATCGATCTGGCTGCATTGCAGGCCCGTCTGGGGCCGGATGTGGCGGGCGTGATGATCACCAATCCCAATACCTGCGGCCTGTATGAACGCGATCTGCACGCCATTGCCGATGCGGTCCATGCAGCGGGCGGCTTCGTTTATTGCGACGGGGCCAATTTCAACGCCATCGTCGGCCGCGTGCGGCCCGGCGATCTGGGCGTCGATGCAATGCATATCAATCTGCACAAGACCTTCTCCACCCCCCACGGCGGCGGCGGGCCGGGTTCTGGGCCGGTGGTGCTGTCCGAAGCGCTCGCCCCCTTTGCCCCGCTGCCCTGCGTCACCCGCCGCGCCGATGGCTCGCTGATGCTGGTGGAGGAGGAAAGCGCCGCCGATCACCTGCCGCAATCGCTTGGCCGGATGAGCGCGTTTCACGGGCAGATGGGTATGTTCACCCGTGCGCTGACCTATATTCTCAGCCACGGGGCAGACGGGCTGTTCGCGGCATCAGGCGATGCCGTTCTCAATGCCAATTATGTCCTGCGCAGTCTGGAGGATGTGCTCGACGCACCTTTTGCCGGCAGTGGCCCCTGTATGCACGAGGCGCTGTTCAGCGATGCGGGTCTGGCGCCCGGCGTCTCCACGCTCGACATAGCCAAGGCGCTGATCGACGAAGGCTTCCACCCGATGACTGTCTATTTCCCGCTGGTGGTGCACGGCGCCATGCTGGTGGAACCGACCGAGACCGAGAGCAAAGCCGCGCTCGACCAGTTCATCGCCGCGCTGCGATCGGTGGCCTTGCGCGCCAAAGCGGGCGACCCGTCGCTCTGCAACGCCCCGCATTTTGCGCCGCGCACCCGCCTTGACGAAACGCAGGCTGCGCGAAAGCCCGTGCTGGTGCATCCGGGGACGCAGGCTCCCTGACCGGCAGCGCTGGCAATCAGCCGAGGCCCGCCCAGTCGAACCATTCGCCATAAGGGTGGCACCGCGCGACAACCCGGCTTTCGGGATCGCCGCCGGTCCACTGCGTCACATGGAGTTCGACTTGCGTGCGATCGGTCGTCCATTCGAGGCCGACCCGCACAAGCGGTCGATCGGGCGCGGCGCGCTGGCCCGCTTCGGACAGCGCGGCATCCACCATCTCCCGTTCCTGTGTGGACATATATTGCACGACCATTGAATGAAACACCACGCGGCGCATCTGCGGAGGCTGCACACGCGCGAGCTGCCGGGGGAGCCATTCACTCGCCGTCCCCCGATCGACGCGCGGCGGCAGGCGCCGCGCCAGTTCCAGCGCCGCCGCCAGCCGCGCACTGCGTTCTTTTTCGCCCGGCCAGATATAGGCGTGCAGCCGCTCGCAATCCTGCGCATTGCCGATATCCAGGGGGTTGGGGTCGACCCCGATTGACCGCGCGATGGCGAAGGGCACCTGCGGAACCGCACGCCCGATCCAGCGCGGGGCAATCTGCACAGGGCTCGCGTCCGGCCCGCAATGCGCCGCGCCCATCTGGCAGTGATAGCGGGATAGGTTGAGGTTGAGCCCGGCGCTCGCTCCCAGTTCCAGCAGTTCCACCGGCATGGCCGCGCGGGCATTGAGTTCCATCAGGACGCCCGCAAGGCCCGCCACGCGGGCGACCTCGTTGGTCTGGGTCGGCCCGGCCATCCATTCCAGCAGATCCTGCGCCCGGTTGTTCAGCGCATCGCGCAATGCCAGATCGAGCATTTGGGCTGCGGGCAAATCGCCATGAGCCGCCGCGCGGTAAATGCGCTGCAATGCGGGATCGCGGCCCGATCGGGCCAAGGCGTGCAGCCCTGCATTGAGCCGGAAGATGACCCCTGCACCCGCCATGTCGCCCGGCCATTCATCCATCCTGTCACGCATAAGCGGCGCATCGGGCAGAACGCGCGCGGCGCTTTCAAACACGGATGCCACCATCAGCTTGCCAAAGGAACGCGCCTTTTCCGCCTCGATCAGCAATTGCTGCTCGGCCCTTCCCGGCTTGGCGACATGGTCCGCAATCGGCACGGCAAGGGACGACATAAACATGAGAGCGGACGTTTCTTCTGTCAGATGATCGGGCTGTGACAGCCCCGCGCGGGCCGCCGTTTGCCGAGCAATATCCGCGCAAGGTCAACGCTCCGCTGGCGCGGCCTAGGGGTAATTCCGGAGGAACCCGAATGTGGAAACGCCAGCGCAACCGCTCCTCCGCATTCATACGGACTGCGCGCAAAGGGGGTGTTTTATTGCCCCGATCCTAGAGCGCCCCTCGAACTCAAGCCCAATCAAGGGAAAAATGAGGGTCCACCATGCGTAAATTCTCAGTGTTAATCGCTACCCTGCTTGCCACCACCACCCACCAGGTCGCCTATGCCGCCGAGACGGCCAGCGATGCCACCTCAGCCGAAGAACAGGCTGCCGCCCCTGCCACTCACAGCGCCGCTCACAGCGCCGCTCACAGCACCCCTGACGCACCGGCTGCCAAGGCATTCAGCACCGGGGTCGCCCGTGGCCGCGACCTGCTCGACACAGCAATTTCCGCCAGTGTTATCGACGAAGCCGATCTGCCCAAGCTGTCGGTCAGCTCGATCGCGGGCATCATGCAGAATATCCCCGGCATCCGCGCCGAAACCTCGGATGTGGACGGCTTCTCCGCCATCACCGTGCGCGGCCTGCCGCTGTCGGCTGATGGATCCAAGTTCCTGCAATTGCAGGAGGACGGCCTGCCCGTGCTGGAATTCGGCGATCTGCACTTTGCCTCGGTCGACCAGTTCCTGCGCGCCGATCTCACCTTGTCGCAGGTGCAGGCGATCCGCGGCGGTTCGGCATCGACCTTTGCGTCCAATTCCCCCGGCGGCGTGGTCAATTTCATTTCGCGCACAGGCGAAGTCGAGGGCGGCCTGTTGCAGGTGTCGAGCGGCGTCGGCCACGATCTCAAGCGCGTCGATTTCGCCTATGGCAGTCCGCTGGGCGAAGGCTGGCGTTTCCATGTCGGCGGCTTCTACCGGTAGGGCGAAGGCCCGCGCAATATCGGCTTCAACGCTTTTCGCGGCGGCCAGTTCAGGGCCAATGTGACGCGCGAATTCGATAGCGGCTATGTCCGCCTCTATGCCAAGTACATGGATGACCGGCAGCCCAATTACTCGCTGTTCCCGATCACCATTTCGGGCACCAATGATGCGCCGGTGATCGGCGATCTGCCGGGCAATTCGTTGCAGAACGATGCCTATGAATCCGCGCTGACGGTGCGGTATCTGGGCGTTGACCAGAACAACAACCCGACCACCTTCGATGCCCGCAACGGCCTGCGCGGCATTACCCGTTCGGTCGGGCTGGAGGCGCAGTTCGATGTCGCCGGCTTTACCGTCACCAACCGGTTCCGTTATGCCGACATCAGCGGCGAGTATAACGAGAGCATCCCGATGGTAACCGCGCCCGCGCCCGCGATTGCCGGCCTGTTCGGCGGCCCCGGCGCGACGCTGCGATATGCCGGTGGCCCCAATGCCGGACAGGCGATCAATGATGCCCGCCTGCTCGCCTATTCGATCCGCATCAACGCCACGCTCAGTTCGCTCGATAACGTCACCAACGACTTGCGCGCCAGCCGCGTGTGGGATGTGGGCGAAGGCCGCCTGACGACCACGGCGGGCGTCTATAACGCCGCGCAGTCGGTCGATATGTACTGGAATTTTGCCAATTCGATCAATGATCTGGTAGGTGCTGGGCGTAACGCGCCGGTCAATTTGTTCGATGCCGAAGGCACGCCGCTTACCGATGCGGGTATGCACGCCTATGGCTTCGGCTTTGCGGTTGCGCTGCCGACCTATCACGACCGCTACGACCTGCAGTATGACATCGTCGCCCCCTATGGCTCGGTCAATTACCAGATCGGCCGTCTGGCAGTTGGCGCCAGCATCCGCTGGGACCGCGGCAATGTGACGGGCAATGTTCTGGCGGCCAGCTATGGCGGCGGGCGTGTGGGTCAAACCGCGTTCGACCTGAACCGCGATGGCACCGTGTCGGTGGCGGAAACCAAGATCGCCATCCTGCCGCTGGGCCAGCCTGCCCTGGTTGACTACAATTACGACTACCTCTCCTATTCGGGCGGCATCAATTACCGCTTTGCCGAGCCGTTCTCCGCCTTTGTCCGCTACAGCCGTGGCGGCCGCGCCAATGCCGAGCGTATTCTGGGTGCAGGCTCGCTCAACCCTGCAACCGGCGCGCTGACCGATCCTTCGACCGCGTTCAGCCTGGTCAAGCAGGCGGAAGGCGGCGTGAAGTTCCGCCAGAACGGCCTCACCGCCTATGTGACCGGCTTCTGGGCTTCGTCGGGTGAGCGCAACTTCCAGATCGGCGCGGATGCCAACGGACAGGTGATCGTGATCCCGGTGGATCGCACATACAATGCCAAGGGCATCGAGTTCGAAGGCGAAGTTCGGCGCGGCCCCTTCGCGCTGACGCTGGGCGCCACCTGGACGCAGGCGCGCATCAGCAATGATGTTGCGAACCCGGCACTCAACGGCAACCGGCCGCGCCATATCCCTACGCTTTCCTTCCAGGCCCGGCCGGAAGTCAATCTGGGCAATTTCACGCTGGGCACCGTGATCAACGGGACCACCAGCAGCTTTGCACAGGACAGCAATATCCTGAAGCAGCCCGGATATGTGCTGGTCAGTCCGTTTGTCCAATTCCGGCCTGCCGAACGCCTGACGCTGGGGGTGAATGCCTTCAACGTGTTCGACAAGCTGGCGATCGTGCAACTGGCATCCAGCGCCATTCCGCCGTCGGGCATCATCAATGCGCAGGCGATGAACGGACGCACCGTGTCCGCTTCGCTGCGTTACGACTTCTGATGCACCGCTCCTGACCCCCTGCCGGCCCGCCGCGTCTCCCGGCGGGCCGGCCCCTTCCCTGCTTGATCAAGGAAACCTGCTGCCGTGTTCGACCGCCTGAACATTCCGCGCCGCCTTGGCCTCTCCTTCGTTGCCCTCAATGTCACGGCAGCGTTGATGATGGTCGTGTTCGGCATCAGCCTTGCCATGATTGCCAGCGTCACGGCGCGCAATTCCGAGAGCCAGGCGATCCTTGCCGATGTGCTGACGCTGGAAACCGCGCTGCTGCGCCAGAACAGCCAGATGCGCGGATATCTGGTGACGGGCGACGACAGCTACCTCAAATCCTATTACGAGGGACGCGACGATTACGACCAGACATCGGCCGCGCTGGAAGAGCGACTGACCGATCCCGCCTTGCAGGAACTGGTGCGCACATCGCGGGCCGAGACGCTAAAATGGCGCGAGAACTGGGGCGATCGCTATATCGCCGTGGTGCGCGCCGGTCAGCGCGATGCCGCGCAGGAAGCCATTCGCCGCGCGGGCACCGCGGTGCTGGTCAGCGATGCGGTGCTGCCCTTGCGCGAAGTGCGCGACGCGCAGACCGCCGCGATCGAGGCCGAGACACAGCGCCTGATGAATGCCAAGCGGTTCGCCTGGATTGCGCTGGCGGTGGGCGGCGCGATGCTGCTCGGCATGGCGCTGTTCCTGTCGCGCAAGCTGTCGCGCTCGATCGCCACACCGATCACCGACCTGACCCGCACCATGTCGGAGCTGGCCGCTGGGCGGCACGACATTGCCGTTCCCGGCACGGATCGGCATGACGAGCTGGGCGCGATGGCGCAGGCGGTGCTCGTGTTCCGCGATGCCGCGCAGCAGCGCGAACGCGAAGTGGCCGAGCGCGAGCAGGCGATGGCCCGCATCGGGGCCAATCTCCACGCGGTTGCCCAGTCCGATCTGACCGTGCGCCTCACCGACCTGCCGCCTGCCTTCAAGGGCCTGGCCGACGATTTCAACGAAGCGCTGGAACGCCTGTGCGAGGCGATGGGCCTTGTCCAGAACAGCATCCAGACGATCAACCTCACCTCCAGCGAGATCCAGCAGGCCACCACCGACCTTTCTGTCCGCAGCGAGCAGCAGGCCGCCAGCCTGCAAAGCTCCTCCGCGACGATGGGCGAACTCACCTCCCAGATAGAGGACTATGCCAAGATCGCCTCCGATGTCAGCGACTCGATGGTCGAGGCGCGCGGCGAGGCCGAGAACGGCGGCGAGATCGTGGGCAAGGCGATCGAGGCGATGGACAATGTCGCCCGCGCCAGCGCCGAGATTTCGGACATTACCTCGCTGATCGACGGGATCGCCTTCCAGACCAACCTCCTTGCCCTGAACGCAGGGGTCGAAGCGGCCCGCGCCGGGGAAGCGGGCAAAGGCTTTGCCGTGGTCGCATCCGAAGTGCGTGCGCTGGCCCTGCGCGCCACCGAAGCCGCCAACGCAATCAAGCAGCGTGTCGAGGCGGTGACCAGCCATGTGCAGGCGGGCGTGGCGCTGGTGCATGATACCGGCGCGGCGCTGGAAACGATCATCTCCCGCGTGGGGGCGGTGACCACCTCGATCTCCTCGATTGCCGAGACCGCCAGCGAACAGAGCGTGGCGCTGCGCCAGATCAACCAGGCCATCGGCGGAGTTGACCAGATGACGCAGCAGAACGCCGCGATGGTGGAACAGACGCACGCCGCCACGCGCAACCTGTCGCAGGAGGCAGGGCAGCTCGCATCCGCCTTCTCCAGCTTCAAGATCAGCCAGGCGAGCACGCCGCAGAGCTTCCCGGCACCCTTGCGTGTTGCGGCGGTCAGCCCCGTGCCGCAAAGCCCCCCGCCGCCCCGCAAGGCGGCCAAGCCTGCGCCCGTGCCCAAGTTGGTCGGCAATCTGGCGGTGGAGGATGACTGGTCGGAGTTCTGATGCACGGCGGCGTGGCGGCAGATGGCAGATGCCAGCCGCCCCCTGCCCCGCCGCATTTTGCGCCGGGCTTGACACGCTGGACTCTGCGTCCACTTCGCAACAAGGCATACCTATCTGGTATTATTATGCAATTTCGCCAAATTGCGGTTGGCGCGTAGGGAGAAAAAAGAAAATCATCTTATCCTGCCGCGCAAGGAAATTTCCAACAGCAGCGGAATAGCGGCAAAAAGGCGGACGAGGAGAAAGAGCCGCAATGCTCATGCCGCCGGGCCGGGCGTGTAGGAAAGAGGCGCGGCGCGGCGCGGCGTCAGAACTGCGCGATGATCTCCACGCGTCTTTGCGACTGGCCGGGAATGCCGTCCGCATCGGGATGGTCGGTCACGCCTGCGCCGGCCACCGCGTGGGTTTCGATGGGCATTCCGGGGAACAGGCGGCTGAGCGACAGGGCGATCTTGTCGGCCCGCAACTGCGCAAGCTCGGCGCGCTCGGCAATAAGGGTGCCCGATACGTCCTCCGGCGCGGATGCCGCAAAGCCGGTGACCACCAGCCGCCGCGGTTCGGCCGCGCGGATCCAGTGCGCGGCCTGATCCAGCAGGTAATCGCTGTACTGGTAAACCACGAAGTCCTGATCGAAGGCGAAGAACAGCGTGAAGGTGCGATCCCGCCGCTCGTCCTCGCTCACCACCGGGGCCACCGCACGCGGGTTGATGTTGCGCGGGGGCAATTCGAAACGGCGCCCCGGATAGCCTTCGGCGGGCAGCATATGGCGCACGCAAGGCATATCGAGCACCGAAGTGCGCACCGGATCGAGCGAGGGCGCGCCGCACAAGCTTCCCTCGTCGCCCGCCACCGTGCCTTCCACCAGAACGGCGTGGTTCCAATCGGGTTTGTGCGGTGACATGGTGACATCCCAGCGCACGCCCGTGGCGGGATCGGTGGCGAGCCAGCAGCCCGATTTCAGCCCCGCATCGGTGTCACGGTAAACCGGGCAGGCGATAAAGCGAACCGCATCGCCCGCTTCGCTTGCCTGCGCCGCTGCCAGCGGCAGGCCTGCCAGCGCAAGCACGAGGGCGGGATTGCGCAGCGCCCTCACAAGGCACCCATCAGGTTGATGAGATCCTGCCTTTCCTGTTCGGTATAGCCGATATTGTAGCGGCGGTCGTAATAGTCGATCACATCGCGCAGGGTGCGCGCCGATCCGTTGGCAAAATAGGGCGCACGGGCGGAAAGGCCCCGCAGCGATTGCAGCGTGATCTTGCCCACATCGGCGCAGCGCCCCGTGGTCAGCGCAAAGCCGGGGTCATGCGTCAGGATAACCCGGCCATAATGCGGATGCGGCGCCCCCTTGCAGGTGATGCGGAACAGCGGAAAATCGGGCATGGGATCGGCAAAGGGCAGCGTGGTGGTGCCAAGGTCGACCTGCCCCGGTGCGACATCGTTCCCCATGCGCGTCATGTTGTGGCAGAACACACAGGTGTTGCGCACCGGGTTGCCGAAGCCGATGGGCGAATTGATTCCCGCGCTGTCGCTGATCAGGAAAGTGCGTTCGCGAAACAGCCGCGCCCCGCGCGCGACCGAGCGGCGCCATTCCAGTTCCTGCGGCGAAAGCCGTGCGGCCTCCTCGGGCGCGATTGTCTCCCACGCGGTGAATTCGCTGAACACAGGCACGCCGATCGAACCCAGCGCGCCGGGCTGGCTGTCACGCAGCGTGCCCGGCCCGCCCAAAGCGCCCAGGCTGTCGAGCTGCACAGCGCCCGGCCCGGCTTGTTGCGCGGTGAACAGGCGCAGTTCGAAATCGCGGATGCGGGCAATGGCATCGGGCGAAAGCTCGCCCATCAATTGCATATGGCTGCGCGCGGCATCTTCCATCTGCAGCCGCAGATTGACCGTGCGGTTATCCGACATCAGGTTGCCCGCCAGATAGCTGCCATCATCCGGATCGCGCGGCAGCGTCAGCCCCTGCTTAGGATCATAGGCGAAACCCGCGGCAATCAGATACTTCATGTTCGCCACGGGGCGCGGCCGGCGATAGACCGAAATGCGCCCGTTATGCGGCCCGTATTCCGCGCCGCTGTTGCAGCCATGCGGATCGCGCACCACCTCGATCTCGAAATCGGGAGTAACCGGCTGGCCGTTGAAATGGGTCACTGGCCAGGGCCGTTCTATGCGGAACACGCCGTGGTTCAGCAACATCGAATGCGATGCAGCCTCCCCCTGCGGCAGAGTGGGGCAATTCGACCCGTCGATGGCCGCGAATATCGGATCGCGCCCGCCGGTTACGCGCCAGCGTTCCTGCACGGTTTCCACCGACAGGCTCATCGCGTCGGCAGGCTGGTGGCAGGAAATGCAGGCGCGGCCATTGGTGCCCAGCGGCTCAAAAAAGGGATGGCCCGCCGTTTGCACCGGCCCATCCGTCAGCAGGGTGCGCAGCACGCCGCCCGCATTCGCGTAATCGAGCACTTCGGGCCAGACGCGCTGCTCCCCCGGCCCCCACCAGCGTTCGTCCGCCGCCTCCGCTCCGGCAGAGGCCGAAACCGCCAGCGCCCCGCACAGCGCCCCCGCCGCCAGCAGCAGCGGCGCCAGACCGGATCGGGGCACTCTGCGTTCGGGTCGCGTCAACTCAGCCCCCGATATCGACCTTCAGACGCAGGCCAAAGGTGCGCGGCGCGCCATAGATGATGCCGCCATCGGCGCTGGAGCTGTTCTGGATCTGCGAGGCAATATAGGTTTCGTCGAACAGATTGTTGGCAAAGGCTTCCAGCTTGTAGCGATCCCCCAGATCGAAGGTGACGCGCGCATCGAACAGGTCGCGGCCCGGCACGATGGTGTTCACCGACGGGAACGGCGTGGCGAGCTGGCTGGACAGATGCGACCACTGGACGCGCGGCGTGATGTCCACATCCCCCAGCGCGAAAGTGTATTGCATCCCGGCATTGATCGTCCATTTGGGCGAAAACGGCAGCGTTGCACCTTCCGCAACGAAGCGCAGATTGGTGGGGCAGCCCGCATCGGTGCCGGGGGCATTGGTGTCCGAAATACAGGCCGAATTGGAGAATTGGGCGTCCAGATAGCCAATCCCCAGATTGGCCTGGAAGCCGCCGAACTGGGCAAGCGCCTCAAGCTCGCCACCGACCGCCTCGCCGGCAAGCGCGTTCTGCGTCACGGGCAGTCCGCCGACAAGGCTGGAAAGCTGGATGTCCTGATAATTGGACAGGAACACCGCGCCGTTCAGACGCAGGTGGCGGTCAAGGATCTCGGTCTTGAAGCCAGCCTCGTAAACGGTGTTCTGTTCGGGCAGGAAATCGGGCGTGTTGGGCGTCAGGTTGACGCCGCCGGCCTTGTAGCCGCGCGAGACCGAAGCGTAGAGCATCCCGTTATTGTCGAAATGGTAATTGAGACCGATCTTGCCGGTCAATTGTTCGGATGTCGCCGCGCTGGTGAACGGCAAGGGGATCGGCGGGCCGGGAACCGCAAAGCGCGTGTAGACCTGCTTGTCCCAGCTGTAGCGACCGCCCACCAGCACTTCGACCTGCTCGTTCAGGAAGTAGTTGACCTGACCGAACAGCGAATAGGACGTGTTGGTCGCCTCGGTGATGATGTCGCTGCTGGAGGACACAAAATCGCGCGTGTTGCGGTTGTCGCGCAGCAACGTGACGGGAACATCCTCTTCCAGCATGAAGGCGCCCACAACCCATTGCAGCGGGCTTTCGCCGGTGGAGAGCAGGTTGAATTCGGCAATGAAGGTCTCGAAAACCGTGTTGCCCAGGCTCACGCGGCCCGGATACAGGCGGGTGTTGGTGCTGTTGGTGGGCAGATTGGCCGGAACGCCAACCGCCGTGGCGGTGCGGTCGCCATCGGTCTGGTCCTTGGTGTAGCCATCCTGGAATGATACCAGCGCACGCGCGGCAACGCTGCTGGAAACTTCGAAATTGACCTCGGCCGACAGGCGATAGCCCGCCTGATTCAGGAACGAGACCGCATCTTCCTGAATCTCGAACGGATCGGTGCTCACGGTATCGCCACGCCGCTTCACCGCATTGTTGTCGCTGCGCATATCGAAATATTCGCCGCGCAGATTAATAGTCGCGGTGTCATCGGCGGTGCGCAGGAGCAGATTGCCGCGCACGGCATCCAGATTCATGTTGCCCGGCTGGCTCTGCGCGTTTGCGGCGATGTTCTTTGTGAAACTGTCGCGCTCGTCATGCACATAGGCGGCGCGGAAAGCGATGTTCTCACCCCCCAGATTGGCGGTCAGCACCGCGCGGTAGCGGTCGTAATTGCCGACGGTGAAATCCCCGCTGGCCGCCATCGTGTTGAATTGCGGAGCGGGCGTGCGGACATAGATCGCACCCCCGGTGGAATTCTGCCCGGTCAGCGTGCCCTGCGGCCCGCGCAGCACTTCGATCGTGCCGATGTCATAGAAGCTGTGGCCGATGAACTGCTCGTGCGGGATCAGCTGCCCGTCGATGTAATAGGCGACCCCCGGGTTGGAGGTGGGAGCCGACTGCGCAATCCCGACGCCGCGGATATTGATGAAGGTCGAGCGGTTGAAGGTATTGATGGCGATGGACGGGGCAACCTGCTGCACATCGTTGAGATTGACCACGCCGCGCTGCGCCAGCTGTTCCCCGCTCAGGACAGTGGCCGAAATCGGCACGTCCTGCAGGTTCTGCTCGCGCCGTTCGGCGGTAACGATGATGGCGTCGAGCCCGGCATCGGTCGATGCCGACGCAACCGCCTGCGCCATCGCCGGAACAGATGCACCGCACAGCAATGCCGCCAGAGCGCAGGAACCAAACTTACGATATGTCATGCCGTCCCCCAGATCTTGACCTTGTATGCCGATCAATCGACTTGCGACCCTAACGACGAAAGACCTTCATGCAAGGGCTTTCACACTCTTTCCGCCAGAATCCGGCTCCGATTGCCTCCTTGATATTGAATTATAATGCTATTTTTGTATTGCAAGGCCTTGCATTGATTGGGCCAAACCAAGGCTCCCCACCACCCCGTTTTCCGGCCCGAATTGCCATGGTTTGCCGATTGGCAATCTGTGGCAGGCGGCGGCCTGATGAAGACGATATCCAAGCAGATCTTGCTCGCCGTGCTGGCCTTGGCAGTCCTTGCCGTGGCTGCCTACGGGTTTCTGGCCCCGCGGGACAAGGAAGTCGCCACCTTCGTCATGCAAGCCGCGCCCGCCCCGCGCCTGCTGGCGGTGAACGGGCGCATCCGCCCGCGTTTGCAGGTGGATATCCGCCCCGCGCTTGGCGGCGAGCTGGTTGCCCTGCCATTTGATGTGGGGGGCCGCGTCGCCGCCGGGCAGGTGCTGGCGCGGATCGACGATGCCCCCGAAACCGCCGCGATTGCCGAGGCCGAGGCATCGGTGCAGGCGCAGGAGGCACCGCTTGCCCAGGCGCGCAAGTGGTGTTGCAAAAGGATCTGAGCCGCCGCGACCAGATCGCCATCTGGCAGCCCATTGTGCCGATTATCGCGGCGCAGCGCGGCGTCACCGCCGTCTCGCCGCAGATTCGCAGGTCCGCTTATGTCGAACAGGAACAGGCGCTGGCACCCGTAGGCGTCATTGGCGTCATGCCGGGCAAGCTGTCCGGCATTGCCGATATCTATGCCGCGATTACCGATGGCAGCAGCAATCTGCCCACCGATGGCGTGCTGAAGGTCAGCCGCCTGGCGGAAGATCTACGGGAATCCAACGGGGCCGCAACAACATTTCCCAATTCGACAATACCGCATCGGCGATCTGGCTTTCTTCGCTCGACCTGGGAGACGGTGGCACCCATCCGATGGGCGGATTTCGGACGGCATCGCTCAACTGGACGAGCGGCAGCATACCGAGATGCTGACCCTGCTCGAATTCCGTCCGGCTGGCGTCGTCACATGGGACGAAGAGCGCGGCTGTTCGCTGAATTGAACTATTCTTGGCCGCGTCTTGACCAGTGAGATAGCAAGAAGGCATGATGCCGCAACCTTTTCCACGAACGGAAGGTCAGACACATAGTAAGCTGGTCTCAATTCGCGCATTTGACACAAAAACAATGCGGCGCCTCTTTTGGAGGCGCCGCATGAAATCGGCACTGTCTTTGGGTTGCCGAGCCCACACGAAGAGACTTTTGCTTGCGAAAAGCAGCCCCTTCTCGTTCTGCTAGATGTCCTTGGTAGCATTCTTGATTGAGGAGTTCAAGCACATGGCCTCAGAGCTCGTTTTCGGCTTCGACATCGGAACCACCTCAATCGGATCTGCCGTGGTCAGGTTGGACGCAGGGGCCGCGACTGGCGAGATCCTGCACCTCGGCGTTCGTGTCTTTCCCGAGGCACGCGACCCCAAGAATATCCCCCTGAACCAGGAACGGCGCAAGCGGCGCATGGCCCGGCGCCAGCTTCGGCGGCGGCGGCACCGACGGCAGGCACTCAACCAACTCCTAAGTGAAATGGGCCTGCTGCCCCCCTTCAGCAAGGCCAGGGATTCGTCCTGGGCTGCCGCCATGACGCAAGATCCATGGGAGCTTCGATCACGCGCCCTTAATGAAGCCTTGTCTCCGCACGAACTGGGTCGCGCGCTCTACCAGCTTGCCAAGCGTCGGCATTTTAGGGGCCGCGATCTTCAAGATGTCGATCCCGAAGCGACAGAAAGTGTAGCCGATACCGATCCCGAGGAGCAGAAGGCCGCCTCGCAACGGGAAAAGGATCGAAATGCCCTCAAGCAGTCGGGCAAGTTACTCGGCGCTTTCCTCGCGCAGATCCCGGAGCGCAGCGAACGGCGACGCGGTCACCATTTCGCCCGCGAGGATGTCGCTGCCGAATTTCGCGCAATCATCGCCGCCCAGGCAGAACACCACGCTGCCTTGCGCAATCCCGATTTCATGGCTGCCCTGGAACAGACGGTCTTCGATCAACGTCCGGTCTTCTGGCGCAGGGCCACGCTAGGCCAGTGCCGGTTCATCCCCGAAGGCGAACCCGCCGCCTCGGCATCGTGGATCGCCCAGGAAAAGCGCATGCTGGAAAAGGTCAACAACCTGCGCATCGAAACAGGCAATGGCCGCCCACTGGACGACGACGAGCGCGCTGCCGTCCTCGATCTCCTGCGCAGGCAGGACAGCGCCACCTGGAACGGCATCCGCCGACACCTCAAGCTCTACTGGCGCAAGCACGACCTGCCCGAAAAGCCGACCTTCAACCTTGAGCGCGGCGGCGAAAAGGGCCTGGTTGCCAACCGCCTGGAAAACCGGCTCGCCGCCATCTTGGGAGAACGCTGGAAGGACGATCCGGCCCTGCGTGATCGCCTGCGCAGGGAAATCCATGCCCGCCTCCATGCCGCGGACTATGGCCAGGTCGGCAGCCGCATCGTGATCCGCCGCGAGGCGGAGCGCCGCCTGGAACGGGCGCGGGCGCGCGATGACCTCAAGGCGGATTTCTCCCTCTCCGACGCTCAGGCAGATGCCCTCGCCGCCCTCAGCTTTGCGCCAGGCTGGGAACCCTTTTCCGAATCCGCCTTGTGGAAGTTCTTGCCGCGCCTCCAGGAGGGCGCGTTGTTTGGCGCCTTGCTGGCCAGCCCGGATGAGGAAGGCTGGCGACAGGCGACCTTCCCCAATCGTGCACAGCCCACCGGCAGTTGGTTTGATCGACTGCCAACACCCGGAGACCCGAAGAGACGGCCTCACGGTTCGAAAGAGGAGATCGACCGCCAGAAATCCGTCCGCAACCCCACCGTCCTGCGTGTGCAGAACGAGCTGCGCAAGGTCGTCAACAACCTGATCGCGGCTTACGGACGGCCCGATCGCATTCGGGTGGAAGTCGCACGCGAGGTTGGCCGGTCGGCCCGGCAGCGGGCCGAAGACCAGAAGCGCAATCAGGCCCGCGAAAAAGTCCGCAAGGAGGCGGTGGACGACCTTCGATCCAAAGATATCGCCGAACCTTCGCGCGATCAGATCGAGAAATGGCTGCTGTGGAAGGAATGCCGCCACATCTGCCCCTACACCGGCGACATGATCGGCTTTGCCGACCTGTTCGGCACCGCACCCCTGTTCGATGTGGAACACATCTGGCCGCGCTGGCTCTCGCTTGACGACAGCTTCGCCAACAAGACGCTGTGCCGCCGCGATGTGAATGCGAAAAAGTCGAACCGCACCCCGCTCGAGCTCTACGAGGGCGATCCCGCTGCGCTCGAACAGGTGGTCTCGCGGGTGCGGAACTTCGACCTTCGCTATGGCCCCGGCTGGCGCAAGGCGCGCCGATTCCTCGAACCGGTGCCGCAGGATTTCGCCGCCCGGCAGCTGACCGACACCGGCTATGCCGCCCGGCAGGCAGTCAGCTTCCTGCAGATGCTGTTCCCCGATCTGGGACAGGCAAGCGAGGTTCGCGTCGCCACCCTGTCGGGCAGGGTCACTTCCCGGCTGCGCCACAACTGGGACTTGAACCACATTCTGTCCGATTCCGGCGAAAAGACCCGTGCGGATCATCGCCATCATGCCATCGACGCGTTGGTCGTGGCGCTCGCCCATCCCGGCTACACACAGCGACTTTCCCGCTGGTTCCAGGCCAGAGATGCGGCAACGCCTCAGATAGAACCGGCCCTCGAGCCGCCCTTCCCCGATGTGCGCGCCCAGGCCGCAAGCAAGGTGGAACAGATCGTCGTCTCCCACCGGGTGCGCCGCAAGGTATCGGGGCCGCTGCACAAGGACACCACCTGCGGCGATGTCGGCCCGGCTCAAGGCAGCGGCGGCATTGCCTACCGCTGGTTCGTGACACGCAAGCCGGTGGAGGCACTGTCCAAGGCGCTACTGGCAGATGACGATGCCTGGCCCGATGCCCATGTCCGCGAACGGGTTCGCGCGTGGGTGGAGGCCCATGGCGGCGATCCCAAAAAGGCTTTCGTGGACGGCTACCCCACCGTTTCCGATGGCGGCGCACCCATCCGCAAGGTCCGCATCAGGTTTAAACAGCAGGCCAGACTGATGGCGAAGCTGAAAAGCGGCTATGCCGATCTTGGCAACAACCATCATATGGCCATCTTCCGCAAACCTGACGGGCAGATCGAAACCGAGATCGTCAGCCTGTTCGAAGCGGCTGACAGGCTCCGGCGCAAGCAGCCGGTCTATTCAAGGCCTGGGCAAGGTTCAGAGCTGGTCATGACGCTGGCCCAAGGCGACACGCTGTTTTTCCCGGAAGGAAAGCTGGCCGGCCTGTGGATCGTCCAGGGCGTATGGTCAGCCGGCCCGATCGTGCTCTGGCGCGCCGAAGACACCACAGGCGCGTCCGTCTTCCGGCCAACGGCATCATCCATCCTGAAATCGGGTGGTCGTAAGGTCTCGGTCGATCCCATCGGCCGTATCCGTCCGGCGCGGGATTGATGCTGAAGAAGACGATCGAGATCGCAACCCCCGGCACGCGCTTGTCGGTCGCCCATCGCCAACTGGTGATCGATCGGCCCGAACAGCCCAGAGCCAGCGTGCCGATCGAGGATCTCGGCGTTCTCGTGGTGGACGATGCCCGTGCCAGTTATACTCAGGCCGTTTTCATCGAATGCCTCGCGGCAGGGGCCACAATCATGGTGACTGGCCGCGATCACCTGCCCGCAGGCATGATGCTACCGATGGAAGGGCACCATGTTCTGACCGAACGGCACCGGGCGCAGGCGCAGGCAAGCGCCCCCTTGTCCAAGCGTCTGTGGCAGGCACTGGTTGCCGCCAAGCTGCGTCAGCAGGGGCGCCTGCTGACCCTTACCCAGGGTGAGGACTGGGGCCTGGCTGCCATGGCTGACCGGGTTCGATCAGGTGATCCCGAAAATCTCGAGGCCCAAGGCGCGCAACGTTATTGGCCAAAGCTGTTTGGGCGCGATTTCCGCCGCGATCGCGAGGCGGAAGGCATCAACGCACTGCTCAACTATGGCTATGCCGTGATACGCGCTGCCTGTGCACGCGCCCTGGTGGCATCGGGTCTTATTCCATCCCTGGGCGTGTGGCATCGCAACCGCTCCAACCCCTTCTGCCTTGCCGATGATCTGCTCGAACCCTGGCGCCCGATCGTGGACTGGAAAGTGCACGGGATCGTATCTGGCGGGGATGACGAGCCGAGCCTTGCCGACCGCGCGACGCGAGCGGCCCTGCTTTCCATCTTCAACGAAACGGTGCTTGTGGGCGGCAGGCAATGGCCGGTCCTGCTGGGGATCGGGCAGTCCGCCGCCAGCCTGGCCAAGGCACTGACGCAAAACGACCGCGCGGCCCTGATCGTGCCGGAAAGCCTGCCGCTCGACCTTGGCCTTCCTGCCGATGGCACGGCCTGAACCGTCGCCGCGCCAGCCGGTCCAGCCCTGGGGGTGGCGGAGTATGTGGGTTATTGCCATGTTCGATCTGCCGGTGGACACAAAGGCCGCCCGGCGCGCCTATGCCCGCTTCCGCAAGGATCTGCTGGAAGATGGCTTCACCATGATGCAGTTTTCCGTCTACATTCGCCATTGCGCATCAATCGACAATGCCGAATTGCATACGGCTCGCATGGGTGCCCGGGTGCCCGAAAAAGGAGAAGTCCGATTCCTGACGATGACCGACAGTCAATTCAGCCGGATCCGGGTCTTCGTGGGCAAAAAACGCGAAAACACCACTCCGGCCCCGGCCCAACTTCAACTTTTTTGAGGGCGATATACGAAAAGCCCTCGCGATTCCATATGGTTACGCGAGGGCTGTTCTAGCAGAACGAGAAAGGGCTGCAATCCGCAGCGAAACTCGAAGGGCCACTCTTAACCGGGTGGTTCTAGCAGAACGAGAAAGGGCTGCAATCCGCAGCCCAACGATGCCGACAGTGACGGCGCCATGGGTTCTAGCAGAACGAGAAAGGGCTGCAATCCGCAGCATCAACAGGGCGCGCATCTGCTCGCGCGGGGTTCTAGCAGAACGAGAAAGGGCTGCAATCCGCAGCCCCGGATACCTGTATAATGTGCAGACTATCGGTTCTAGCAGAACGAGAAAGGGCTGCAATCCGCAGCAATGTGACGGTGCGCACAGAAGGGACAAGCGTTCTAGCAGAACGAGAAAGGGCTGCAATCCGCAGCAGACGTGCTTGCGCCAACCGCCTGTGCTTCGTTCTAGCAGAACGAGAAAGGGCTGCAATCCGCAGCCCAGCGATGCCGACAGTGACGGCGCCATGGCGTTCTAGCAGAACGAGAAAGGGCTGCAATCCGCAGCGATACAGCGCGGCGGATCAGCAACGCTTACGTTCTAGCAGAACGAGAAAGGGCTGCAATCCGCAGCCTCCAGCCTTGCGACCATCGGCGCGATATTGTTCTAGCAGAACGAGAAAGGGCTGCAATCCGCAGCGACTTCTTGGAAGCCGTGTGAGCCTCTTCCGTTCTAGCAGAACGAGAAAGGGCTGCAATCCGCAGCGTGTCCATGCACTCCGAAAGCCACTCCTCGGTTCTAGCAGAACGAGAAAGGGCTGCAATCCGCAGCTTGCTTGGGTGGAGGAAGCGCAGACAGTCAGTTCTAGCAGAACGAGAAAGGGCTGCAATCCGCAGCGACGGCCTGGCGCTGTCCAATATGCCTCGCGTTCTAGCAGAACGAGAAAGGGCTGCAATCCGCAGCACGCGGAGAAGCTCTACAATCTCGAACGGCGTTCTAGCAGAACGAGAAAGGGCTGCAATCCGCAGCGTAAAGGCGCGCACTCCCGAGGAAGTCAGTGTTCTAGCAGAACGAGAAAGGGCTGCAATCCGCAGCATAACGTGGTAATCCTGCATGATCTGCGCCGGTTCTAGCAGAACGAGAAAGGGCTGCAATCCGCAGCGCCTGCGCGCCAACATCGATCCCCGGACGCGTTCTAGCAGAACGAGAAAGGGCTGCAATCCGCAGCGGCAAAGGTTGACGGGGTGCGCGCTTGGGTGTTCTAGCAGAACGAGAAAGGGCTGCAATCCGCAGCACGGCGGGCGAAGGCGGAAAGACAGCGGCGGTTCTAGCAGAACGAGAAAGGGCTGCAATCCGCAGCACCGGACGGTGAATGGCCGTGACGTTCCCTGTTCTAGCAGAACGAGAAAGGGCTGCAATCCGCAGCGCGGCGAAGTGGACGATCTGAACCTCGCGGGTTCTAGCAGAACGAGAAAGGGCTGCAATCCGCAGCTGCGCGGGCTTGGTGGCAGGCCATTGCCGCGTTCTAGCAGAACGAGAAAGGGCTGCAATCCGCAGCGAAATGCCAGATCACAAGTGGGCAGAAATTGTTCTAGCAGAACGAGAAAGGGCTGCAATCCGCAGCGACAAGCGTCGCACCAGTTCAGGACATTCCGTTCTAGCAGAACGAGAAAGGGCTGCAATCCGCAGCATCCAGCTAACCGTGCGTTCGGCGCGAAGGGTTCTAGCAGAACGAGAAAGGGCTGCAATCCGCAGCGCGAGCGGCTGCGCCAGGCGCTCTACGAGGGTTCTAGCAGAACGAGAAAGGGCTGCAATCCGCAGCATGGCGGGGCTATTTCAACCGTTGAAATTGGTTCTAGCAGAACGAGAAAGGGCTGCAATCCGCAGCCGAAATGGTGATCTTGAAGCTGGGCAGGAAGTTCTAGCAGAACGAGAAAGGGCTGCAATCCGCAGCGTGCCCCAGTTGCTCGACTTGTCGCCATAAGTTCTAGCAGAACGAGAAAGGGCTGCAATCCGCAGCAAAAAGCTGACATATGAGCAAGCTACAGGAGTTCTAGCAGAACGAGAAAGGGCTGCAATCCGCAGCGGCCGTGCGAGAGCGGGTTCACTTTTTCTGGTTCTAGCAGAACGAGAAAGGGCTGCAATCCGCAGCTGGCGCACGCGCAGCATGTCGCCGGTGCAAGTTCTAGCAGAACGAGAAAGGGCTGCAATCCGCAGCGCCGAGAGGAGAACCTTCGGACGCGCCACAGTTCTAGCAGAACGAGAAAGGGCTGCAATCCGCAGCGGGGGCGTTAGCCCCCTGACGCATAGCAAGGTTCTAGCAGAACGAGAAAGGGCTGCAATCCGCAGCACACCCACAATCTCGAAATCCGCCGCCTCGGTTCTAGCAGAACGAGAAAGGGCTGCAATCCGCAGCACACACGACATGCGCGCTCGCCTCAGCCTGTTCTAGCAGAACGAGAAAGGGCTGCAATCCGCAGCCGGTAATGTCCGGACGACCAAGGCACCTTGGTTCTAGCAGAACGAGAAAGGGCTGCAATCCGCAGCCAAAAGGCCGTTGCCGTTCGGAGTGCGCCCGTTCTAGCAGAACGAGAAAGGGCTGCAATCCGCAGCCATGAGGCCATCATCACACCCGCACCGGCAGTTCTAGCAGAACGAGAAAGGGCTGCAATCCGCAGCGCAAGCGATTTCCTGCATGGTGCCTTGGCCGTTCTAGCAGAACGAGAAAGGGCTGCAATCCGCAGCAGACACAACCTTCGGTGGCCGATGTGCTGGGTTCTAGCAGAACGAGAAAGGGCTGCAATCCGCAGCTTGACACGCCAGCGCCACAGGCGGCGGCTTGTTCTAGCAGAACGAGAAAGGGCTGCAATCCGCAGCTGGCTTCCGCGCAGCGACGCGCGGCGCGCGGTTCTAGCAGAACGAGAAAACCGCCCCGGGAACGTCCCATGCAGCGATTTGGGTCCCCCTTTTTAGGGTCGCACCGTGCTGGTGGATCACGGGCATGATGTTGAGATAAAGGCCCGCCGCTGCTGATCCCAGCAGCTCAACGCCGCGATTGAAGAACAGATAAACAGTGCAAATGCCCACCGCCAGAAAGCGAACGCGGCCGGCGGCAGGATATCGCGCACCGCGCGCCCGACAATCGAATTGCCTGCCCAGAACAGCGCCGTGAAGGTAAGAAGCAAATAGGGCCGCGACCAGAACCAGTCCGCCACCCGTGATCCAAACAATGCCATCGCGGGCCGTTACCGGTTTCGCGGTGGCAGCGATACGGGCAAAAGGCACTTGCCCCGCGGTTTGGTAGTGCTGGAGATTCCAGAAGTTCACAATTTAGGGAAGGATATGGATGGTAGCGGAGGAGGGACTGGTACAGTCAATGTAAACTACTGATCTTGTGATATTTTTATCCTTACCCTTCTGTTAATACCCCCAACGGTACCCCCAACTGAGTTGTATCCACAGCCAAGAGACGAGGACCTTTTTGAAGGCGCTTGCTGCACCTGATCACCCGGTGAAGTGGCGCCCTTGCACCCTCATTCTTGTCATCGGGGCACGTCTGATTCTATTATTCTATGCTGGCATCTCGGCACGGTTCCGACACTTTCATTGACTCAAGGTTTCTAGAGCGATGACCGGAATAGGCTTGCTTGCGGATGTCCTACTTCCAGCTCAATCGTCGCGATAGACGCCCGGCCGCGTCTCGCATGGCGCTTAGTCGCGGCGGATGGCCGCTGATGGGTGGGGAGCGGATTGGCGGGTTTACCGGCCACCAAGGTCAATCCGCGTCGTGAGACGCGCCGCAGCCACCACCCTCAATCAACTAAGCGGACTGTTGTCAGGTTGAGCCCGATCGCGCCGATCAGGATCAGCGCCATGAACCCGGTTTGCGCCAGCGTCAGGTTCTGCCGGAACACGATCCAACCAATGGCAGCGATGGCGACGATGGCCAGACCTGACCACACCGCATATGCCACTCCCATCGGGATCCGGGTCATGGCGAAAGCTAGCAGCCAAAAGCACACGTTGTAGCCCGCCATTGCGGCAATGCCGTACCCTCCTTGGGCCGTGAGTGGCGGCTATAATGCGTTCGCTTGCCGAAAACCGCAGTTTTGAAACCGATCCCATTGCGGAGGCCTAGAGATACATCATCATCCTCGTGATGAGAGCATACGGCATCTTTCCGTTGATCGAGACATGGCGAACCTCCCGCTTGAGCTTTTCGGTCGGTTAAGGAATCACGGCCGAAAGTCATGAATGGCTTTATCGGTGCGCATCGTTGAGCGAGTGGTAAGCCGCTATGCGGGCGACCTCATCGGCTGAACCGAGGATCACGCCAATTCGCTGATGGAGTTTGGTCGGTTCCACATCGAGAATGCGCGCTGTACCCGTCGTAGCCGAGCCTCCGGCTTGTTCGATAAGCATGGCCATAGGATTGGCCTCATATAGCAGGCGAAGCTTGCCGCCGCTTGCGGTATGGCGGGTGTCGGCCGGATAGAGGAAAACACCGCCACGCACGAGAATCCGGTGAACGTCGGCAACCATCGACGCGGTCCAACGCATGTTGAAGTCTATTCCGCGCGGCCCGGTCTCGCCCCTAAGGCAATCGTCGATGTATCGGCGCACGGGTTCGTTCCAATGACGCTCGTTTGAGGCGTTTATGGCGAATTCATTCGTCTGTTTTGGCACCCGCATATTGGGATGGGTCATGATCCACGAACCCATCTCGCGATCCAGCGTAAACCCGAACACACCTTGACCGAGTGTAAGCACAAGCAGGGTTTGAGGCCCATAAATGGCGTAGCCGGCCGCTACCTGCTGATTGCCCGGCTGAAGAAAATCCCTTTCGCCGATCTCACGCCCCGACGCGTCATCAGGTGCCCTTAGCACCGAAAAAATCGTGCCGACCGATAGATCAACATCAACGTTGCTTGATCCGTCTATGGGATCAAAGAGCAATAAATACTCGCCCTTCGGATAGCGGTTCGGAACAGGGTGGATCGCTTCCATTTCTTCGGAAGCAAGTGCAGCGAGGTGCCCCCCCCATTCATTCGCCTCAACGAACATCTCATTGGCGATAACGTCGAGCTTCTTCTGAACTTCACCTTGGATATTCTCGGTCTCAAGGCTTCCCAGAACATCGCCCAGCTCACCCTTGCTGATGACATGGCCGATGCTTTTGCAGGCGCGGGCAACAAGCTCTACCAGTAGTCTAAGTTCCGGCCCGATAATCTGTTCAGACCTTTGCTGCTCGATCAGGAACTGGGTTAGCGTCTTTCTTCTCATGTGATTTGCATAGCAGTGAAGCACTGCTCGTGGCCAGCGTGGCGGCCTATTTTCAGTGCGGATGCATCAACCGTTGAACAGCGGAATTACTGCTGACGCTGCGCAGTTCGCACAGTTCTTTATCGCGCAATATCAAATGGGATCAGCCTCCGTTTGTCGATCCCCTTGGGCGGAATTATTCGATAATTGGATTCAAATTAGTGGCCGACATACGGCCATCTGGACCAGTCACCAGATCAAAGGCCCAACGTTGGCCTTTAACGATCCCATCGCGCCCAGCAGCTTGCACCTCGGAGATGTGCACGAACACCTTGGGCTGCTTGTCGTCGCGTGAGATGAACCCCCACCCGCCATCAGGGCCAACAAATTTGACGGTACCTGTCGTCATTGCGCTCTCAACCTTCATTTGCACATGCGATGCAAGTTGTGACCGATGGACTGTTCTCGAGGCGAGCCGGAGCAATGTCCTCGCCGCATTTGAGGCAGTAGCCGTATTCGCCATCCTCGATGCGCTGGAGGGCGGTATCGATGGCGCCGCGTTCGGATTTGCGCCTGCGTGCCTGTGCCAAAGCCATTTCTTGAAGCTGCATGGCATCGATGCGAGAGAGCCTGCCCACACTGTCTTGATCCAGCGTCACCGGCGCGCGGCCTCCAGAAGATATGCGATCTTCCGCCAGCAGCTCCTCGCGCCGGGCGAGGAGCTTTGCACGTATGGCCTCAAGATCGAGCGCCATGCTATCGCACCAGCAGCACCGGCGCGTGGACGGTGCGGATCATTTCGGTGGTGGTGCTGCCGACGATCAGGTTACGGATCGGCGAATGGCCGTAGGCCCCCATCAACAGCAGCGGATTGTCAACCGATGCGACGACGCGGGGAATGACCTTTTCCGCCTTGCCCGGGTCGAACACGGTGGTGACCGGATGATCTGAAGCAAAAACCGCTTCGGCGTCCTTCAGCGCAGCCACCTTGGCCTCGCCCGATGCTTCAGCCATGACGATGGTCACGGGAAGACCGGCAAACAGCGGCGAATTGGCAAGGCGTTCGAGCGCGCGCTTGGCCGCCGGACTGGCATCGTAGGCGAAGACGACGTGATCGGGTTCGGCAAAGGTGCGCGAGACGATCATGACAGGCTTGATGCTGGCGCGGACCACGCGTTCGATCATCGACCCAATGTGGTCGGTGGCATATTCATGGTCGGTCCCGCGCCGTCCCACAATGACAAGTCGCGCGTTCTCCTCGCGTTCGAGGATCGTCTCGATCACGCCGCCGTGGCGGTGCAGGGTGGTGACGTCGCTGACCCCGGCATCGCGCACGATATGTTCGCCCGCTGCCAGCAGGACGCGACCCTTCTCGATCTCGGCGCGGCTGCTCTGTTCCGACAGCCGCACCAGTTCTTCCATCAGCTCGCTTTTGACGCCGAGGCCGATCGCGCCCGACAGATCGCGCCGCGCAGCCACGGCGTCCTGGCGCTGCACGACGTGGAGCAGTTCCACCGGCATTTCCAACCGCGTGGCCGCCCAGGCGGCATATTGGCATACACCCGGCGCATGGGCCGAAGCGTCGATTGCGGCGAGAATGAATTCCATTTTTGTCTCTCCCATCAGTGTGCCCCCAATAATGCCTCGGCGCCGGGCTTATCATGCACGGCATAGCGTTCGATCAATTGCGCACTTTCCGGGTTGAGCCCGACCACCTCGACACTGGTGCCTTCGCGCCGGAACTTCAGGATCGCCTTGTCGAGCGTGCCGACCGCCGAGATGTCCCAGAATTGCGCGTTCGACACATCGATTACGACATGGTCGAGCACTTCCTTGAAATCGAAGGCTTCGACGAAGCTTTCCGAGGAGGCGAAGAACACCTGACCCGACACCTGATAGTGCCGTGTCATGCCATCAGCCGAAAGCTCTGACTGCACGGTGAAGATCCGCTTGACCTTGCTGGCGAAGAACAGACCCGAGAGGATCACACCGGCCAGCACGCCTTGCGCCAGATCGTGGGTCCACACCACAATCACCACAGTCGCGACCATCACCACGGTCGATTGCCACGGGAAATGGCGGATGTCCTTGAGCGATTGCCAAGAAAACGTCCCGATCGAGACCATGATCATCACCGCAACCAGCGCCGCCATGGGGATTGCAGCCACAATCGGGCCGAGCACCACAATGAGAAACAGTAGAACAATCCCCGACATGAAGGTCGAGAGGCGAGTCAGGCCGCCTGACTTCACGTTGATCACCGACTGTCCAATCATCGCGCAGCCGCCCATACCGCCAAGGAAGCCGGTGAAGAAATTGGCGATGCCCTGTCCCTTCATCTCGCGCTGCTTGTCTGAAGAGGAATCGGTCAAATCGTCAACGATTTGCGCGGTCATCATCGATTCCAGCAGGCCGACGGCCGCCATCGTCAGCGAGTATGGCAGGATGATCTGAAGCGTCTCCAGCGTGAATGGAACGTCCGGGATCAACCAGGCCGGAAGCGACGATGGCAGTTCGCCCATGTCACCCACAGTGCGAACATCAAAGCCGGTATAGTAAACGAGAGCGGTCAAAATGACGATCGCCACCAACGGTGAAGGCACCGCTTTGGTCAGGTAAGGAAACAGGTAAATGATCGCGAGTCCGCCAGCCACCAAGGCGTAGGTCAGCATCGGAACGCCTGTCAGTTCGGGCAGCTGCGCCATGAAGATCAGGATCGCCAGTGCGTTGACGAAGCCGGTGATCACCGAGCGCGACACATATTGCATCAGCACGTTCAATCGCAGGAAGCCTGCAATCAGCTGGATCACGCCCATCAGAATTGTGGCCGCAAACAGGTAGTCCACGCCGTGGTCTGCGATTAGCGGCAAAACCAACACGGCAATCGCAGCGGTAGACGCAGAGATCATTCCCTGCCGCCCACCAACAAATGCGATGATCACCGCAATCGAGAACGAGGCATAAAGGCCTACAGTTGGATCGACACCGGCGATAATAGCGAAGCCGATCGCTTCTGGGATCAGTGCCAGCGCAACAACGATGCCGGCGAGGATGTCTCCTCGAGGGTTTGATAACCACTCTTGCTTGATTGTCTGAAGCTTTGGCATGGGGTTACCTTCCGGAATTAGACGAGAGACAGACGGCGGCGTTCTGCCAGCGAACGATCTGCATCGGGGCGAATGGACTTCCGATCGTGATCGGAGATGTAATCGCGCGTCAGAGGTACTGCGTTCACGCGCTTTGCCAGTTGAATCTGGAAGTTCATGTGGCCTTGACTGCGAAATGCTGATTCACTGGTTGCCAAGTAGAATTCCCACATACGGCAAAAGCGTTCATCATAAAGTTCAGCAATTTGATCGCGATGCTGCATGAACCGTGTGTACCACTGGCTTAGCGTTTCCGCGTAGTGCAGCCGCAGGATTTCAATATCGGTGACCCAGAGCCCGGCCTTTTCAATTGCTGGCAGCACCTCGGACAGCGCTGGTATATAGCCACCGGGAAAGATGTATTTCGCCACCCAGGAATTGGTGATGTCAGGCCCATCCTTGCGCCCGATCGAGTGAATGACAGCCACGCCATCATCCGCCAGCAGGCTCGCAATTTTGCGGAAAAACGTATCGTAATTGGGCACGCCAACATGTTCGAACATCCCGACCGAAATGATCCGGTCAAACGATCCTTTGACATCGCGATAGTCGGTGAGCGAGAAACTGGCGTTGGTGCCATCCCCTCGCTGGGCAGCAATGGCAAGCTGTTCTTCAGACAGCGTTATTCCATGCACGCTGACTTCGGCCGACCGCGCAATTTCAAGGGCCATGCCGCCCCAACCGCAGCCAATATCGAGAACCGATTGGCCATCTTCCAATAGGAGCTTACCGATCAGATGCTGCTTCTTGGCTGCCTGCGCTTGTTCGAGTGAATAACTCGGATCAGCGAAATAGGCGCAACTATATTGCAGGTCGTCATCGAGAAACAGCCGATAAAGCTCGGCGGACAGGTCGTAGTGGTGGGCGACGTTACGGCGCGACGCTACTCGATTGTTCGCTTGTTGTAATGCACGCATCAACCGGAGCTTGAGCGCTCCGGCCGAAGTTTGCGATACATTGACGGCCTCCTGGTTGAGAAAGATCACTTCAAACAATGAACGCACATCGCCTGATAGAACCGTGAGCGCACCGTCCATATAGGCTTCACCCAGAGCAAGATCCGGGTTGGCGGCAATTCTCGCAGCTCCTGCCGCGGTGACCCCGATTAAGACTGCTGGCCCTTGTCCATCACCAAAGCTGACTTCCGTGCCAGAAGCGCTGTCAAAGAAAGACAGCGAACCCCTTTTGATAGTCTTCTCAATTAACGCAGTCAGTACTCGCGGCGGACGAATGAATGCTTCGCGATCCTGATTTTTCCGCGCAATTACGCTTGCCATATCCATAACCCCCATTTGCCTTAGCAAGATGGACATCGATCAGACGCACGGAGGCGCGCCTGCCAATGAAACCCTACCGATGATGAGTAGCAGACAGAATGCGTCGATCGCTCTTGCGGTCGCCAGCATTGGATCTGCGTTGCGATTATCCCGGGGATTGGCGCCGGGCCGAGCCACCCGATAAGAATCAGGTCCGGCGGATGGCCATGGCTCTTAACGCGAGTTCTGAATGTTGCAAGTGCGAAGGATGAACTTTTTTAGGATGGCAGGAAGAGCGATGCGGAGTATCGCGTTTGTATGAACCCGATGTTTGAAGAGCTCGCCTGGGAGCAGACCCCGATCGGAGAGCTGGCCCTGCGCCGCCGCCGTCTCAGCCCGGATGGTGACGATATCTGGGAGATCAAACTCAACGACGGTTACTTGATGTCGAGCCAGTTTGTAGATGGCGAAATCGCACTGGCAGACTTAGCGCTGGCGATGACGCAGGGCGAAAATCTTGATGTTGTCGTTGGCGGGCTTGGCCTTGGCTACACCGCGGAGGCTGCGTTGCGCGACACCCGTGTTGCAAAACTCACCGTGGTTGAGCTGATCCCGCAAGTCATTCAGTGGCACCGCGACTATTTGTTGCCCCTCGGCCCAATCGTGGCCGACGATCCGCGCTGCATTTTGCGACGGGGCGATTTTTTCGCGCTCGCAGCAGGGCCTGATGCGTTTGATCCGGCAAGCCCGGATCAGTTGCACGACGCCATCCTGATCGACATTGACCATTCGACGACGCATTTCATCGACGAGGCAAGCGCAGGATTCTACAGCGCCCAAGCCATCGCCGCAATCACCGCCAAACTGAAACCAAATGGCGTATTCGCTCTGTGGTCAACCGACGCGGCGGACACCGATTTTGTAGCGGCTCTTATGCAGAGCCTTGTCGATGTACGGGTCGAAAGGGTCGAATTTGCAACGCCATACCGCGAGAGGCCTGCATTCAACCTGATCTACCTGGGCCGCAAGCCTTGAAGCCGCACCCAAAGAGCAATGCATCACATTGCTTCACCGCTTTCGATGGCTTCGCAATCGAGCAGCCATTGTGCCTCGGCGTCCTTTATCTGCGCGGCAAAATTTGCGCGTAATTGCAAAAGTTCTCCCATCGGCTTTCCGGCGTATGGCGGATCTGCAGCAGCCGGCACGAACATCGTCCGATCAATTTCACGGCAGCGCGACTCAAGCCTCGCAATTAGCTTCTCGGTCTGCTGAATTCGCTTGCGCAACTCGCCCTGTCTTTGACGCAAATCAGCTGCAGCACGGCGACGGCCTTTGCGGTCAGAAGCAGACTGCGCAACCTGAGGACGCTCGGTCTTGCCTGAGCCAAGAACAAGCGCCGTGTAATCGTCCAGCGTTCCGTCAAAAGGCTTCGCTGTACCAGCTTCGACCAGCACCAATCGATCTGCTGTCGCCTGTAGCACATGCCGGTCATGGCTGACGATAATCACCGCGCCGGTAAAGGCTGCGAGCGCCTGCACCAAGGCTTCACGGGTATCGACGTCAAGATGGTTGGTCGGCTCATCGAGGATCAGCAGGTGCGGGGCATCGCGGGTGATCAATGCAAGCGCGAGACGTGCGCGTTCACCACCAGAAAGTAAGTCGATCCTGATGGTCGCTTTGTCACCCGAGAAGCCGAACCGTCCCAGATGTGCGCGCACGACCTTTGGCGGTGCATCGGGCAGCAACCGCGCCATGTGATCGAGCGGCGTAGCGTCGTGATCGAGTTCTTCCACTTGATATTGGGTGAAATAACCCACCCGCATCTTCGAAGGAGCTGTGATCGTGCCTTCGACCGGGTCCAGTTGCCCCGCGAGCAGGCGGGCAAGTGTCGTCTTGCCATTGCCGTTACGCCCTAGCAGGGCAATGCGGTCTTCCGGATCGATCCGGAGGTTAAGCCGGCGCAGAACCGGATTGCCGGGCACATACCCGACCGCTGCGTTATCGACCGCAATCAGCGGCGACTTCAGGTGTTCGGAATCGGGAAAATCGAACGTGAGCGTTGGGTCTTCAAGCTGCGCTACAATCGGCTCCATCCGGGCGAGCGCCTTCATCCGGCTCTGCGCCTGGCTGGCCGTGTGCGATTTGACGCGCCAGCGATCGACGAACGATTGAAGGCGTACCCGCTCAGCAAGCTGCCGATCCCGCCAGGCGGCGACATGAATGTCACGCTCGGCCCGCTGCTTTTCAAAGCTGTCATAATTGCCGCGATAAAGCGTCACCGTTCCGTGATCGAGATGAAGGATATGATCGGCGACCCGGTTGAGCAGGTCTCGTTCGTGGCTGACGATCAGCATAGTCGCGCGGCACGATCTGAGAAAATCCTCCAGCCACAACGTTGCTTCCAGATCGAGGTGATTCGACGGCTCGTCCAGCAACAGCACGTCGGGATCGGAGAACAGCAGGCCAGCCAAGGCCACCCGCATGCGCCATCCGCCTGACAAGCTGTCCAAAGGTTGGCTCTGCGATGCCTGATCGAAGCCGAGACCGGCGAGGATGCGCGCAGCGCGCGAAGGGGCAGATTGACCGCCTATCGCCAAGAGACGCTCTTGAATTTCGGCCAGCACTTGAGGATCAGAGGTGGTGTCCGCGTCGCGCATCAGCCGGGCGCGTTCGCGATCAGCAGCCAGAACTGTTTCAAGCGCGCTACCATTTCCAGCGAGAGCGTCCTGCTCGAGATAGCCGACACAGGTGTTGGTGGGGACAAGGATCGACCCCGAATCGGGCTCAATCTCCCCCATCAGCGTGCGCATCAAGGTCGATTTGCCTGCACCGTTCCGGCCGACCAAACCGACCCGGCTACCGGGGGGAAGCGCAGCACTGGCACGATCGAGGATCATGTGCCCGCCGAGGCGAACTGTCAGGTCAGCGAACTGGATCATCGCGATCCCAGAATAAGGCCAAAGGAGTCAGGTAAGTGGAAGCCATTCAAGCCTCGCGATCAGGCCGTAACCGGGTCCATACCGACCATGGGGCCAACCAATGTGTGCAGAGGAACAATGACATAGCGCATTTGGGCGTCGTCAATCGTGCGCTGCGACGCCCCCCGCCAGGCATGAAGCGCATCGTCGTAGTTCGCAAACAGACCGACAAGCTCCACCTGATCGGTGGTTATACGCTCGGCTTCGGCGGCGGCAAAAGGCCCGCCCAGAACAAGATGCATTTCCATTATGGTCTTCCTTTCCAATTATCGCCCGAGGCAACTGCGTGGCGTTGTGCGCCAAGCGCGAAAAAACCTTCCACTGGCTTGTGCGACCTGACAAAGCTGACGGCGATTAAGCAGCTCGGTGCAAAGCAAACGCGAAACCGAAGCATCGCAAGTTCCAAAGGTTCTTGTTTGTTACTGGTCAGCGCCATTTTCATTCGGCGAGATATTTTTTGGCAGCTTCGGAGAAGGCGCGTCTGAATGTCCAGATTTCCTCCGCCTCGTCCGCAACACATGACGGCTCCATAATCAAATCCAGCGCTGCTGAGGTGTTGGCAGGCCCTTTGGGTAGTGAAATGCTGAGTATGGCGGCGATCGACCGGGCTAATCGCGCAATGTCGCGCCGCAAGATTTCATGGTCGCCTCCAGAGCGCCGCAAAACCTGCTGCACAGAAACTTCGCATCCTGCCGTCAATGCCTCAAGAACACTCTGCACGCGGTCATTGATCTTTTCCGAAAGAAGGGAAAACGCCAGAACAAGCTCGTCGGGAGAGGGATGGTTGTCCTTGCGCCGGGACAAATGGTCCGCGTAATTGCGATCAATCTGAGATTTGAGGTCGTCAAGCGCACCCTCCAAATCGCTTCCGCTTCCTGTAAACAAACTCGTCTTTCCGGCATAGGCAACGGCAGAAAAGCCATCCCCCCTTTGCCCCGCAATGAGACGGTAGTACCGGTAGGTTTCATCTAGGCTTCGCCGGATCGGTGCAGGACGGCCGGCAGAACGGTGGGGCTTCGTAGCAAGCAAATGCTGTCTCCTTCGCTGTTTATCGTCATCAAGCGAACGAGAACGGCGAGCCTGGAAGCCAGGCTCGTGCGCGATAATCCCGGTCGAAAGCTGGCCCTTTCGGGCCCACGCAAGCTTCCGGGATCATGCACGGACATGTGTCCGCAGCATCTCGTGGTCGCTTACATCAACTTCCAACCGGATTGCTGTGCTGGAAAAAATTAAGAGCCTGCGGCCTTTTGACCAAACGACATCCGGATGACACACATATACGTTGCATCGGCATATTTGTGTAGCCCTCACCTGAAGATGACGTGACATGGCAGCTTCGTTCAGCTATGGCTTGGTACGGATCTGCTGGTTCCAAACCGCAGGTTCGAGTTTCCGACAACCGAACGGACACTCGCGATATTGGAGGTTCTGGCCTCGACGGCGTGCAGCCGGCGACGCAGGATATCTCCGGGCTGAGGCCCAATCGCGAGATACCTGCATCACTCGGCCGTAAGGTCGGTCGCTCTTCTGCGTGTCTGTTTCAGGCCTTGCAGGAGACACAAATGCTCATCGATCAGCAAGCTGGCACAGTAACGGTCGAGGGTGAAGACTGGCCCGTAGTTGCTGATGCTCTTCCCCGGCGCACCTTCGCAATCATCTCACACCCTGATGCCGGCAAGACCACGCTGACAGAAAAGCTGCTGCACGAAGGCGGCGCGATCAGAGAGGCTGGCGAGGTCTTCTCAAAAGGCAACCGGCGCCGGGCACGCTCGGACTGGATGGCGATCGAACAGCAGCGCGGCATTTCGGTAACCAGTTCGGTGATGACCTTCGAGCATCAGGGCATCCGGTTCAACCTGCTCGATACCCCGGGGCACGAAGACTTTTCAGAAGACACCTATCGCACGCTGACCGCCGTTGATTGCGCAGTGATGGTGATCGATGCGGCCAAAGGCATTGAAGCGCAGACGCTCAAACTGTTCGAGGTTTGCCGCCTGCGCAGTATCCCGATCATCACCTTCATCAACAAGATTGACCGGGAGGGCAGATCGCCGTTCGAGTTGCTCGACGAAATTGCCGACAAGCTTGCCCTCGATACCGCGCCGATGTCCTGGCCGATTGGTATGGGCGGCATGTTTCGCGGTCTTTATTCCTTCGAGGAAGATCGCGCTTGGCTGATCGATAAGGTCGGCGGTGCGCTTTGTCCCACGATCATCGATGGGGCGGGGCTCGATGACGAACGCCTGCTTGCGGCTGTTTCATCGCAGACCCATGATGGCTTGCTCGAAGATGCCGCGCTCGCTGCCGAAGCATGCCCGGCATTTGATCGGACTGCCTTCCTGTCTGGCGATATGACACCGGTCTATTTCGGCAGCGCCCTGCGCAAATACGGGATCGCGTCGCTGCTGTCCGCACTGGCGCGGCACGCCCCGCCGCCGCAACCGCAGCCGGCCCTGCCCGAACCGGTTGAACCGGACGCCAGCGATGTCGCAGGCTTCGTCTTCAAGATGCAGGCCAATATGGATCCCAATCACCGCGACCGGGTAGCCTTCATGCGGGTGTGCTCGGGAACGCTGAAACGCGGCATGAAGCTAGGCAATAGCCGGACCGGCAAGACCATCGGCCTGCACAACCCGATCTTCTTTCTCGCTAGGGATCGTGAGCTGACCGAAGAAGCTCGCCCCGGTGACATTGTCGGCATTCCCAACCACGGCACGCTGCGGGTGGGGGACACGCTGAGCGAGCGCAGCGGCCTCGCGTTTACCGGTCTTCCCGACTTCGCGCCGGAGATCCTGCGCCGCGTCCGGCTCGACGATCCGATGAAGATCAAACAGATGCGCAAGGCTCTGCTCGATCTTGCCGAAGAGGGGATCGCCCGTGTCTTTCGCCCGCTCGAAGGCTCGAACTGGGTTGTTGGCGTGGTCGGAGCGCTTCAGCTTGAAGTGATCTCCACCCGCTCGGAGGCAGAGTATGGCCTCGCCATCGGCTTCGAGGCGACAGCCTACGAAACCGCGCGATGGATCGACATTGCTGATGAGCCAATGCGCAAGCGCTTCATAGCATCCCAGCGTGCCAATCTCGCCGAAGATGGTGACGATGCGCTGGTCTTCCTTGCACGCAACGGCTGGGAGCTTGAACGGGTTCAGAAGGAATGGCCCGAGGTCAGCTTTTCGGCGGTCCGTGAGCGCATCCGGCAGGCGGAGGCGGGCAAATGAAGATAAACACTGAAAATCTGCTCGACCGCGTTCTGGTGGCCCGGCCCGATGCCACGCCTGATGATGTACGAAAGCTCGCTCCGCTGCTGGCTCACCTCCCTGACGCCGATCTGGCGGCACGTATCGCCAAGGCACACCGACGCAAGGAGCGCGCGGACAACAATCAATGAATAATATGCAACTCGATATGGAGAACCCAATGGACCTGAATGAACTCTTCCGCCGTCATCAGCTTGCTCTGATTGGCGTGGGCGAAAACGAAGCCCCTGACAAAAGGGTTGCTGCTGAACGGGAGGCTGACAGATATGCAGCTCAAATCGATGCTCTGCGAGCAACGGCGCCGGGCAAGCGCTCAGTCATCAGCGTGCATACCTATAGGTCGCTTTCCCGCACCGAGCGCACCGCCCACGGCACGTCCTCACAAAATGCCTAACGCATGGTAACCTGATCTCTTGCCTCGCATTCCGCTCGGTTCAGCCTTTCACTGCAAAGATTGCTGCGTGATTTTAGACGTGATGAGCTGAGCGCATGTTCGTGGGCCTCGCGCCCGAAATCAATCAGTCGAGAGAACTCATGACCATTACCGACACAAAGGCCTCGCATAGCTTGTTCCTTGAAGTTTCCTGCGCGGGAATGGCAGAGGTCGATGGTCTTTACGTTCCTTCGAACGCACCGCCGGCCAGGTCCGAGTCCGGCACGCTGTCAGCTGCCGGTTACTGGAATGGCAAGCCAGCATGGGATCGCGCTGACGGCCAAGGAACCCGCAGCCCGGCAATATCCTATTCCAACAGCTACAGGTCTTGGCGCATTGCGCGTCTCGATGGGCACCTGGCCTATGAAATCACCTGCGACGATGCCCTGCCGCCCACGGGCCAACCCTGGAATGTGTACAAGATGGGGATCGCACCAGCACCATCCGTGACGCTCCACTACTGCGATCCGCGCTTGCCTTGTCCGCAGCCGAACATTGTCTTCATTCTCGGCGGTCCGGGCGCGGGCAAGGGCACGATGTGTGAGCTGGCAAATATCCAGCTTGGCTGGACCCACTTGTCGACTGGCGATCTGCTGCGGGCAGAATTGAAGACCACCAGTCCAACAACCGCGCTGATCAGGCAATTTATCGACGCGGGCAAGCTCGTGCCTGATGAGATCGTGGTGGGATTATTGAAAGACGCGATCGAAAGCACGATCAGGCAAACCGGCAATCGCAACTTCCTGATCGACGGATTTCCGCGCTCGTTTGGCAATCTTGATGCCTGGTATGAGGTGTTCGGACGTGACGGCGATCTGCCCAAGATGATCTATTTCGAATGCCCGCTCGATGAACTGACACGGCGGATTCTGGGCCGAGCGCAATACTCCGGCCGGAGTGACGACAATGTCGAGAGCATGCGGCTGCGCTTTGAGACCTTCAAGGCGGAGACATTGCCGATCATTGAGCATTTCAGGAACCAGAACCGATGCACCGAAATCGACACCAGTCAGGATCGGGTTTCGGTCTATGCTCTGCTACGCGAACAGTTGGCGGATCAAACCGATGAACTCTCTCTGGCCCGTCCGCTTGGCGAACATGCGGAGATCTTGCTTGGTCTGAGACCTTACCCCGACAAAGGCTGATCTCGACGGAATGTCAGGGGGGATACTGGTCGACGTTTTCTTCCGTGGAAACCAGGCCCCCCCCGTGTGCCAGAGCACGCGGCTAATGACGTGTGAGGAGCCAGGATCTTTTGCTCATTGAATTGCGTCGACAACGACCTGCGGATGCGCGGCTCGAATCGGCAGAATTTTATCGCGCCCGTTTTCGCTCGACGCCGGGCGCATTGCCAAATCGGAAAGGTGTTGCAAATCCAGTCGCCCTCGGCCCGATCGTTTCACGTCATACATCAGACCATCGGCAAGCCTGACAAGCAACGCGGGTTCGGCATACTTGCTAGGGGGTATGATGATTCCTCCGGCACTTGCGGTGATCTGCCAAGGCAAGTTGCTCACAGCATCGATCAGCACGTCCTGAAACTGCTCCAATCGTGATCGCTCGCCGGCAAAGCGAAGAAAGACCAGAAACTCGTCGCCGCCAATTCGCGCAATATGGTCGTCTTCGAACAGAACATGACGCAATGCCTTCACGACTTCGATCAGGGCGTGATCGCCTTCGGCATGGCCATACCGGTCATTGATGTCTTTGAAATGGTCGAGATCGAGGAAGATCAAGGCCGTTGTCCGTGACTGTCGGTGCGCCGCGCGCAACTCCCGATCGAGCATTTTTTCGAAGCCGCGCGGTGTCAGGGCTCCGGTCAGGCGATCTATGTTTGCCGCGTGCTCGGCGCTGTCATAGTGGCGGCGCAATCTGATCATCCCTTCGGCAGCGATGATCGCCATCGGTGCCAGCAGATAGAGTTGCCAGCTCTCGTCATGGACAGACGAGCTGAACGCCAGAATGACGGCACTGATCGCAGCCGCGCCGCGAGCGATGCCGCAGTCGAAGTGCCAGCAGACCATTGCGACAATGAGGATGCACCCACATTGCAGGGTCGCTGTCGGCTGTTCCACAAACAGCAAGCCGAGCAGGATCGGCAATGCCCCGGCGAGCGTGACCTTGGGCAAGCGCCTTCCAGAGCCCCCTCCCCCTGATGAGCCGGTTCTGCTGCCGCGATGGAGAGACGACAGGCTCGTAGGAGAACAAGTATCCATGCGAGCTGCCTTATCAGTCAAAGTTAAAGCACCGTTTGCGATAAAGGGTTTGCGCAAGCTTACCGGCATGCGGTTCCGGCTCCCCGATCGCGGTGAGCTTCGCTGTAGGGAGGGCGAAGATGGTGAGAACTGCCGGGAGAAAATGTCACCTCCGAAAGTCGGAATGTGCGTCGCCGGGGGCTACACAAACGTGGCCGACTTCTGTAAGCCGCTAGTGTTCCGGGGAAGAACCGGTTTCACTCGACAAATACGACCTGCCGGTCGGACATTGATGACGAGCTAACGGAAAGCGAGACGATGAGTCCCGCGCTTGTTCCGCGGCTCGTTTCCATGATGGGCCGGCGGGGACAAGCTGCCCGCATGGGCCTTCCGCGTGCTCGCACTCGCCAGCGCGAAGGAAAGATCATGCCATTAGCACAAGTAAAATCATCAAACCCGAAAGCTCTCAAGACGCTTCGGCCGACTGACGCCAGCCACTGCAATTTCGGCTTGAGTGTCGGACGACGTTGCGAAGAATTCGATGACATTGCTCATGCTGACAAGATTGCTGTCTTCCGGCCTCAACGCAAAATCACCGACAACGTGAACGGCACGCTGAGGATTGAGATCATCCCCCTGACAGCGGGCAAGAATTCCGTCGAGTTTGAGCTATGAACAGCACGAGCACTCTTGCTGAAGATGAGTCGTGCAGGATTTGCGCAGTCGGAAACGTAATGCCTCGTGTGGTCGTGAAGTCCGATCAGCAATATCGGCAATGCGATCGCTGCGGAGGAACTTTTGCTACGCTTGACAGTCTGCCTTCCCGCGAACTTGAGCGCGAGCAGTACGACTTGCACGAAAATGATCCTAGCGATCCAAATTATCGCCGCTTCGTGTCATATCTTGCCGATCCTCTGATCAAGCGGCTGCCGGAAGGTGCTGAGGGACTCGACTATGGCTGCGGTGATGGCCCGGCGGGCGCCGCGCTGCTGGCCGAAGCCGGGTTCGCCGTACGGTGTTATGACCCCCTCTTCGCAAATGACGTCTCGGCGCTTGAGCGCGAATATGATTTCATCTTCTGCTGCGAGGTGGTTGAGCATTTCCATCAACCCGCGCGCGAATTTGAAAAACTGGATCAGTTGTTGAGACCCGGCGGGATCTTGGCAGTGATGACGGCGATGGAATATCCCGACATTGACTTCGACAGCTGGCACTATCGCCGTGACCCTACTCACGTCGCTTTTTATCGGCCGGACACAATGCTGCAGATCGGGTGGGATCGTCATTGGCAAACGGCCCTGCCGGCCCGCAACGTCGTGCTGTTTACGAAACGTAGCTGATGGTGCTGCTTCTTCACCACCGCGTGACAGATGCCACACATTTTCAGACGCCGGGAAAACTTCGGAGGCGAAAATGGATGTAAATCGAAGCCGGACACCGGAACAAGCCACCAGGCAGGAACTGCGGTTGCTTCTGAGCTCGATCGAAGCGGCGACAGGTGCGGACCGGGAGCTTGATAAAGCCATTTGTGAGGGCCTTGGGCTGAAAGATGCCGACCTGACCGGCGATGCTGTCGCGAGCCACGAAGCCGTCGGTCAGCTATTGCCACGCAGTCAGTTGCGAGTGGGGTATGATGTCAGAGGCATTCTACCCCGCGCGACCCTGGAACAGGAGGGTGCACGGTACGATGCCGTGGCGCCGACCGTTCCCCTAGCGATCTGGCGCGTCGCTGTTGCAGCGTTGATCGACCCGAAATCATGACAAGCTGGCGGGCGAGACCCTGTTGCGAGATGTCGCGGGCGATAACAATCACTACGGCTTGCGGCCTCGCGCAATCCTTGCCTCGGCCTGCGCCAAGCGCCAGATTGCGCGTGTCATGAACATGAGCACGAGCAACCCAGCCAGCAATTCCTTTGAAACGCCGCAAATCGAAGAAGCCCTGCATCTCGACCATTGCCTCGCTCAGATCGACCGCAATCTGGCCATCGCCAATGCCCGTCTCGGCGAGTACCAGCGTGAGATCCAGGCGGCCCACGATCACATGTGGGATGCCAGGCGCGATATGGACCACATCGACAAAGCGGCGCTGCGCCAGTCGATCGACCAGATGATGCGCAGTTCGGATGTAATGCGCGAGCAGCAGGTCAAGCTGCGCAAACTGCGCGCTTCGCCCTATTTTGCCCGTTTCGATTTTCGCCGGTCGGACTCGCATCAGGAAAGCACCCATTACATTGGTGTGCACGATTTTCGCGACGAGGATGGCGGCGAGCATCTGGTGTATGATTGGCGCGCACCCGTGTCCTCCCTGTTCTACGATTTCGAAACTGGCCCGGCCTTCTATGAGGCGCCTTCGGGCCGCATAGAAGGCGAGATTACCCGCAAGCGGCAGTTCCGGATCCGCAAGGGCAAGATGGAGCTGTTGATCGAGAGCGCGATCAATATCATCGATGACGTCCTGCAGGATGAGCTGGCGCGCAGTTCCGAGGAGGGGATGAAGACGATCGTCGCGACGATTCAGCGCGACCAGAACGCCATCATCCGTGACGCCGAGGCCCATACACTGATCATTCAGGGTGTCGCCGGATCAGGCAAGACGTCGATCGCGCTGCACCGGATCGCCTTCTTGCTCTACAGGTTCAAGGAAACGATCAGCTCCGACGATATTCTCATCATTTCTCCAAACAGGGTCTTTGCCGACTACATCGGAAATGTGCTGCCCGAACTGGGCGAGCATCCGGTTCCGGAAATCGGAATGGACCGCCTGGCGGCCGAGTTGCTGGACGATATCCGCTTCCAGACCTTTTTTGAACAAACAGCCGATGTGCTCGAAAAGCAGGACCCGGAAGCGATTGCCCGGATCAAGGCGAAGGCGAACCTGGACCTGCTGCGCGAGTTGGATCAGTATGCCAAGTACCTCGAGCAGACATCTTTCACGCCGACTGATTGCGAAATCCGCCGCCGCCCGGTTCCCGGTTTCCTGTTTGAGCGCGAATGGAAAAGATACGCCAACCTTGCGCCCGGTGCGCGGCGGTCGGCAACGGCCAACTCGGTGATCGAGGAGGTGGAAAACCAGTACCGGATCGAACTGCGCAAGGAGGAGCGTGCAGTCATCCGCACGGCCCTTGCAGCCATGATCAATCGCCCGACCCTGCGTCAGGCCTACAAGGGGTTTTATGAATGGAACGGGCGGCCCGAACTCTTACGCGTTGGCGGCGGCAAGATAGAATATGCCGATGTCTTTCCGCTCATCTACCTGAAGTTGCTCACCGAAGGCATTGAAAACCCGTGGCCGGGGGTGCAGCACCTGCTGATTGACGAAATGCAGGATTACACGCCGGTGCAATACGCTGTGCTGTCCCGCTTGTTTCCCTGCGGCAAGACAGTGCTGGGCGATTCCGGGCAGTCGGTTAATCCTCACAGTGCCTCGCGTCCGGAAGACATCACCAAGGTGCTCAAGGGCGCAACGCTTGTCACGCTCAACAAAAGCTATCGTTCGACCTATGAAATCATGCAGTTTGCGCTGCAAGTCTCTCCCAATCCCGATCTCGTTGCGATGCGCCGTCACGGCGAAGCGCCGCGCGTGATTGCGTGCCGAAATTCCAACGAGCACCTTGCCGTAATCCAGGCTGAGATCGCGACGTTCACGGCCTCTGATCATCGCAGCATGGCGATCATCGCCAAAACACAGACCCAGGCCCGCAAGCTGTTCCGGCAATTGGCCGAGGCTGGGACTGCGGCAAAGCTGCTCGACAATGACAGCGAGGGCTTCAGCACCGGGGTGCTGATTTGCGCGGCACAACTTGCCAAGGGGCTGGAGTTTGACAGAGTTGTAATAGCTGGCGCTGACGACAAAAACTATCACACGAACATGGATCGCAATCTGCTGTATATCGGCTGCACCCGGGCGATGCATCGGCTCTCTCTGGTGAGCCATGGTGACCCTTCTCGCTTTATCCGCGCAGCAGGTGATCGCGAATGTTTAGGACATAGAGGCCCAAAAGATCAAGGCTAGGCTCCGGTGAGAATCCTACGCATGTGTGCTGCGCAAGTTTGTCCAGCACGTCTTGAGTTTTGGGGGCCAAGTAGCCAATGGCCGGCCGTCACGCTTCTTTGGAAAGGCCATGGCGTGCTGCATCGCCGCGCGAAGCAATAAGGCGCGCTGCCAAAACCAGTGCGCCAGTGGCGACCACGCACCACAGCGCCATCCACCACAATTGCTGAGGCAGGGTGATCCCTTGATCGATTAGGGCACCCGTGAGTCCCGGTCCGACCGCTGTTGCAAGGACCATACCCGATACCACCAGCGCACGGATCGAGCCGAGGTGCGCGGTGCCATAAACCTCCGGCCAGATCACACCGAACATGTTCGACGTAAGGCCGTAGCTGACACCGAACAGGAACATGAACAGGTAAATTCCCCAGAGCGCCGTGATCGATGCTGCTGCAAGGCTAGCGATGCAAATCGGCACCAGGAAAAACGGCAACAGGCGCACCGATCCGAACCGATCCACCAGATAACCGCAGATAAGCCCGAACCCGACCGTCGTCATGGCCATCACCGGGAATGCGCCGGCAAACGCCAGCTGGTCGTATCCACGCACATCGATCAGGTGGCCCTGATGGAAGAAGATCGTGGTGCCGATAAATGGCGGTGCGAGCAGGCCGAGCAAAAGCAAGTAGAACACCGGATCACGCATCACCTCGGCGCGGGTCCAGTCGCGGCCCGCCTGCGCGTTGGCCAGATTGATCTCAGCCTGCTGCGGAACGCGGGGCTTTGCCAGCAGACCGATGATCACCGGCATCCCGATCACGAGGATTAGCGCTGCCGCCGCCGTCCACGCCCCCTGCCAACCCAAAGCGGCAGCGACGAGCACGAATAGCGCCGGTAGGATCGCCTCGCCCGCCTGATGCCCGGGCACCACCAGAGACATTGCTCGGCCACGATTGGCGACGAACGCCCGCGCTGTTTCGGTCTGGGCGATATGGGTCATCATGCCCTGACCCAGCAGCCGCAGCAGGTAGAGTGCGATCACGAAGCCCGCTATGTGGGGCGACCAAGCGGCTAGCAGGCACGCGGCGGCCAACCCGGGCATCACCATTGCCGCAACCTTGCGACCGCTCATCACGTCCATCACTTTGCCGATCCACGGCAATGTCGCCGCACTCGCGAGCGTGGCCACCATGTAAAGCAGCCCGAACTCGCCGCCCGATAGATCAAACCGTTCCTGAAATTCGGCGCCGAACAGTCCGATGAAAAAGGTCTGTCCAAAGGACGAGAACATCGACAGCAGAAAACCCGCCGCCAACCAGCGGGCATTGTGGCGCACAAATTGAAGCATTGGCTCGCCTTACGTCAGGCATCCGGGTGACAACAGAAAAAAGGGCTCGTGGGTTACCTAGGCTTAACTGAACCAATCTAGCTTTGCCCTATGTCTGCATTTTTTCATGAGGGCGGGCTCAAGCTCCGCCAGAAAGTCCGCGCCGTTGTCGTCAACGATCATGGCGAATTTCTGCTGGTTCGCCCACACGGATACCGCGATGGGGAATGGACGCTTGCTGGCGGCGGCGTCGAGGAAGGCGAAACTGTGCATCAGGCGATGCGCAGGGAGATCGCCGAAGAACTCGGAGTGGAGCTGGAAGAGGATCTGGAGCGGCTGCCGGTTGGCAACCGCTTCATCTACAGCGCCGAGCATAAGGCCAAAAAATCGTTGGACCATGACGGCCAGGAGGCCGCGATGTTCGTGGTTCGCCTGCCGCATAACGCCCAGCTTGCACTCCAAGCTGAAGAAATAGCCGACGCGCGCTGGTTCACCGCAGATGAGGCCTTGGCGGCATTTCCCGTAGCGAAGCAGCGCCAGGTGTTCGAGGCTTGTCTGGAAGCGATTGCGGCCTGACTGCAGACGAAGGGCTGCTCTTGCTTTCGAACGGACATTACTCGCCATGCGGCGAAAAATAGACTTAACGGTCCAGCGGGGTTGAGGGGGGTCTCTGGCTGGCTCACACCGACTGAAAATAGCCGAGCTACAGCCGATCCTGTAAATACCGCTCCGAAGAATCAATTCAAACCTATTTGATGGAGGGCTGATCCAAAATCTGAGATGTCGCTATTTCAGACAAGGCAAGGTTGGGATTCATTTATGAAGCGCGCAGTCATCATTAGTCTTGCAGCATGTTCTCTTACAATTTCAGGTTGTGCAACATTTCGTTCAAGTCCAACTGTTTCTCAGGCGGACTCAACCAGCGTGACTTACAGGATCAAAGGTAATCAACTCGACAAGGCGCGCGCCGCTGCAGAAGAACATTGCGCCACCTTCAACCGGACGGCTTTTCAAGAGAACATTAGCCGGGGTTCGGGCGATAGCAGGATCGTTAGGTATGTCTGCCGCTAAAGTAGAGCCGCCACGGGTCTGATTTGGAACTCGCATATTTGGCTTGCATCACCTGTAAGGCGCCTCTGTCTGGCAAATTGGGCTTTGCGCGACCCGTATATTTCATTGCTAATAATCATGATCCTGACCTGTCAGCGGGATAGGCGCGCATTCCTACGTTGACTGTTAAACGCAATGTGCACACTTTGAGATTGGGGATTGGTGCTGTTCCTAATCCGAGTTCTCCGCTGACGGGCGGGTCCCATCATTCGCATCTATTTTGTCACGGCGATTCCAGCTGCCTCAACCGGGGTTGCGACCGGCAGATCGCGCTCGACCCGTTCGGAATAGCGATCGACCAACTGCTCTGCGTAAGGACGCAGCAGCACAGTGAAACGCACCAGTTCCTCCATCACGTCGACGATGCGGTCGTAATAGGCCGACGGCTTCATCCGGCCGGCATCGTCGAACTCCTCATACGCCTTGGCGACTGAGGACTGGTTGGGGATCGTGACCATCCGCATCCACCGGCCCAGCACGCGCAAGGTGTTGACGGTGTTGAAGCTCTGCGACCCGGCACAGACCTGCATCACGGCCAGCGTGCGGCCCTGCGTGGGACGCAGGCCCTTGTAGGCGAGCGGCAGGTGATCGATCTGCGCCTTCATGATACCGGTGATCGTGCCGTGGCGTTCGGGGCTGCACCAGACCTGCGCTTCAGACCACAGCGAGTGTTCGCGCAATTCGTGCACGGCGGGGTGATCGTCGCCCGGATACTGATCGGGCAGAGGCATGTCTAACGGATCGAAGATGCGCGTCTCGCAGCCGAATAATTGCAGCAGGCGCGCCGCCTCCTCCACCGCCAGCCGCGAGAAGGACCGCTCCCGCAGCGAGCCATAGAGCAGCAGGATACGCGGCGGGGGGTCGATCGCGCCAAGGCCGCTCGCCGGATTGCGATGCAGGTATTCGGACTTGAGCGCCGGAAGGTGATCGGGATCACTCAGGCTACGAAGATAGCGATATTCGGACATTATCTATTTCAACTCCGTCAGGCTGTCCTGGGCACCAGCAAGATAATCGCGGCCCCAAGTATGCAAACTGTGGCGCCTATCAGGTCCCAGCGATCGGGCTCTTGACGCTCAATCAGGTAAAGCCAAAGGATCGATGCCGCGATGTAGACACCGCCGTAAATCGCAAAGGCCCTTCCGGCAGCGTCAACGGGCACCAGTGTCAGCAACCATGCGAATATGATGAGTGAAAAGGTTCCCGGCACAAGCCACCAACCGGATTTGCCGAGCTTCATCCATGTCCAAAAAGCAAAGCATCCAGCAATTTCGAACATGGAAGCCGCAAGGTAAATGGCGAAGGTCGGGACCCAAGCATGCATCAGGCAGCTGTTCCTGCGAAGTTTCCACGTGTGCGGTTGGCGAATGCCACCAACGACAGCATGACTGGCACCTCAACTAGCACGCCTACAACTGTTGCCAGCGCCGCCCCGCTGGTCAGGCCGAACAGGCCAATGGCAACCGCAACCGCAAGTTCGAAGAAGTTGGACGTTCCAATCATCGCGCACGGCGCCGCAATATTGTGCGGCACCTTCCACGCAAACGCCCAAGCATATGCGAGTGCGAAAATGCCGTAGGACTGGATGATGATCGGAATGGCGATCAACGCAATCAGCAGCGGGTTGGCGACGACCGTCCCGGCCTGGAATGCGAATAACAGCACCACCGTCGCCAGCAGCCCAATGACCGACCACGGCTTCAATCGCGCGGTGAAGGCATCGATCGCAGCTTCATCACCGCCATGCGATGCGATCACTTGCCGCCGCGTCATCCAGCCTGCCACCAGCGGGATGACGACATACAGCGCTACCGACAACAGGAGCGTATCCCACGGCACGACAATGTCGGTCACGCCGAGAAGCAGCGCGACAATCGGCGCAAAGGCGACGATCATCACCAGATCGTTCACCGACACCTGCACCAGTGTGTAGGCCGGATCGCCCTTGGTCATCTGCGACCACACGAACACCATCGCGGTGCATGGCGCGGTGCCCAGCAGGATCAGCCCGGCGATATACTGGTCGGCATCCGCATCGCTCATCATGCCGGCGTAAAGATAATCGAAGAACACCACCGCCAGCGCCGCCATGGTGAACGGTTTGATCAGCCAGTTGACCACCAGCGTGATCACCAGCCCCTTGGGCTTGCGGCCAATGTCCTTGATGCTGGCGAAGTCCACGCCCACCATCATCGGGAAAATCATCGCCCAGATCAGCACGGCGACCACAAGATTGACCGAGGCATATTCGAGCCCCGCCAGCACGCCGACGGCGTCCGGCGCGATCAGGCCCAGCGCAAGTCCCGCCAGAATGGCAAGCAGCACCCATACAGACAGATAGCGTTCGAACGTGCCGAGAGGCGAGGCCGCTGGCGAAGATGTGGCGAGGGTCTGGGTCATTTTACGCGCTGCCCCGATGCATCGACGACCTGTTCGCCGTCTTCCTTGGTGAAAGCGCCGAGCTGATCGGCGGGGAGCAGATCGAGCACGTATTCCGAAGGGCGGCACAGCCTCACACCCAGCGGCGAGACCACCAGCGGGCGGTTGATGAGGATCGGGTGGGCCATCATCGCATCGATCAGCTGCGCATCGGTCAGTGCGGGATCATCCAGCCCTAGCTCGGCAAACGGCGTGCCCTTCTCGCGCAGCAGATCGCGCGGCGTGATCCCGGCCCGCGCAATCAGGCTTTCCAGCAGCGCGCGCGCGGGCGGCGTCTTCAGATATTCTACCACATGGGGCTCAATCCCCGCATTGCGGATCATCGCCAGCGTGTTGCGCGAAGTCCCACATTCGGGATTGTGATAGATGACGATGTCGGTGTTCATTGGGTGTCCTTCGCCCGGATGCTGGCGCCTTCCTCGCGCCCGATGTCAGCAAGCTTGCGGCGCATGGCCAGTTCGTCGATGCTCTTCATGGGCAGCATGAGGAACAGATCAATCCGCCGCTTGAGGTAGCTCATCGCATCAAGAAATGCTTTGCGCTGGCCTTCCCCTTCAACAGCGGCAGGATCTTCCACACCCCAATGTGCGGTGATCGCCTTGCCGGGAAAGACCGGGCAGCTTTCGCTGGCGGCATTGTCGCACACGGTAAAGATGAAATCGAACTCAGGCGCACCGGGCCGGGTGAATTCGTCCCAGCTTTTCGACCGCAGGCCGTCGGTCGCAAAACCGAACCCGTCCAGCACCTCCATTGCCATCGGGTGGACATCGCCCTTGGGCTGGCTTCCGGCACTGTATGCGGAAAAACGGCCTTCCCCCAGCTTGTTCATCAGCGCTTCGCCGAGGATCGAGCGAGCGCTGTTGCCGGTGCACAGGAACAGGACATTGTAGATCTTGTCAGTCATTCGAACCTCGGTTGCGGGAAGGTTGAGAGTTAAGGCTTGCAAGACGCGGTTTCGGTGAAGTCAGCGCACAGGCGCGGATCGCCCTGGCAGCAATCTTCCATCAGAAAACCAAGCAGGCTGCGCATTCCAGCGTAATCGGCGCGGTAACGGATCACCCGGCTTTCGCGTTCAGATTTGGCAAGGCCCGCCCGCTCCAGATTGGCGAGGTGATGCGACATCGTAGACGGCGGAACCCTGCAGCCTTGCGCAATCTCGCCAGCCATCATCCCGTCTGGTCCGGCTTTCACAAGCATCCGGAATACCGTCAGCCGCGTTTCATGGCCAAGCGCCTGAAGCGCATCGACAGCCCACACCTGTTCGCCTTGCATCATCCGAATCCATGTTTGCTTTGAACTTGTCATAAAGCGCCTGTAGGGCCGTGCAATCGATATTTCCGCTATCATCGAAATAAGGATTTGCTGCCGATGTCCCGCCCACTCCTAACCGCCACCTTCTGCTTTTCGGCTCTGCTGACCGTCCCCGCGCTCGCGCAGCAAGCGTCCAGCACAGCGGACTACCGCGCACAGGGCGAGGCTGAACTGGCAGACCGTCTTGCGGCAGAGGAACGGCCCGAAAAGGCGCGCAATGTCATCATCTTCATCGGTGACGGGATGGGGGTATCGACCCTCACAGCGGCCCGTATTCTGGCGGGTCAGACCGCGGGCGTTGATGGCGAATCCTATGTCACTGCCATGGACCGGCTCGATCATACCGCACTGGTGAAGACCTATTCGCACGATGGACAGGTATCCGACAGCGCGCCGACTGCGACTGCGATCCTTGCAGGGGTCAAGACACGCAATGGCGTGATCGGTGTGGGGCCTGAGGCGATCCTGGACGATTGCGCGTCCGGCCTCGCCAACACCGTCCCCTCACTGCTCGGTCTCGCGCAAGAGGCGGGTTTTGCCACCGGGATCGTGACAACCACGAAGATTACCCACGCCACTCCGGCGGCAGGCTATGCCCATTCGCCGCAGCGTGATTGGGAGGCCGACGCCGATATGCCCGCGGAAGCCATCGCCCAGGGCTGCCGCGACATTGCGCGTCAGCTGGTCGAAGCCCCGGTCGGTCAACGGCTCGACGTGGTGCTAGGCGGGGGACGCAGCGCCTTCCTGCCTGCAAACGCTGCCGATCCAGAATATCCCACCAGCACGGGCAGCCGTAAGGATGGCCGCGACCTGATCGCCGAATGGCAGCGCAACCATCCGGGCGGCACCTTCGTGTGGAGCGCGGGCCAGCTGGCCAGCTACGATCCGGCCAGCGGACAGCCCCTGCTCGGCCTGTTCGAGCCCAGCCACATGCAATACGAAGCGGATCGCGCCGCCGATACCGGCGGCGAGCCTTCGCTGGCGGACATGGTCGAATTGTCGATCCGGCGGCTTTCCGGTAAGGACGGCGGCTATGTGTTGCTGGTTGAAGGCGGACGGATCGATCACGCCCACCACGGCGGCAATGCCTTCCGTGCACTCACCGATGCGGCGGCGCTCGATGCAGCGGTGGCCCGCGCATTGAGTCTGGTTGATCTTGATGAGACGTTGATCGTCACGACCGCCGATCACAGCCATACCTTGACCATCAGCGGCTATCCCGCGCGCGGCAATCCGATCCTCGGCACGGTGGCGTTCGGCGAGACGGTGAAAGCCCGTGACGGCAAGGGCTATACCACGCTCGGCTATGCCAACGGGCCGGGCGCCGTCGCCGGTGAACGCACCGATCCGGCGACTCAGGACACCGCTGCCCCGGACTACCGCCAGCAGGCGACCGTGCCGCTGTCGGGCGAAACCCATGCCGGGGAAGATGTCGCCGTTCGTGCATCAGGGCCGAGCGCTGATCTGTTCCGCGGGACGATGGAGCAGCAGACCATCTTCTACATCATCAAGCGGGCGCTCTTTGGCGACAAACCAGAGTGACAGCACAAGATCGCGCCCGGCGCGCCGTTTGATTTGCGTCAAAGCGCATATGCGGATGGCGGCATATGCGTGACAAATGGACTTGCAAATCGATGACCTGCTGACCGCTCTCTCCGAACCCACCCGCCTGCGCGCCTTGCAGGTGGTGTGGGACGGCGATGAGCACTGCGTGTGCGAGCTGATGGACCGGCTTGATGTTACGCAGTCGCGTATGTCGCGGCACATGGCGCGGCTGAAGGCCGCAGGCCTGCTGACCGACCGGCGCGATGCGCAGTGGGTCCGTTATCGCCGCAATCCTGAACTGCCGTCTGAATGCGAGGCGATCGTCAATGCGGTGCTGGCCGCGCTGCCCCCGCTTGCCCCGGCCCCATGCCAGAAAAAGGCTGCCTGATATGAACACCATCGCTGCAAGCCTGGGTCAGGCCCGCAAATCGCAAGGGATCTGGTTTGCCGGAATCGCCATCTTCGTGGCCGCTTGGTTTGCCATCTACAACCAATTGCTGCCTTTTGCGCAGTGGCTGGTGGCGCAGCTGCCGATTGAACAAGGCAGTCACTGGCCGCGTCGGTTGAATTCTTCTTCTACGATACGCCCAAGGTGCTGATGCTGCTGACGTTGGTGGTGTTCGCTATGGGTGTGGTCCGCACCTTCTTCTCGCCCGAACGTACCCGCGCGTTGCTTGCGGGGAAGCGCGAGGGCTTGGGCAATATCGCCGCTGCGCACCTCGGCATAGTCACGCCGTTCTGCTCATGCTCCGCGGTGCCTTTGTTCGTCGGCTTCGTGTCGGCAGGCGTGCCGCTGGGTGTCACATTCTCGTTCCTGATCGTCGCACCGATGATCAACGAGATCGCGCTTGGCCTGCTGTTCGCCCTGCTGGGCTGGAAAGTTGCGCTGACCTATCTGATCTTCGGTCTCTCAATCGCGATCGTGTCGGGCTGGATCATCGGCCGCCTGCATCTGGAAAGCTGGCTCGAACCCTGGGTGCGCGAAGTGCGCACGTCTCCCGCCGAACTCGGGGACGAGCATCTCAGCTGGATCGACCGGTTCGAGGCAGGTTGGGACGCAGTCAAGGAAATTGTCGGGAAAGTCTGGTATTGAATTATCGCCGGGATCGCTGCCGGAGCGTTCATCCATGGCTATGTCCCGGCTGAACTGCTCGCTGACATCATGGGGGCGGACAGCTGGTGGTCGGTGCCAGCTGCCGTGCTGCTGGGCATTCCGATGTATTCCAACGCCGCCGGGATCATTCCGGTGATCGAGGCGCTGCTGGGCAAGGGCGCGGCGCTGGGCACGGTGCTGGCCTTCATGATGTCGGTGATTGCGCTGTCGCTTCCCGAAATGATCATCTTGCGCAAGGTGCTCAGCATCAAGCTGATCGCAGTGTTCGTCGCGGTGGTCGGCACCGGCATCCTTGGCGTCGGCTTCCTGTTTAACGCGCTGATCTTCTAGAAAAGGACAATAGCCATGAAAGACATCAAGGTGCTCGGCCCCGGCTGCAAGCGGTGCCAGACGACCGAAGACATGGTGAAGGCAACTGCCAGCGAACTCGGCGTGGAAGTCGCAGTCGAAAAGATCACCGATTCCGCCCAAATCGCGCAATACGGCATCGTGTCCACGCCCGGTATCGTGATCGACGGCAAGGTCGTCCATGCTTGCGGCCTACCCAAGGAAGACGACCTGAAGCGCTGGCTGCAAGGCTGACACGGTGGAGACTCACGACATCGTCATCATCGGCGGCGGTCAAATGGGCCTGTCGCTGGGCTATTATCTTGGCAGGGCCAAGGCAGACTTCCTGATCCTCGATGCTGAAGATGGCCCGGGCGGCGCGTGGCGGCACGGCTGGGACTCGCTGCGGCTGTTCTCGCCAGCAGGCTACAGCTCGCTCCCCGGATGGCTGATGCCGCCGCCCGATCACAAGGGATATCCCACCCGCGATGATGTGATCGACTACCTCACCCGTTACGAGGAGCGCTACCGGCTGCTGGTCCGCCGCCCGGTGCGGGTGGAAGCGGTTGAGCGGGGCGATCAGCATTTGCTGGTTCGGACCAACACCGGCGATTTTGCCGCGCGCAATGTCGTCAATGCTACCGGCACCTGGTCGAAACCTTTCATCCCGGACGTTCCCGGGCGCGATCTGTTCAAGGGTCGTCAGGTTCATTCGGCGCATTACGAACGACCCGAGGATTTTGCTGGCCAGACGGTGCTGGTGGTCGGCGGCGGCAATAGCGGTGCGCAGATCATGGCCGAAGTTGCACCCCTTGCGCGCGCGCTATGGGTGACGCTGGAAGAGCCGCTGTTCCTCCCGGAAGATGTCGATGGCCGCGTGCTGTTCGAGCGTGCCGTCGCGCGGATGAAGGCAGGGCCCGGCGACACGCCGGTTGGCGGCATCGGTGACATTGTGATGGTCCCGCCTGTCAAAGCGGCACGCGACCGGGGCGAGTTGTCCTCGGTGAGACCATTCGACCGGGTCACATCTGAAGGTGTGGTGTGGCCTGATGGTTCTACGATGCCGGTCGACGCCATCATCTGGTGCACCGGCTTTCGCCCGGCACTGGATCATCTAGATGGCCTTGGGGTGATTGAGGATGATGGCCGCATTCTTCTCGATGGGCAGCGGTCAACGAAAGTGCGACGCATCTGGCTAGCCGGATATGGCGACTGGACCGGTCCGGGATCGGCGACCCTCATGGGCGCAGCGCGAACTGCGCGGGATTTGGCGAACGCCTTGATACAGGCCATGGCTGCCTTGCCGGAATGATGGCTATGGGGCCGCTTGCGAGCCGTCGGCTTTGGCAGAGCCCGTGCCGAAACTGACTGACCGGTTTTGGCAAACCCAGTCATTCAACACGTCGATTGAGACCGGCAGAAAAGTCCCAAGCTCAGGCATCGGGTTTGACAATTGCCAAATCAGTCAGCCTGGTTTGAAGAGCGCACGATGCCATCAATCCAGGCATTGATCTCGGCTTCCACCCAAACCGAGCATTTGGCTCCCAGCGTGCGGCATTTGGGAAAACGCCCCTCGCTCATCCGCTGATAAATCGCCGAACGGCGAAGTCCCACCCGGTTCATGACCTCAGGCAAGCGCAGAAGACGCGGCGGTTGCGCGCTGGCAGGCTCGATTGCAGGGGCGGCAGCGCCTTCTTCAGCGGTATTCGAATTTGTAGTCATTGACGGTCCTGTCAGGTTATCGCGCCGGTCCCCTCCGAGTTGCCCTGCTTTAGCGTGTCAGCGACATGGCGATGTCGCGATTGGCGAGATCATCGATGTGCCTGGAGAGCAGCTTGGCCACGAGCTGCGAGGTGCCGCTAGCCCAGCGCGGTCTCAGGTCATCAACGCGGCGCCCGAGGGTGCGATCAAGTTGCCCCGGCAAGCTGGTGATGAATTCATCGAGGAAGGCACCCATCTCGCGGTGCATCCATTCACAGGCCAGCGCTTCTTCACCCGCCAACGTCAACACGATGGCTGCGTGAGGACAGGCGCCGCAGATCTCGAGGAGGCGGACAGCCCTGTCGATGCTGATGGCGCGCTTACCGCGCATGACTTTGAGCAGGGTTTCACGATGGATCCCCGCCTCGCTGGCGATCTGGTGCTTTGGCTTGTCGGCAGTTTCGATGGCGTGCGTGATGACGCGTGCAAGGCTCGCATTCGTATCAAGGGCAGACTGATGCATGGCGACGACTCCTGTCATTGAGCAAGTGAGTCGAAGGCATATCGCGCATCCAGTGCATAAGAAAGAAATTAGAACATATACCGAACATCTCGTTTCTAGGATGGCTCATCATAGGACACGATTCGTCGGCGAATCCCGACAGCCCGGTCGGCTTATGGCGACCATCAACGGCGCAATAACCACTGATCATGCAGGAGAATCTAGCTAAGCCCAATTCCATGCGTCCATATAAGTCCGGCCAACGGCACCCTCAGCACGCCAGACTTCCTACACGTATTTCCTAGATGCATAGAGAACACACAGCGAACGCAAGAACGCTGTTCCACCCTCCCAGACGGAGTTCTCTTATGCAGTCCCTTCCCCTCCCCCGGCGCGCTGCCGGATCTCCCAGGCGCGCCACCAAAATCGACCGGGCCATGGCGTTTGCCATCCCGGCGCTCATCGCCAGCCTCGCGGCAGGCGCAGCCTATGCCGGCGCTGACACGACCTTCGATCCGGCGCTCACCCAGTTCACGAACTTCCTCGAAGGCTCGGGCGGCAAGATCATCACCGTCCTCAGCCTCGCGGGCGGCCTGATCGGTCTTGCCTCGGGCCGCTTCTCGCTTGGGCAGGTCGCTGTCCCGGTGGGTGTCGGCATCGGTGTCGGCACCGGCGTTCCGATCGTCACCTCGGTCGTAACCGCGGTCATCTGACGCACCGGGCACGGGAAGGCAGCATCGCCATGAAGGACCCCTACATCATCCCGCGCAGGCTCGACGATCCGGAGCTCATCGGTTTCTGGACCATCGACGAGTTTGCCGGGATGATCATTCCCTTCACCTGGGGCATTCTCAGCCAGCATATCTTTATCGGCATTATCGTTGCTTTCGGCGCCTGGTTCGCGCTGCGAAAGGCAAAAGCAGGACGCGCCAGCTCCTGGGTAGCCCATGCCGCATATTGGTATCTGCCGGCCGGAATTCTCGGGCTTAAAGCGACGCCGCCTTCCCACTGCCGCCTGCTTGCCGGTTGAGGGGAGACATCCATGTTTGCCGACATTTCTCATGAGCGACAGCAGAGCCTGCTGCGTCAACGCAATCTCTTTGCGCTGACCAGCGCAGGCCTCGGGATCGCGCTTGTGATCACCGCTGGCCTCGCCGCCACAAGGGATCGCGAGGTCGTTCTACTCCCGACCCTGCCAAGCGCGCTGACCGTCAGCAGCGCTGGGGTTGAGGCCGACTATCTCGAGCTCGTCACCCGCGACACAGCGCTCGTCCTCCTCAATCGCAGCCCGGAAGGCCTCGATTACTGGATGGCCGAGATCCTCAAGCTCGCGGACCCTGCAAGCCACGGTCAGCTCAAGGCCGATCTTGTCCGGATCGTTGCCGAACAGCGCGGGTCCGATGTCACCCAGGCTTTCGTGATCCGCTCGATGACGGTCGATCCTAAGGCGCTCACCTCGGAGGTGACGGGCACGCTCAAGACCTTCGTGGGCGCGCAGGTCATCGCCAGCGATGATCGCCGCTTCCGCTTCCACTGGACCTATCGCGGCCTGCGCTTGGCGCTCGCTGGGTTTGCCCAGGTTCCCACCGATAAACAGATGAAGGAGGCCAAGTGATGGCTTGCCAATCCCCACGCCGCAGTCACCGCGCAGTGCTCTGCTCGGCCGTGCTGCTCGCTCTTAGCGCCACCAGCGCTAAGGCAGCAGACCAGTTCCGGCAGGCCGCCGACGGCTCGAGCATCGAATGCGCGGTTTCGGCGCGCGAGCTCACCCGCTTTGCGCTAATCGATGATCAGTTCGCCAGCGTTTCGAAGATCTCGAACGGCACGCCCTACAATGATTTCGCGGTGACCAATGAGCCGCTGCGCGGCGACATCTATGTCTCGGTCCCCGAGACCTTTGCGGCCCGTAGCATCAGCTTCTTTGCCACCACCCGCAAAGGCTATGTCTACAAGCTTGCCTGCAAGATCGAGCCAATCCCGGCGGTCCAGGTCTTCATTGCGAACCCGGCGATCGCGCAGGTCAAAGCGGCAGACTGGGAGCGCGAGACCCCGCTTTCAACCAGCGCAGTGCGCCTCATTCAGGCGATGGCCAATCACCGCGCTGTCGATGGCTTCGAGGTCCGCCAGTCTGCCAATCCTCCGGCACGCGTCGGCGATCTCGAGGTCCAGCTGATCTCCGATTACCGCGGCGCAGAGCTAGCAGGAAAGGTCATCCGTATCGCCAATCGCGGCGCCACGCAGGTGACGCTGGCCGAGCGCGACATTGCCCCTGCCGACACGCTGGCGGTGACCATCGTCAATCCTGTTCTCGAACCGGGCAGCAGCACGACTGCCTTCATCGTCGGCACGAACGGAGGGTTCGAGCAATGAGCGATGCGCCACCCGCACCTGCCTCGCAGCTTGCGCACCCGGAACACCCTGCACCTTCGCCGGTCACTGAACTCAACGCCCGCACTGCACGCCGCCAGAAGCTGCTGATGGGCGCCATCGGCGCGCTCGTCCTCGTGGGCGGCAGCTGGTTCATTCTTGGCGGCGACGACAAACCCGCCGGTAGTGATCCTGACGCCGCGCAGACCATCGACACGGCCGGGATCGTCAACCGCGACCTCGCCAACCGCGAGTTCGTTGCGACTTACAGCAACCGGCTTGATGCGATGACCCGCGAGCAGAAGGCGCTGCGCGATGCGAGCGTGCCGCGCGGCGAAGTCGAAGAGCAGCTTGCAGCGCTCAAGGCCGAGAACCAGGCCATGCGCACCGACGGGCAGGCGGCAATCGATGCAATCTCGGCGGAGAACGCCGAGCTCAGAACCCGGCTCGCCAGTGGGCCGCCCGCCCCTGCCCCTGCTGCGCCGGCGCCGGCCTATGGCCCGCAAGCAGGAGGCTACGACGCGCGCGGCAGCGCGGCCGCGACCACCCGGTCAGCCAGTGCAACGACCGATAACGCCGGCCCTGCCTTTGGGCCCGGCGAGGTCAAGCTGATGAGCTTTGCCTCGGAAAAGGCGAACTCTGCCGGACCGCGCACGGCGCGCCCGGAAACGCCGCCCGTGGTGGTCGAGGACTCGCCCGACTATCTGCCGCCCAACTCCTATGCGCCGGCGCGGGTCATCGTGGGCGTCGATGCCTCGGCAGGGGTCTCGAGCCAGACCGATCCGCTCCCCGTAGTCCTGCGGATCACGGGCCCGGCGCGCTCGGTGATGCAGAACGGCAAGGTCCTGACGACGCGGATCGAAGGCTGCATCGTCAATGGAGCCGCGCGCGGCGATCTCTCGTCCGAAAAAGTCTATGTGAAGCTTGCCCGCATGACCTGCGACCAGCCCGGCGGGCGTGTCGCGGTCAGCGAAGTCAAAGGCTTCATCAGCTTTGCCGGCAAGTCCGGCGTGCGTGGACGCGTGGTCAGCCGCGAGGGTAATCTGGTCAGCCAGGCGCTGCTGGCCGGCATCGTCGGCGGGTTCGGACGCGGGTTCTCGGCCAATGCCAACGGGATCTTCGCAGGCCAGGTCGGCACGGGCCAACAGCGCCAGCAGCTGTCGGCCACGGACATTCTGGCGGGAGGCCTCGGCCAGGGTGCGGGGGAAGCTGCCGATACGGTCAGCCGCTACCTCATCGAGCGCGCAGAACAATACCAACCCGTCGTCGAGATGCCGACCGGCATCGCAGTCGAGATCGTGTTTCTCGACGGCGTCTTCGTGAGGAATTCCCAATGATCAGCGATACGAACCCCCTCCCCCACAAGCGGCGCATGCGCTGGATCAAGCCTGCTGCCGGTATCGCCGGGGTGATTGCCCTTTCGGCCGCAACAGGCTGGGCTGTCGCCAGCCTCGCCTCGCCCATGAAAGCGCCAGACACGGACGCGGTACGGGCGGCCCTCAAGCTGCGCCTGCCCAAGACACCGATCGACCGGATTGCGTGCGAGGGTCTGGGCGGCCTGTGCGAAGTCGCCTCCAAGTCGACGCTGTTCTACGTCGACCGGGCGGCTCGCTATCTCGTGATCGGCCGGGTCTATGACATGGAAGCGCGTCAGGATCTGACGGCGGCCCGGCTGCTTGAATTGAACCCTGATCTTTTGACGGCGGGCGCGCCTCGGGCTGCTGGCGGCGAGAAAGCCCCTCAGGCCGCGGCGCGAACGGCCCCCAGGAAAGTCTCGCTCGCGGGGCTTCCGGCCAAGGGCGCGATCACCTGGGGACCGGCGAATGGACCGAAGGTCGTGGTCTTCTCCGATTTTCACTGCGGCTACTGCAAGAAGCTCGAAGAGGAGCTGAAAGCGATCGGCGCGCGGGTCGAGGAGCGACCGATCTCGATTTTCGGGGCCGAAAGCCGCCGTGATGCCGAACGCGTCCTGTGCGCGCCGCGCCCCGAACTCTCGCTCCGGCTTGCCTATTCGGGCGGCGCGCTCGTCAATCCCAAGCCCTGCGACACCAGCGGTCTCGATGCCAACGAAGCCTTCGCCAGGGCCAATGGCTTCACCGGCACGCCCGTGCTGGTGCGTCCCTCCGACGGCGCGGTGCTCGAGGGCTATCGTCCGGCAGCAGTGCTCCGCGAATTCCTGCGCCCCGCCACTCCGGCGCTCACCCCCACCACAAAAGGATAGACCGATGCGGCTTCCCTACCGTTTCCTCGCCTGTGCCGGTCTTGCCGTGATGGCGAGCGCCTGCGCGACCTTAGGCACCAACGTCGAAGGCTCGTTCCAGTGCCGTGCGCCCAAGGGCGACTGCGCACCATCGCATGTCCTCGATGCCCGCGCGACGAGCGACATGACGACGGACAAGAACCCGGCGCACGCCATGCGTCCAGCCATTGCTGTCGCGGCAGGAGATCAGGCGCGCACATCCGAGCGCACGCTGAAGATCGTGTTCCCGGCGCGGGTCGATGAGGCGGGAACGCTGCACGACGAGGCCATCGCCTGGGCCGTGATCGAGAACCCGCGCTGGGCGGCGGAGCTGCGCCGCAAGCCTGGCGAAAGGTCCGCTCCGCCGCTGATGCGACAGCTGAAGCGGCAGCTGAAGGCGCTGCAGGTCCCGGCACAAACCGGTGCGCAGGCAGACAACATGCTCGCGGCTGACAGCATGGACGAAGCCACCACCGCCCAGTCAGACCAGAGCACCCCTGACGCCGAATTCCTCATCCAGCCCGACAACCATTCCGACCTTTTCCCGTTGGTCTCGCCGCCGGTATCCCCCTCCCCGGCGAACGAGACTGCGACCGGTGCTGATGCACCGGTGGCCGGGGGGCTCCATGCGACCGCGTCCCCGCATGATCCAGTCCCCCGGCCTTCCAACACCCGCGCGCCGCTTACCTTCCCGAGCATCGAAGCAATCGAGGCGGCCAAGCACGGCGCAGCCACGAGCAACGAACAGCCCGAGAAGGAGCACAACTGATGGCCCAGCGCCTCAACATGATCGTCGACCGTGTCCTTGCGGGGCTTCTGGGCGATGCCGAGCATTCCGAACCGGCGCGCCCAGCCCTGATAATCGATCAACTTTCGGACTGGCTCCCGTACCGGGTCTATGATCCGGCAAACCGGCTCTACCTTAACGCGCGCTCCAAGGGCTTTGTTTTGTCGGTCACACCGCTGATCGGGGCCGACGAGCGCACGGGCGAGATCCTCGGACAGTTCTTCTCCGAAGGGCTTCCACCCGGCGCATGCCTGCAGGTGCTCCACCTCGCCTCGCCGCGCATCAGCCGGATCATCGCGCCGTGGTTCGCCCCGCGTTATCTGCAGGGCGGGGTCTATGAGGCGATTGCGCGCCACCGCGCCAAGCGGCTCTATGGCCTGGTGTGGCAATCAGGCTCGGCCGATGCGCCCTTCCATGCCCGCCACCACCAGGTAATCGTTTCGGTCGGTGTTCCCGCTTCGAAGGCGGTCAGCAATGAGGAATTGCGGCAAACCCGCGACGGCCTCATCGCCATGCTCAAATCGCTGAACCTTGGTGTGGCCGAAGTGGGGCCAGAGGATCTCATCGCCATTATCGATGACCTCACGTCCCCCACCACCGCGCCTCAGGAAGATGCCCTTGCCTATAATCCGCACGACGCGATCGCCGCGCAGGCGATCCGGCATGATATCGAGCTAATAGTGCACGAAGACCGGATGCGGCTTTCAACCGAACGCTTCCGTCCGACGGGCAAGCTCCATGACGGCGTGCCGGAAATCGGCACGATCTACCCTGACGCTTTTGATGTTCGCCACTTCGGTGTGCGCAATACGCCGTCGCGCTGGGGCCCGTGGGAATGCGCGCGGCTGATCGGCGACCTTTTCACCGACAAGCTGCGCTTTCCGTGCCCGGCGGCTACGATGCTGTGCCTCGTCTATCCTGATCAGGAAGCGGCTGCCGCCAAGGCGGGGTTCAAATTCGTGCGCACAACCAGCCTTTCTGAAACGCGCAGCGCGCGCTTCCTGCCAAGGATCGGCGAACAGGCCGCAGAATGGCAGCACGTGCAGGCCGAACTTCAGGAAGGCCGCCGGCTCGTGCGGGTATTCTATGGCCTCACGACCTTTTCGCCCCTCGGACGCGGCGACAGCGACGAGCGCGCGATCAAGTCGATCTACAAGGCGGCAGGCTGGGATCTGGCCGACGAGCGCTTCCTGCAGATCCAGGGCTTGCTCGCTGCGATGCCGATGACGCTCGCCGACGGCCTGGGTGCCGACATGGAGCGCTTGAAACGCTTCAAAACCGTCTTGTCCACGACAGCTGCCAACATGGCGCCGATGCAGGGCGAGTATCTCGGCAGTGCGCATCCGCATCTTCTGTTCATCGGCAGGCGCGGGCAGCCCTTCTTCTGGTCCCCGTTCGAGAATGAGGCGGGCAATCACAATGTCGCGATCTGCGGCAAGTCGGGATCGGGCAAATCGGTGCTGCTCCAGGAAATGTGCGCTGCGCTGCGCGGTGCGGGCGCGCAGGTGGTGGTGATCGATGATGGCCGTAGTTTCGAGCATTCGGTCAAGCTGCAGGGCGGCCGGTTTGTCGAATTCACGATGAAAGCGGGCTTCTGCCTCAATCCCTTCTCGATGATCGATGCTTCGCGCGCAGCTGAGGACGAGGATTATCGGCTCGACTGCTTCGGGATGGTGAAGGCGATCATCGGCCAGATGGCACGGCACTCGGCCAAGCTCACCGACATTGAGCGCGGACTCATCGACCGCGCGGTCAACACGGTGTGGAACGAGGCCGGCAGCGGCGCAACTGTCACCAGCGTCGGCGAGGCGCTTGCAAGTGTCGGCCATGAGATCGCGAGCGATCTTGCGACCTCGCTCGCTCCCTACATGGCGGGCGGGACCTACGGCGCCTTCTTCGAGGGCGAGGCGAGCCTCGCGCTCGACAGCGACTTTACAGTCTTTGAGATGTCGGACCTGTCGGCCCGGGAGGAACTGCGTGCCGTGGTGCTCTCGGCGATCATGTTCATGACCAGCCAGGCGATGATCCGCACCCCGCGCCAGGTGCGCAAGCTGCTGCTGATCGACGAGGCCTGGTCGATGCTGAAAGGCGGGTCGATGGGCGAGTTCGTCGAGACCTATGCCCGCACCTGCCGCAAATATGGCGGCGCGCTGGCGACCGCGACGCAGTCATTGAACGACTATTACAAGTCCGACGGAGCCACGGCCGCGCTCGAGAACAGCGACTGGATGCTGATCCTCCAGCAGAAGCCCGAGACCATTGCCGACTTCAAGGCCAGCAAACGCCTCGACATGGATGATCGGACCGAGACGTTGATCCGCAGCCTCAAGCGCTCGGGCAATGACTATTCCGAGGTTTTCATCAAGGGGCCCGAGGTGGAAGCAATTGGCCGGCTTGTGCTCGACGAGTACTCGGCGACCTTGTTCTCAAGCTCGCCCGAGACCTTCGCCGCGATCGATGCCGAAGTCGCCCGCGGGCACCAGCTTGCCGATGCAATCGAGCAGATCGCCTTCGGCCGGTCCTGAACCATTACCCTCACAACATCACTAGGGACCCCAGAAAACCATGGAACTCCATCTCGTCGACCCGGTACATCAAGCGCCGGTGCTCCCTCAGTCAAATATAGCGTCGGTGACTTCCGCACCCAAACGCACCTGGCAGAGGCGAACCAGCGACCTTTGCTACATCGCGCTGAAGGCCAGCGGCTTTATCGCCTCGAGCTATCTCATGGCCTTGGGCGCGCCGCTGCTGTTTTTTCTTGCCCTGTCGGGCGGGGACGCAGGGCTGCTGTTTGGGCAGATCGCCAACATCGCCGAGCGCTTTCTGGCGGCCGATCATGCCCGCCAGGCCGCATTCCTTGGCGAGGTCAAAGTGGTGCTCATCGGGCTCGCCACCCTGCTGATTGCCTGGCGCCTGCCACGCTTCCTGCGTGATTTGAACAACGAGCTTTCGGGAGAAAAGTCGTGAAGAACATATTGGCAACAAAAGACCTGCGCGGCAGGCTGCCCGCAATCAATCCGACTGCCCTCGTCCTCGGAGCAAGCATGATCGCCTCGACCCTCTGGGGCGTCTGGGCTACCGACGCGCTGCTCACCCTTCAGAAGCGCGAAGTGGTGACGGTTCAGCTGAGCCGCATCATGGGCGACTTCATCGAAGCCGAGGCGCGCGCGGGCCGCCCCCCTGAAGAGACGAAGCAAAACGTCGAGCTTTACCTGAAGGCGGTCGAAGCCTCGGTCGAGGCGCTGGGCCGTGACGGGCGCACCGTGCTGGTGGCCGAGGCTGTGGTGTCGGGCAGCGCGCCCGACCTTACCGAAAGTGTCCGCGCCGATGTGGCGCGGCGGGTGGCAGGCGTTCGCGATGCGCAGCCCTGACCTCCTGTCTCGTTCGGCCACAGCGCGCCGCTTTGTTCTCCTCGCAGGCCTTAGCGCAGGGGCACTCGCGCTCACGGCGCTCGGTGCCTTTGCCAAGGGCCATGCGCTGATGATCAATGTGAGCCCGAGCCTCCCCTATTGGGCATTCTGGACCACAAAAGGCGCGGTCCCGCAGCGCGGCGACATCATCCTGTTCGTCCCGCCACCCTCCCCGTTGCTCGAGGCGCATTTCGGCAAGGAGCCGAAGCCCTTCGGCAAGATGGTGAGCGGCGCGCCCGGCGATGTCGTGACCCGCAAGGACCGCGCTTTCTTCGTCAATGGACGCCTGGTGGCGACGGCCAAACCGGTTAGCCGCCGCGGCGAGGCGCTTGTCCTCGGCCCAACCGGAAGGGTGCCGAAGGGCTGCTATTTCGTGACTACGCCGCACAAGGACAGCTTTGACAGCCGCTATGCGGCGATCGGATGGGTCTGCAAATCACGCATCCTTGGGGTCGGGAGGCCGATTCTGTGAAAGCGCTCCTCTGCTCCGCAGCACTGTGCCTCGCCTGCAGCGCGCCTGCTGCCGCGCGCGACTACGGCCAGCACGGGACGCTTTGGCCGGTTATCGAGCCCGATCTCCTTACGCAGATCGAAGCGCGGCTGGTTCACCTTGAAAAGACGGGAGAGACCGCGCGGCTCAATGAGCAACTGAAGCAGCGCACGATCGCGCGGGTCAATCGTCCCGAGCCGGTCGCGGGTATCACGAACGCCGTAACCGCCCGTACGTGGGACTTCGATCCGACGATCAGCGCAGAACGCGATATTGGCGATGAGAAGGGCCGCATCATCATTGCGGCCGGCACGCGGGTCAATCCGCTTGATACGGTGCGCCTGCGCAGCTCCCTGGTGTTTCTCGATGGCGACGACCCGGCGCAACTCGCTTGGGCCAGTCAGCGCTATGGGACCACATCGGCCAAGTTCATTCTGGTGCGCGGCGCGCCGCTCGCGCTCATGAAAGCCCGCCAGCGCCGCTTCTACTTCGACCAGGGCGGCACCCTCGTGAAGCACTTCGGCATCCGTGCCGTTCCGGCCGTGGTCGAGCAGCAGGGCCGCGTGCTGCGCGTCAGCGAGGTCCCGCTCAAACCTCGGGAGCGCAAAACGTCATGACCCCCAGAAATCGTTTTCTCACATGGATTTGCAGCGCGCTCCTGATGCTGAGCCTCAGCGCGCCAGCCAGCGCGGATGCGGGCCCGGGCAAATGCACGGGCAAGTTCGTGAACCCGATCACCGACATCTGCTGGTCGTGCCTGTTCCCGATCTCGGTCGGCAGCCTCAAGATATGGCCATCGAACCGTCCGGACCCCGACAATCCCGATCTTCCGGTCTGCCTGTGCGGTATTCGGCCCGGTATCGCGATGGGCTTCTGGGAGCCCGTGCGCCTTGCCGATGTCAGCATGAAGCCGTGGTGCTTCGTCAATTTGGGCGGGATGAAGATCGATCCGGGGTTCGACATCGGATTCAAGACCATGGCCGGGCCTTCGGCGGTGGGCGGCTCGACGCAATACCATTCGCAGTGGCATGTCCACTGGTACGCCTATCCGCTCATCTACTGGATGGAGCTCGTCGCCGACTTCCTGTGTCTCGAGGCAGGGTCGGTCGACATTCTCTATGTGAGCGAGATCGATCCGCTGTGGCAGGACAGCGAGCTCACTGCGATCATCAACCCCGAAAGCGTGCTTTTCGCCAACCCGCTGGCGTTAGCTGCCTGCGCGGCCGATTGCGTCGCAGCCACCTCGAAGCTGCCGAGTGACGATCTGTTCTGGTGCGCCGGGTGCCAGGGAACGATGTACCCGCTCAATGGCAATGTCTCGGCGACGATCGGCCACGTGCAGGCGTCGCGGCTCGCCTTGTCGCGCTTCTCTTACAAGCTCCATCGCCAGCTCGTCGCCTGGGGCACGATGGGCAGCAAGGGCCTGTGCGGCAAGTATCTCATGCCGGTGATGAGGAAGCAGCAATACCGCTTCCAGGCCACCAACCCCAATCCGCAGACCAAGGGCCGCTATGCCTGCGCGCCGATTGGCGCCTCCTCCACCTTCATGTCAGCAGGACAGGTCTATCCCGCGATCGGCGAGGACATGGGCTACCTGGTCTGGCGCAAACGGAACTGCTGCGCGCTATGAAAACCCCCTTCATATTTCCTGTACTTACGATTTTCGTAAGCCTCGCGGCCATTGCCGGGGCCGCCACACAGTCAATTGAACCCGAGCTTGACCTCGCAGCCATTCGCGCGAAGGCTGAGATCAATGCGGGCGAGGCAGAGGCGCTGGCGGCCATGGCACAAGCGCGGGCCAAGGCCCTCATGGAAGAGGCCGATGCCAATGCGCGCGGCGCGCAGACGCATGGCCAGGCCTACACGCAGGCGGCGCGAGCGGCAGCAAAGCCCCCCTCGCAGGACACCTTCGATTTCGACCGCATGGTGGTCGATGCCGGAGCGATGGCGACAAGCGATCTCGGTGAAGCACCGCGCTTCATAGCCTTTGCATCGCTGTCAATGCCGCCGGCTGCTCTCAAACAGATGATCCGGGACGTGAATGCTGCAGGCGGCGTGGTCGCGCTCCGCGGCTTTCCGCAGGGCAGCGCCAAGGCCTTTACTGAGGCGCTCGGCCAGCTCGCGCTCGATCAGGACACGCTGGGACAGGTGGGAATCGACCCGCGCCTATTCCGCGCCTTCAACGTGACGGCGGTCCCGACCTATGTGGTCGCGAGCAGCGACTTTGATCTGTGCGACGGGTTCGACTGCCAGACCACCGTGCCGCCACATGATCGCATCAGCGGCAATGTGAAACCCGCCTTCGCGCTCGAGACCATCGCACGCGGGCAAGGCCCGGCGGCGCGCATTGCATCCCAATATCTTGGCCGTCTTGAAAGGACCGGACAATGACGCGCAGGCTCATCATCAGTCTTGCCGCCCTCAGCGCTTGGCTTGCACCCGCCGCACAGGCCCAGACCGCGCCACAGGGTCCCATCACCACAGAAGCGGCCAAGGCAGAAGGGAAGGCCTTTGGCCGCGAGCAGGCTGGCGCTGCGCAAAGCGCGGCCACCGCCCGCCCCGACGCCGACCGGATCCCGAACTTCAGCAGCGCCCCCGCTGAAGCGCGCTATTTCGATGATCCGGCGCGCATGGAGCGTGACGCGGCAAGCCAGGCGAATGCCAACACCGGCTATCGCACCATGCGCGATTCCATGGAGCGGCGCGCGCGCTTCACGCCCGAGGACCTCGATGCGGTTGTTGCTCGCAGCGGGCAAATCAGCGCCGACCCGCTTGCCTTTACCAGCGGCATGAGCGTCAGCGGCTCGCAGGGCCGCTGCGTCCCGCTGCCCCCTGGCAGCGGAACGGGCGCGCGGTACATGGCAACCTGCAATGTCGGCTACACGGCAAGCGAGGAGACGCGCAGTTGTGCGATCCCGCTCAACGTCGCGGTCGAGACACAGACCCGCTACATCTATTGGTGCAGCGAATTCGGCTCGGGCTTTGAGGAAGATTGCACTCGGTTCCATGCGGCGAGCTGCGAGCGGACGAGATTTATCGAAGGTCCTTGCCTGCAATGGGGCGACTTCGGCCCACCGCGCTTTTGTGCCGAGCCCGGGAACCCCATCAGTGTCATGTCCTGCCCCGCCTCGGTTACAGGCGGCGAACTCCAGAACATCGTAGCGACGCGGAACGTCACCACCAGTCGCGATGAAAGCCGCTGCGCCGGCCTAGTAGCGGATGCCAGCTGCCGTGAGGCCATCGAGACCTGCACTGACAGCGATCCGGTCACCCGGATCATCGATGGCGTTGCCGTGACACAGCCCTGCTGGGCGTGGGAGCGGCAGTTCACATGCGCCCAGTTTGTCGAAGCACAGGACTGCCAAACCCTCGAGACGACCCCGGGCTGCGCGCTGGTCGGCGAGGAATGCCTGTCGGGCGAGCCCTGTCGCACGTGGGAGCGGGTCTATGATTGCCCGGTTCCCGACCAGCCAGGTAGCCCCAACCAGTTCATATGTGATGGCGACGTCTATTGCATCGACGGTTCATGCGAGACGATCGAGCGCGAGGCGAACGACGAGTTCAAGGATGCCGTCGTCGCATTGAATGCGATGGACCAGGCCCGCCGCGAGCTCGATCCCGACACGCTCACATTGTTCAAGGGGACCCGCAATACCTGCTCGTCCAAAGTCTTCGGCGTGCTCAATTGCTGCAAGGGCAAGGGCTTTCCGCTTATCCCCGGGATCCAGCTTCTGGTGAGCCTTGGCTGCAGCCGCGAGGAAATGCTGCTGCATGAACGCGATGCCAAGGGCCTGTGCGCCTATGTCGGCACCTATTGCTCGGACAGCTTTCTCGGCGTCTGCCTGACCAAGAAAAAGGCCTATTGCTGCTTTGAATCCAAGCTCTCGCGGATCCTTCAGGAGCAGGGTCGCAGGCAGCTGAACAAGCCGTGGGGCAAACCCAAGACCGAGCAATGCCGCGGCTTCACGCTCGACGAGTTTTCCCGGCTCGATCTCAGCCAGATGGATTTCAGTGAGGTCTACGCCGAGTTCACCGAGGCTGCCCGTCTGCCCGACGAGCTCACAGCAGCCAGCGATCTCCAGCAAAAAATCGAGGACTACTATGCCCGTGCCAGCAATTAGGGCCGCCTTGCGGCCGCTCGCCACCTGCATCGCTCTGCTTGCCGTCGCGGCGACGCCGCTGCGGGCCGAAGAACAACCAACAGTGCAGACCGGAGAGCAACAGGACAGCTTCTACTGCCAGGAGCGCAAGCTCGGCTACTGGTTCTACTGCGCCAGACCCAAGGCCGAGAAGCCCCAGAAGGAAGACCTGCAGCAACCGGAAAGTGCGACCGAACAGCTCGATGCTGTGACCGCAACCTTGCGGGAGCTCAAGGCCAAGGCGATCCTCGAGCCGACCCCGGCGAATGTGACCGCCTACATCCGCTTTCAGCGTGAACAACTCGACCGGGCATCGCTGTTCAGCGATGTCTGGCAGCGGGCAATCTGGCAGGATCCCGAGCTCGATTACACGCTGCAGCGCCCGGTCTCGACGCTCGGCAAGCGGCAATGGCAGGATGATCGCAACGCGGAGCGCGATGCCGCGATGGCCCGGCTCTCACAGCGCTACGGGCTGTTCTACTTCTTTGCGCAAAGCTGCGGCGCCTGTGAGGTCATGTCACCGATCGTTCAGGGCGTGGCTTCGCGCTGGCGCATCACCGTGAGGGCGATCTCGACCGATGGCGGTCCGTCGCGCCATTTCCCCGGATACACCGTCGAGACCAACCAGCGCGCGCGGCTCGGGCTCGAGCCGAAGATCACCCCCGCGGTCGTGCTGTGGGACGCCGAGAAGGGCCGCCCCATCCCGATCGGCTACGGGGTGATGAGCGCCGATGAGCTCCAGGACCGCATCTATCTCCTCACATCGAAGGAAGCTGGCCGTGACTACTGAAACATCGCGCCAATCAAAAAGCAAGGGACCTCTGGGCCGCGAGCGCGGCACCCCCAGCCATGGGATGAAGTCCCGAGCTCTTTCGGCACTGCTTGCCGTCACCCTGCCCCTCACAAGCGCGTCGGCCGATGTCGGAAGCTCGATGGACGCGTTCCTCGACGACGTCGGCGGGGCGTCCAACGTCACGGGTCCGACCGCCTTCGAAGGCCAGTCAGCCGGTTACTACAGCCTCGGCAATGTCTGGACGCGCTTTCCGCAAAAGACGACCAGCATCGCCAATCTGCAATTGCCGCGAGCGCGCGCCGGCTGCGGCGGCATCGACATCTTCGCCGGGTCCTTCAGCTTCATCAATGCCAGCGAGATCGTGGCGATGATGAAGGCGGTCGCCAACAATGCGGTCGGGTTCGCCTTCAGCCTCGCGATCGACACTGTTTGCCCCGAGTGCTCGAAGATCATGCAGGAGTTTGCCCAGAAAGCGCAGCTCATGAACAACCTCAACATCAACTCATGCGAGATGGCGCAGGGTCTGGTGGGCGGGATCTGGCCAAAGGGCGACCTTGCGGACAAGGCAATCTGCGAAGCGATCGGCAACTCCGAAGGCATCTTCACCGACTACGCGGCTGCTAAGCATGGCTGCGGCACCAGGGGGCAGCGAGCCAGCACCACGGCGCAGGGTTCGGGCAAGTATGACGACGTCAATCCGGGCGTCGCCCGAAACTACACATGGACGATCCTCAAGAAGTCGGCGTTCTTCTCGCCGGGCGGCAACTTCGACCGCGAACTCGCTGAATATGCGATGACGCTGCTCGGCACGATCATCTACATCCCGCCTACCGACGATCAGCCGGGCAAGTTCGTGCCGATCGCGGGCGATGCCTCTTCGACGCTCGTAACCTCCCTGCTCGACGGGACGAGCGGCAGCAATGTTCTCATCTATGACTGCGACGAGCCCGACAAATGCCTCGATCCCGGCTTCAAGCCATTGAGCCTTTCGGCTTCCAAAGCGCTGCGACCGCGTGTCTCAGCGCTGATCGCCGGGATGGTGGACGCAATCCGCGAAGACACCCCGATCACCGAGGCGCAGAAGGAACTGCTGCAGGTCGCTTCGATCCCTCTCTACAAGATCCTCACCGTGCAGGCCGCCTATGGCCGCGGCATGCCGACTGACGACCGCGAAACGCTCGCCGAGATCGCGAGTGTCGACCTGTTGTTCGCGGTGCTCGACCGGATCGTGAGTGAATCCGGCCGTTCGATGTCGAGCTTCATCGGCGCCGACGAAGCCAAGATCGCGATGTGGCAGGGACAGGTCAACGTTGTGCGGCAGGCGCTCGCAGACCGGCAGGCCAACACGCACCTCAAAGTCGGCGCGATCATGCAGATCATCGAAAAGACCGCCTTCATCGAGAATGTGCTCGCCGCCTCGATGTCGCCCGGCATGTCGGCTTCGCTCGACTGGTCGCGCGGCGTGCAGTCGCGCGCGCTCTCCCAGTAATTCCTACACCCAGCCGCAAGGCCGCCTCGCGAGGAGCGCAGCACGATGGTCGAGATTTTCACGGTTGGCGGCGGCGATTACCTCGTCAATGTCTTCCAGGCGGTGGCGGCCTGGACCGGCAACGGCGGCTACAAGAGCCTGCTGCAGGTTGTGATGGTGATGGGCCTGGCCCTGTCGGCGATCACGCTGGCGTTCAACCAGGACTGGCGTGCATGGATCAACTGGTTCCTTGGCGCGACGCTGATCTATTCCTGTCTGATGGTGCCGCGGCTCGATGTGCGCGTCACCGACCGGATCAATCCCGGCCTGGCACCAGCCACGGTCAGCAATGTGCCGCTCGGCCTTGCGCTGATGGCGAGCTTCACTAGCCAGATCGGCGACTACCTGACAGGCTCGGCCGAGGTCGTGTTCGCCCTACCCGGCGATCTCAACTACTCGAAGAACGGGATGATCTACGGCGCGCGGCTCTATGACGCGACGCGCTCGCTGCGCATCTCCGATCCGGAATTCGCGGCCAACCTCGATGAGCATTTCCGGCAATGCGTCTTCTACGATGTGCTGCTGGGCCGCTACTCGATGAAGGAACTGGCCGAGAGCGGCGACATCTGGTCGACGATAGCGCCGGGCAGTCAGGCGCGGGCGCAGCGCTTTCTCACGCGTGATGCGGGAACGGGCGCGGTGACCGCCAACATCGTCACTTGCCGCGAGGCCTATGGCGCGCTCAATGCCCAGTGGGCGAGCCTCGTCGACAGCATGGGGACCGTGTTCGGACGTCAGCTTTACCCCAACCAGACAGCGACCCTCGCCAAGGCCAAGCTGTTTGCCGACCTGCCGGTCGCCTACCAGTACCTGACCGGTGTCTCGTCGAGTGCGACCGATATCTTCAAACAGACGCTCACCATTAACGCGATGAGCCAGGCAATGCATTCGATGTCGGCGGCAACCGGTGCCGGGAATGTCGACGTCTATGCCCAGACCCGCGCCGACATTCAGACCGAGCGCACCTATGGCTCGATTGCCAGCAATGCGATGAAGTGGGTGCCGCTGCTCAATATCGTGCTGACGGTGCTGTTCTACGCGCTGTTCCCCGTGCTCTTCCCGCTGTTCCTGATGCCGAAGACCGGACCGATGGCATTGAAGGGCTACATCACCGGCTTCTTCTACCTTGCCGCGTGGGGTCCGCTGTTCGTGATCCTCCATATGATGCTCATGGTCAAAGGATCGGCCGACATGACGGCGGCGACCGGCGCGAATGGCATCAGCCTCGCAAGCTTCACCGGCATGGCCGACGTCAACAGCGATATCGGCCTTCTGGCAGGCTACTTGATCGCCTCGGTGCCGTTCCTCGCGGGCGGCGTGGCCAAGGGCGCGATGGCGATCTCGCATCATGCGACGAGCTACCTCAATCCGAGCCAGAACGCGGCGGAGGAGGCCGCGCGGGAAGCAAGCACCGGCAACGTCTCGCTAGGCAACACCAGCTTCGAGAATTCGAGCGTGCTCACCCGCCAGTTCGCGCAAGGGACCGTGGCGCCCAGCTTCACCTATGGCGCACCGCAGACGCGCACGGTCAGCGACAGCGGCGCGGTGACCACCAGCTTCGGGCAGGCAAGCTATGATCAGCTTCCGAATTCGAGCTATCCCTTCACCCCAACGCTGGGGCAGGAATTCACATCGCGGCTGTCGACCATGGCTTCGCAGGCGCGTGCCAACAGCGAGAGCTATGCCAACGTCGCCGCGGAATCGACGAGCAGTGCGGTGAGCAGGTTCCGTGAGCTCAGGGACCAGTTCAGCAGGGGCAATTCCTTCGAGAGCGCCACCGGCTCGTCGACCTCGGACAGCATCCAGACCGCTTACAGCGAAGTCGATCAGGCTTCGACCAACCTGCAGCGGCAGTTCGGGCTATCGCGCAGAGCAGCCGATGACATAACCGTTTCTTGGTTCCTTAATGGAGAGGCTGGCGCGAGCGCCGGTCTCACAAATGGAGTCGCATCGGCGAAGATTGGAGCCAAAGGTGGTCGGAACCAATCGTGGACGGACAGTGATGTGGGTATCGCTTCGGAGGACCGTTCGCGGATCTTCGGTAGCCTTTCCCAGATGTCGGATAGCCGAAACTGGTCGAGCGCTCGCGACGGGTTCGTCCGCTCGGTGAGCACGTCGTCAAGCTCTTCGACCTCGACCACCGCGAGCGGACTGAATGCCTCTCTGACAGAGGCGCAAAGCTACACGGTAGAGGCACGCCGGGCTGAGGAGCTTGCCAATCGTCTCGAGAGCCAGGCGTCGTTCTTCGAAGGCGACAGTGCAGCTGGCAATCTCAACCTGTCGCAAGCATATCGAGACTGGGGCTTGGCAGAGATCGAGGGCAATCGCGACTTCTACGGCAACGCGCGGTTCGACGACATCGCTTTCCAGCTGAGCCCGGACGGCCAGGCACTGCAGGGCAAATTCATTGAAAGCTACGCCGAGGAACTTCGCGACGGCATCGAAGATCGCCTTGTTCTACCCGCAGGACAGTCCATTTCTCGCCCATCGATATCTGGTCCAGGCTCCGTGCGCGGGCGCGCGCAAATCGGCGGGGGAGTATCAACGGACGTCCCCAAGGTGGAGACAGTTACCATCAAAGATGAGGTGCAGCGCGCTCAAGCTGGCGGTCGCCAGATGATAGAAGGACCGAGATCGCGCTTGGAAGCTATCACTAAGCGCGCCAAGGGGGCGAGTGTGGAGGCCGCAGACGATGTGAAGGAGTGGTAGCGATCAGGCCTTGATGAGGTCCCAGTAAACAACGAAGGCAGCAAAAAGAACCAAAATGGCGATGCAGGCGATGGTCAATGCCCGCGACAACGGATCAGCCCATGCCTTCCTAATCCGATACGCCGTAAGGCGATTTTCGCTTAGGGCCTGATCGACTTCGGACAGCCCATCCCACTTGCAGGTTTCGCGAGCCTTCTCTGCATCGATGTCGAAATTGGTCATGATGGCATTCATCCCGCTTCTCCTTGGAACATAGAGGAAACACTCGGGCGGGGCTAGAAAAATTCGACAGTTGCCCATGGATGCCCGGCGAACCGGAGCTTTCTCTCCTCTTGGCGCTGGCCGGGAAGCTGCGGTCCAAGCCAAAAGCCTAGGCCCGCGATCGTTAGCCTGATGCCTCCGGACGGCTGCTTCGTCGGTATGAGAGAAGGCGAGATAATCGCCCTTTGCTGGCCGCCCAACAACCTCGACAGATATCTCGTTCGGCCCAGACTCATGCCATTGACCAAAAGGGATCGCTCACCGGACACTTTTGGGGGAACGGAGGTCAGACCCCCCTCCCCTCCGCAAATCCGGCTTGCCCGCTCTCTCATTAAGGTGGTACGCTTTACTTTCTCACACAGGGGCCTCATCCGTTACAAATGACCACCACTCTCATCGGATATGCCCGCTGCTCGACCGACAAGCAGGATCTGACGGCTCAGCGCCGGGCGCTCATCGAGCTCGGCGTGCCCGAGGACCGCATCTACACCGACCACGGCCTGACCGGCCGCAATCGCGATCGCCCCGGCCTCGCCCAAGCGCTGGCCGCGGTCCGCGCCGGCAAGACGCTGGTTGTGCCCAAGCTGGATCGTCTCGCCCGGTCGGTGCCCGACGCGCGCGCGATCGCCGATGAGCTGGAAAAGTGCGGGGTGAGCCTCGCGCTTGGCAAGCAGGTCTACGATCCCAATGATCCGATGGGCCGGATGTTCTTCAACATCCTCGCCACCTTCGCCGAGTTCGAGAGCGATCTCATCCGCCTGCGCACCCGCGAGGGAATGAAGATCGCCCGCGACAAGGGCAAGCTCCGCGGCAAGCCGCCCAAGCTATCTGACCTCCAGCAGCGCGAGCTGCTCAAGATGCACGCGACCGGCGAATACTCGATCAGCGACCTCGGCAAGCTCTTCAAGGTCTCGCGGCCGACCGTGTATCGGACGATCAAACGCGGTGGAATTTGAACGAGCTGTCTTCGGGCGAGCTAAGAGGCGCCAGGCCAATGATCATTTCGTCACGATCTCCATCAGCTTGTTGTAGCTGTCAGCTACCCCGTACCGGACGTTAGGCGTCGGGTTCGATTCCGCCAGCTTGGCGAAGAACTTCTTGGCGCAGTCGATTTTCGCCCGTTCGAGATCTCGAAGCACGAGCGACGACATCGAGCCTTTGGTTTCAGCGACGAAATAGATGTGCTTCACGGCGCCGGCGCGAAACACGATGGCCCAATCGGGATTGTAGTCGCCCACAGGGGTCGGGATGAGGAAGCCGCGTGGTAGCTTCGCATAGACCTCGACCTCCGCACTTGTATCCAGCTCCCCGACGAAGTCGCGCTCGACCCCTGAGTCTGTGATGCAATAGTCGAAGACGTGGTTCTTGAGCCGCTCGGTCGCCCGGGAGAAATCCTGGCCGATCTCAGCTGCGGTGAAGATATCGGCGTCATAGCGCTCATCGATCGGATCGTAGACGAGCTGCTCGATCAGGTGTCCAGCCTTCTGTTCCTTGATCAGCCGCGCCGCCTCAGAAATGAAGTGCTCGGGATTGGCGCGATATTGGTCGAAGATCGCAGGCTCGATGCCTGTGAGGATCTGGGCCACGGTCTGCCGCAGGAGGTCGGTCGCGTCTGAGACTTTCCCCAAAAGATCGTACCTCACCGCCGACCGGGCCGACGCGGCCTGGACGGTTTCGTTGCGCGTGACGGTAAAGCCAGTCCCATCCCGCAATTGCTCATCGGAGACCTTGTCCGACTGGATCCCCGTCTGCACAGTGTATTGCAGCTTGGTCACGCGCAATTCGCTGTTGAGTGCACTGATACATTTCTGGATCAGTTCCGCAGTGTCGAACTCCACGCGGTAGACGGCTTTGCGGTTGATCCGGCTCCAGAGTTCCTGGAACGCGCCCTTGTGAAAATTGTCGTTCAGCGGGTTTCGCTTGGGCTTCCGTCCGTCCTCGAACTTGGGAAGAGCTGCATCGCTGTAGACGCTGTCGATCAGGCTGAAGACCTCAGCTTGGTACGGGACCAGATCGTCATGCAGCACAGCCAAAGTGCCCTCGGCCTTCGCGGTATAATAGGTGTCCGTGATCTGATCTGCGTCGTCGATGTAGTCGTGCTTGATCAGGTAGCGGTGAATCTGCGTCGCCATCTGGTCGGTAACAGTCACGGGCCCTTCCGGCGTTTGCAGCTGTTTGCCCACGAAGAAGGCTTGGCTGGCCTTGCGCGGCCGGGCGGAGAGGCTTTCGGCGATCTCCTTCTGCAGTCCCGCGACGAAATCGGTGTAGCTTTCGCTCGCGATCACCGAGAGAATATTGATGTCGTGGACGGTCGCGGGATGATCGAGCCGATCGCCAAACCGGTCTACGGCCAGTCGGAGACCGCGCCCCACTTCCTGCCTGCGTGAAACCGTGTTTTCGCTGTGCTTGAGCATGCACATCACGAACACGTTCGGATTGTCCCACCCTTCCCTCAGCGCGGAATGGGAGAACAGGAACCGGACGGGTTCATCGAAGGAAAGCAGCCGCTCCTTGTTCTTCAGGATGAGGTCATAGGCATCGCTATCATCGGAATCCGTTGACCGTGCACCAACCTCGGGGTCCTTCAACCGCTTGGTCTTCTTATCGATCGAGAAATAGCCATCGTGTGTCTTGGCTACCGGGATCGCCTCGAGGTGCTTTCGCCAAGCAGCCTCATCGAGCGGAAGCTCCGCGAGCACGTTCGCAACAGCCTCGGCATATTCTTCCTCGAACATGCGGGCGTATTCGCCGTTCTGATCGTCGCGGCTGTAGTCGCGATACCTGGCCACCTCGTCGATGAAGAACAGCGACAACACCTTGACCCCTTGGGCGAAGAGCTGACGCTCCTTTTCGAGATGGGCACGGATCGATTCGCGGATCTGAATCCGGCGGATGTCCCGCTCCGAGAGGTCGCCATAAGCCTCCCCGGCCTTAAGCGTGATCCCATTGGTGAACTCGACGGTATCGGCGGTGGCATCGATCTGCGACACGACGAAATCGCGGTACTGGTCGAGCCCGCCTGATAAATCGTAGAGGTCATCGCGGAACTTCAGCCGTTTCAGCCGGCGCTTGATCGTTCCAGTGGTATCCTTGATCTCCATCTCCAGGCGGGCGAAAGGCCCGCCCTTGCCGCGACCGACCGTCTCAATCCCCTCGAGATAGAGATAGGCCGTCGTGCCGGTCAGTCCCTTCAGCGCAATACCCCGGACCTGGATCTTCTTCACCAGCTTCTGGTTGTAGGCGTCCAGCGCATCGAGCCGGTGGATCTTGGTGTGCTCGGTCCGGTGCGTTGCCGAATACCGCATGATGAACAGAGGGCGGAACTTGGGAAGGGCTTCGACCGTGGCCTTGCCTTCCATCTTTTGCGGCTCATCGAGGATCAGGATCGGCCGGTTGGCGGCGATCACATCGATCGGCTTGCGTGACTGGAAGTCATCGAGGGCATCATAGATGCGGCGGTTATCCTTGCCGCTGGCGTTGAAGGCCTGGATGTTCATGACCATCACGTTCAGTCCGGCATCGGACGAGAAGCTCTCGAGCTCGTGCAGTCGCTTCGAGTTGTAGATGAAGAAGCGGGCCTTCTTCCCATAGGTCTCGGTGAAGTGCTCAGCTGTGATCGAAAGCGACTTGGCCACACCTTCGCGGATGGCGACGCTCGGGACGATAATGATGAACTTCGACCAGCCATAGCGCCGGTTCAGCTCGAACATCGTCTTGATGTAGCAGTAGGTCTTACCGGTCCCCGTTTCCATCTCGACATCGAGATGAAGCGGTGCGGCGGCGACCATGTTCTTGAGATAGGCAGCCGAAGCGGGCACCGCCCTGCCCTTCGCATCCCGCGTGACGAAGCTGGTCAGGGATGGTGACTGCGGGAGATTTTGGCGGCGCTGGACCGTGTTGATGTTCGTCAGCAGCTGGGCGTCAGTGAGCGCAATATCCGGATTGCGGAACCCTTCGTCGTCAAAAGCCTCTGCCTGGTTCCGTTTGCCCGGGTCGATCCTATAGGCTGGGCCGACGCTGAAGGGCTGGCCTGCAAAGCAATCGACCACCGCGTCGACGGCCATGGTTTGGTAGGGCTGAACCTTGAATTTGAGCTTCATTTCAGCCCGCCCTCTTTCGTAAAATTCTTTCGTGGTTTCGTACTTTCATTCAAAGAATGTTCGGCGTTTGTCCGCAGCTTCCACTGAGGCGCGGAACGCGGACCATCATTGAAAATGATGTCTTTTTTCCGCAACCCTGAAAGCAAATTTCCGATCTTGTCGTGCCTTTGCTTCGGGCTCAGGGCCTCCCCCAGCTTGTCATCCAAGAGGCTGTCGATGTCCTTACGAGAGGCAGTGCCGAACTTGCTGAGAAAGCTCAGCACCATTTCCTCGTAGTGAGCATCGTTAAACGACCTTTGCTTGATATATTCCGCCTTGGTTGCCGTTGCGGCGGCAATCTTGCCCGACACAAATATGTTCGGTTTGCGCCCTTCGATGAGCCCTTGGCGACGCAGGCGTCGTAGAGCGTCATCAGTTATCTGAAGCTTTTTCTGGACCCGGTCGAGGTTGACGACGTCCTCCAGATCGAGGTCAGTCTGCTGCATCAGCAAGCGGCTATAGGCCGGGTCAACGACCCGTCCATGGATTGTGAGCCGGACCGCAGTCGGGTCGCTCACATCGAAGTCGGGCAGCGGGAAGAACCGGCGTCGCTGGGCTTCATAGATGCGCTGGATTCCATAACCCATCTGATCGATCATGTTCAGTTCGGCCATTGCTTGAACCAGCCAGTTGTTGCGATAGCGGCGCGGCGTAGACCGGACACCGGTGGCGTAATCTGGATGTCGCGGAAGGTGATGCTGCTCGTTCCGTCTAGAACCTGCTTCTTCGTGGCCTGCAGGTGCTCGGAACCTTCCTTGTAGGTTGTGCCCACCACCCGGCGGGTTTTGTTATCCACCCCGAACACAATCCAGGCGCGATCCCTGCCGCGCAGGTTCGCCTCATTGGCCAGGGCCGAGAGGTATTTGCCCAAGTCGGTCGCGGAAAAGCTATCTTTGCCGCGCTTGAACTCCACCACCTCATCCTCCCAATTGGCGATAAGCTGGGCGAGCAGAGAAGTGAGCGCGGCCTGATCCATCGCTCAGATGGCCTTCAGTTCGGTGCCCGGCGAGAGCTGGCGGAAGAGCTGCTCGGCGTTGATGCGATCGGCATCGCGGGCGAAGCTGGTGTCACGGAACACGGCGCGCAGCGGCGCGCGGGCGGCGATTTCCTTTACCAACTCGTCGGTGACGCCAGTGTCGAAGCAGGCAATCAGGGCATTGCCGTCCACCGAGTAGACGGTCTTGTCATGTAGCGTTTCGCGGTTGATCGACAGGGTCAGTTCCACGCCCCAATCGAGCAGCACCTGGAACAGCAGGTCCTCGCCGGTGCGATCCGGCTTCACGCTGTCGACCTGCCCGAAGAGCTCGTCCTGGCTCACCTCGTCAGGACGGTAGTAGACGTCGCTCATATTAGAGCTGTCGATCTTGAGCACACGAAAGCCGACGTCTCGGTTCCAGTCTTTGTGGCATTCCCCTTCAATCACGCTAGAACCCGCTCGCCGGATCCTCTCCTTAGACATCTCGGACAGAACTGGCTCTAGCCCGTTCTCGCGACACAACTGAGCTGCAGCTTTTCCCTCTTTCGTCGAAGCATTGATCTCCTCAGGGAGCTGCACCATGATAAACTTGCGGCTCCCGCCATCGGCAGCGTTCTGCGCCAACACGGCATGTGCGGTAGTGCCCGAGCCGGCGAAGAAATCTAGTACGACCCCATCTCGCGAGTTGTTCGCCCACTTGATTAGCTGGGTGATGAGCCGGACCGGCTTCTTTCCGCTAGGGAAAGGCATTCCGCCTTCCTTCGCCACATTGCCCATGTCCTGGTGGAAGCCCTTCCAGAGATCGCCACGTATCACGCTTCGGCCAAACCTTGGCTTGTAGTCATCTGACATCCGAAAATTCAGGGAAAGTGGCATGAGGGCCTGCAACGTTCCGTTAGACAGGGTCGTCAGAAAGTAAGTTCGATGATCGACCTCAAAGGGGACCCATCGCCCGACCTGCGTTATCTGCCCCTCTGCAGAAACTGGCGGCCTATCGACACGAGCAATCTGTTGAAGATGTGCCTCGATAAACGCGTTAGCGGCAGGCGACATCGCTAAAAGCTTGTCTATGTTCTTGATGCTGAACGAGCCGCGATCCATGAGCTTGTATCGTTCGATATCGGCAAGAATTTGCGGGTCCGCAGAGAGCTCATCTGCAAGTGAACCTATCGAGCCATCGTCATGCATGAACACAGAATAATGTGTGTCAAAAGACGAGATTCCATCGAGTAGGGGTATGTGCCTTAGTTGGTCAAACTTTTCAGATTTGCGATATATGTGCACAAACTCAACGTTCTTGACGATCTGACCTTGCTGAGCGTTAACCGTTTTCGGGCCAGAGGTCGTCGACATCTCGACTGCCACGGTATCGATGAAATTTTGCTCGCCAAATACTTCATCAAGCAACCTCTTGAGATTGGCGGATTCATTATCATCGATCGACGCAAATATTGCTCCATCGGATGCGAGCAAATTTCTCGCTAACTTTAGACGAGAGTACATCATGGACAGCCAATCGGAATGAAATCTCCCGTTGCTATCGGTGTTAGCGATCAGCTTTCCGTCATCTCCAGCTTGATTTGATCTGACGAGGTATTCCCGATAATCCTCCGCGAAATCATCTTCGTAGATGAAATCGCTGCCTGTATTGTATGGCGGATCGATGTAGATCAGCTTTATCTTACCAAGATAGCTCTCCTGAAGTAGCTTCAAAGCATCAAGGTTATCGCCTTCGATGAAGAGGTTCTGGGTGGTGTCGAAGTCCACGCTCTCCTCGCGGCAAGGCCGCAGGGTCTTGGCGATGGGGGCGTTGGCAGTGAGAAGCGCCTCGCGCTTACCAGGCCAGTCAAGCCGATAGCGCTCCTGCGGGCCCTCCACGATATGATCCGAAAGCGTCTGGCGCAGCTGATCGAAATCCACGGCGAGCCGGATATTGCCCTGCTCGTCAACGGCTTCCGTTACGCAATCAGGGAAAAGGGCGCGGATCTTGGCAACATTGTCCTGAGACAGGTCAGGGCTGTGCATTTTCATCTTGTCCATGGCCCGATTTCCTAGCGGGCAAGGCAGCTTTTGTCGAACGGACAGCGGCACTTGATGGGCAAATGAGGAGCGGGCAGCCGTTGGGCTGCCCGCTCAATGGGTGGAGGAGGATACCACCGATGCGGCTACACCAGTCCCGACCGCCCACACGGTTTCGATGAAATGAGGGACGAACTTGACCAGATTGGCACTGCAACGATTTACTACACGGACTTTCGAAATAGAATTCTTCAGTTTTTTGCCCATAGCCTTCTCCTTAAAAAACTTGCTTCCGAGGAAGCGAAAGATTGAAAGAAAGGCAATCAGGACTAGTGCAGCCGCCGGATTCGAACCGACTCCAACCCCCGAAGTGGAAGAAGTTGGTTTTTATTATACACAAGTTACGAAAAAGCGCAACAATTTACTGCGGCGGTCAGGTTCGCAGCGCGTCGAGCTTCGCTTTCGCCGCACGAAGCGCCGCGTTGACCTCAATCTTGCGGTTGAACTGCTTCTCCCTTGCCAGAGCATTTTCGAGGCGCGTGATCTCGCGTTCGATCTGTGCGGCCTCTTCCGCCCGGGCAACACGCACCGCAATCGGCTCGTCGTCGCTTCGCCGGGGCGGTAGCAGAGGCTCGAGCAGCCGCGCATAGAGCGTGCCCATGTCCAGCGCGGTGGGCAGAGCCTGACGCGGTGCGTCCCCCGCTTCCCAAGCGGTGAAGGCGTGCGTTGCTGTGACCCACTTGCCCGCCTCCGCCTGACTGGGGCGCTTCCACGCCATTGCCATCCGAGTGCGCCCGGCATGGTTGAGTTCGAGGATCAAAGGCCGCGGAATGGCCTTCTCGATCGCCACCAGCACCGCCGGTTCGACGTCCGGCGCATGGAGGTCTATCGCAATGACGGCTATTTCCTCGACGTCTGCCGACGGTCGTAGATTCAACCGATCCGCGCGAAGCACGTGGGTCCACTCCATGCGCTCGACCTGATCGACGAATTTGGCCTGCATCGCGCGCGGAACCTGCGCGGCGCCGTATATCCGGCTTTTCGGGATTGCGCGGCCAAATGCAGTTCGCGGCGGCCACGCGTAGAGGGTCACGAAGCAGCTCCGGCCTCTGGCTGCTCCACCACGACGAAGGCGATCAGCTCAAAGTCTTCCAAACCGCGGATGGTGTGGGAGAGCGCAGTGGTGGCGCCGGTCGAGAACAGGCTGTCGAGATCCCGCTCCTCCTTGGCGTCGATCATGGCGCGGATTGCGGCGTTGAGCAGCTGGGACGGCCCGCTCATATCCTGACCGTCAGCCGTTCGGGTATTAAACGGTCGAAATGCAAGCGGGACCGGTGCTGTCACGCCTTTCGCCGCAGTCCGCACCAGATCGAGCAGACGCTTCACCTGGGTCTGATCGGCGACGACGCTCCCATCATTGCCCATGTAGATCAGATAGTAGGGATGCAAACGGTTCTGCCGATTGGCAAAGGCATCACCGCCCGCGGCCTTCAGCGCGAAGATAATGCCCGGCTCCAGCCCCTTCGCAGGTTCAGCCGGGACCACGGCGTGGAGTCCCTTTGGCGTCGAGGCGAGGTCGCCGTGCTCTTTCACGTAGTTGAGCAGGTCCATGCGGAAATCGTTCAGGCCCAGGTCCGTGATCGAAATGCCGGTGCGGACATCCTCGAACTCGATGACCTCTTCCTGCAGCCGGCGCAGCTGCTCGCGGCGATAGGCTGTGTCGCTCGCCTTGGCGGTCAGCACATTGTCATCGCCGGTCGCGGTAACGTCGGCGATGATCATCCGGTTTTCGACGCGCTCCTTGAGCTTGATGTAATCGTCGAGGGTGATGTCCGGCCAATAGTTCGCCAGCTGGATCTGCGCATTGGGCGAGCCGATGCGGTCGATCCGCCCAAACCGCTGAATGATCCGGACAGGGTTCCAGTGAATATCGTAGTTCACCAGGAAGTCGCAGTCCTGCAGGTTCTGGCCTTCCGAGATGCAGTCGGTGGCGATCAGAATGTCGATCTCACCCGGCTCATCGGGCATGATCGCCGCCTTCTCCTTTGAGCGCGGCGAGAACAGGGTGAGCAGCGTCTGGAAGTCATATCCCCTTCCGAGAGTGGATTTGGGGGCGTCCGATCCGGTCACGCGCCCGGTGTGCAGGCGGTGCTGCGCCAACATCTCCGCTGCAATCTGGTCATAGAGGTAGTTCGCCGTATCCGCGAAGGCGGTGAAAATGATCACCTTACGGTTGCCGGAGTTGATCGGCCGGTCCAGCTTATCCGCGATCAGGCTCTTCAGATGCTGAAGCTTCTTGTCATGCTCAGGCGTGATGCGGGTCATTTCGCCGAGAAGAGCATCAATCAGGGCGAGATCTGCTTCAAGATCATGTGCGAAGCCGGGCACGTCCATGTCCGCAAGATCGATCCGGACCTTGCCGCCGACACGGTAGGCCCCGAACCCCTCCAGCTCATCGTCTTCTGCCTCGAGTGTTTCTATGTCGTCAGCATAGTCGATGATCGAGCTGGTGCTACGGCCCGAACCGTAGTCTTCGACCACATCCAACGTTTTGCGAATGTTGTCCGCCAATGAGCCCAAGGTCAGCCGGAACGCATGGATTGAGCTTTCAAGGCGCTTCAGCAGGTTGACCGTCATCAGGGCCTGCAGGCTCTTGTCGCGGTCAGCCTGCCGCAGCTTCCCGCCGCCGCTTGACACGTCGGTATCGTACAGCGCCTCATACTTGGCGAGGCGGCTCGGCAGGATGTAGCTGGTGGGCGCGTAGACCGAGAGCTTGAGCAGCGTCAGCTGCGCAACAATCTCGTTGAGATCCATCGCGCCTGGGACGTCGGTCAGCGGCGGCCGGAAGGACAACGGCTTCCGGCGCTCCGGGAAATGGCCAATGTCTGTCATGTCGTAGAAGGTGGTGATATGCTTGCGCGAGCGAGCGATCGTCACGCTGTCGAGCAGCTCGAAGAAGTCGAAGTCGAGCTCTGTCAGGATCGTCTCGGCGGTCCTTTGCTCAGGCGGCAGTTTCGACCAGCGATTGAAAGCAGCCTGCGCCCGGCGGAAGATTTCCTCGACGCTGGCGGTGGTGTTCAGCTTCTCCGACAGCGTGTCGGAGTGGCCTTCATAAGCCAAGGCCAGCTGGTTGCGCAGATCATTGAACCGGTTGTTCACCGGTGTCGCAGAAAGCATCAGCACCTTCGTTTTCACGCCGGCCCGGATGACCTGGTTCATGAGCTTCTGGTAGCGGGTCTCTTTTTCCTTGAACGCATCGTTGTTCCGGAAGTTGTGGGATTCGTCGATCACCACGAGATCGTAGTTGCCCCAGTTCACCCGGTTGAGCGGAATGCCGTTGGATGAGCCCGAGGTGCGGGACAGGTCCGTGTGGCACAGGACGTCGTAGTTGAACCGATCGCGCGCGAACGGATTGGTTTTCAGGTTGGTGCTGTAGTTCAGCCAGTTATCGGTCAGCTTCTTCGGGCACAGCACGAGAACCGAACGGTTCCGCAGCTCATAGTATTTGATCACTGCTAGTGCGGTGAACGTCTTCCCCAAACCGACGCTGTCCGCCAGGATGCAGCCGTTGAAGGTTTCGAGCTTGTTGATGATCCCGGTCGCCGCATCGCGTTGGTAGTTGAACAGCTTCTGCCAGACGAGGCTCTCCTGATAGCCCGTCCGGTCATTGGGGAGAACGTCCTCGTCGATATCCTCCAGGAACGCATGGAAGATATTGTAGAGCATGATGAAATAGACGCGCTCGGGCGAATTCTCCCGGTAGACCGAGGCGATGTGGTCGCAGATCGCGTCAGTGACGTCTTCCACGCGCGACGGGTCGGACCAGATGGTGTCGAAGAGCTGGATGTAGCTCTGGGTGTGCATCGCCTCGTCGAAGCGGTTCACGAAATTGGAAACAGCATTGCCCTGCGCATAGCCGAGGTCGACCGCCGTGAACCCCGATAAAGGCATGTAGGCGACGCTAGCCGGCGCTCCGTCGACCGAGAGAAACTGCTGCATTGGGGCCGAGGACGCATTGGATTTGAAGCGCGCCTTCTTGCGGATCCATTCGGCGCACTCCCGCGCGATCGCCCGCTGTGTCAGCCGGTTCCGGAGCTGGATCTCGAACTCTGAACCGGAAAGACCGGCTACTCGCCTAGATTTTGGGATGAAAAACTCGCGGCGTTCGCGAGCTTTCCCGTCAGTGGCACGCTCGGCGGTGAACGTCTGCTCGGTAAACAGAAATTGCAGATCTTCGATCTGCTGAAGCTCCTTGCGCAGAGCCTCGAACGCAAAAATTGAAAAGCTCGATGCGGCAATGCGGAGCCGCTGGCCGCGTTTGATGTCTTTCTTGAGCTCTTCTCCGAGCAACACGTTGATGTTATCAATGATTTGCACAGCGGGCGGGATACCTCAAGTTCTTGCCCGCTTAAACCATGAACTGAGTCCGTCACCACACTCACACCCGCTCCCGCAGCGGGGCATGCTCATCCCGAGCAACCCCTAGCGCTCGGGACGTGGCGGAACCTTGGCAACCATCAGACGACATGCGAGCACACGTTCGCCCCAGCGGGTCGAAAAGGCGTCGGACACCTCAAACCAGCTACCATCCCCGCCGGTCCCGTGATGGACACCCATACAGGAACACTGGCACTCATGTCCCTTAGCGTTCTGGCACGACGGTGAGCAGATTTCCTGTTCGCGATAAGGCTGGATCACGTAGAGGCGGCCATGTTTCTGAAGCGCACGATTCACGAAGTCATCAAACCAGGCTTTCGGAATCTCCCAGAACTTGTGCGACGCGATCCAGCTCGGCGTCGTCCGACGCGCATTCTGCAACCACTGGTGGTTGTCGCTATTGAACGGCAAGCGCACCCGCAGGAGTTCGCCTTTACCCGTCCGTCGCAGAATGACCGGAATTTCGTCCTGATTCCAGATTGCTTGTGGTCTGAGCCCGAAGTTTCTACCAGCTACGAGTAGAGCCTTGAGCCGTTATGATGCCCATCGCTGGGCGTGATGG